>CBINPE010000030.1:0-40558 GCA_966252435.1 uncultured Burkholderiales bacterium | reverse complement strand
GCTGCTGATCTCGCCCTTCTTCGTGATGCCCACGGTGAACGCGCTGCTGTGGAAGAACATGATGCTCAACCCGCTGTACGGCGTGCTGGCGCAGGTGTGGCAGTTCTTCGGCGCCAAGCCGGTGGACTGGCTGACCGACTTCCCCATGGGCTCCGTCATCACCATGGTGTCGTGGCAGTGGCTGCCCTTCGCCTGCCTGATCTTCATCACCTCGTTGCAGTCGATGAACCGCGAGCAGCTCGAGGCCGCGCGCATGGACGGCGCCAACGCCCTGCAGCAGTTCTGGTACCTGTACATCCCGCACCTGGCGCGTCCGGTCGCCGTGGTGGTGATGATCGAGATGATTTTCCTGATGAGCGTGTTCGCTGAGATCTACACCACGACCAGCGGCGGCCCGGGCAATGCCAGCACCAACCTGGCCTTCCTGGTGTTCAAGCAGGCCTTGATGAACTTTGATGTGGGCGTGGCTTCGGCGGGCGCGCTCTTCGCAGTGCTGCTGGCGAATGTGGCGGCGTTCTTCCTCATCCGCCTGATCGGCAAAAACCTGGAAAAGTAAGCCATGACCACGAAAGCCATGACCATGACTCCTCCCATCGTCACCTCCAGCGCCTCCAAGCCCGCCACCAGCAAGCGGGTCCTGATCGGCCAGGTGGTGCGCACGGTGGCGGCCTGGGGTGTCGCACTGCTGCTGTTCTTCCCGCTGTTCTGGTTGATCCTCACCTCCTTCAAGACCGAGCTGCAGGCCATCGCCGTGCCGCCCGAGCTGATCTTCAAGCCCACGCTGGAGAGCTTCATGGAGGTCGAGCAGCGCAGCGACTACGTGCTGTACGCCAAGAACTCGCTCATCACCAGCCTGGCCTCCACGCTGATCGGCCTGCTGATCGCCGGCCCTGCCGCGTACTCGATGGCCTTCTGGCGCACCCGCCGCAGCAAGGACATCCTGGTGTGGATGCTGTCCACCAAGATGATGCCGGCCGTGGGCGCGCTGGTGCCGGTGTACCTGCTGGCCAAGAACAGCGGGCTGCTCGACACGCTGACCGGCCTGACCGTCGTGTTCACGCTGTCCAACCTGCCCATCATGGTGTGGATGCTGTACTCGTACTTCAAGGACATCCCCAACGACATCCTGGAAGCCGCGCGCATGGACGGTGCCAGCGTGTGGGGCGAGTTCCGCCACGTCATCCTGCCGCTGGGCATGGGCGGCATCGCCTCGACCGGCCTGCTGTGCATGGTGCTGTCGTGGAACGAGGCCTTCTGGTCGCTCAACCTCAGCTCGGCGCAGGCCGGCACCCTGGCCACGCTGATCGCCTCGTACTCCAGCCCCGAGGGCCTGTTCTGGGCCAAGTTGTCGGCGGCCTCGGTGATCGCGATTGCGCCCATCGTCGTGTTCGGCTGGTTCAGCCAGAAGCAGCTGGTGCAGGGCCTGACCTTCGGTGCGGTCAAGTAAGTCGATCCGCCCAGCCCCTGCTTCATCCCTCACAAGACATTCCCTCGACAGAATTTAGAAGGACGTATCCAAATGGCATTCCTGCAACTGCGCGGCGTTGAAAAGCGTTTCGGCGAGGTCCGCGTCATGAAAGGCATCGATCTGGCGATCGAGCAAGGCGAGTTCGTGGTGTTCGTCGGCCCCTCGGGCAGCAGCAAGTCCACGCTGCTGCGCCTGATCGCCGGCCTGGAGACCATCGACTCGGGCACCCTGCACCTGGACGGCCGCGACATCACCAGCCTGCCCTCGTCGCAGCGCGACCTGGCGATGGTGTTCCAGTCCTACGCCCTCTACCCCCACATGACCGTGGCCGACAACATGTCGTTTGCGCTCAAGCTGGCGGGCGTGAGCAAGGAAGTGATCCGCGAGAAGGTCGGCCGCGCCGCCGAGATCCTCAACCTCGTGCCCTACCTGCAGCGCACGCCCAAGGAGCTGTCCGGCGGCCAGCGCCAGCGCGTGGCCATCGGCCGCGCCATCGTGCGCGCGCCCAAGGTGTTCCTGTTCGACGAGCCGCTGTCCAACCTGGACGCCGCGCTGCGCGGCCAGACGCGGGTCGAGATTGCCAAGCTGCATCGCGAGCTGGGCGCCACCACCATCTACGTGACGCACGACCAGGTCGAAGCCATGACGCTGGCCGACCGCGTGGTGGTGCTGCGTGACGGCGCCATCGAGCAGCAGGGTTCCCCCCTGGCGCTGTACGACAAGCCGGTCAACCAGTTCGTGGCCCAGTTCATCGGCATGCCGCAGATGAATGTGGTGCCGGCCGGCGCCGTGCCGGCCCTGCGCACGCTGTGCGGCGGGCGCCTGCCGGCCGACGGCATGATGGGCGTGCGTCCCGAGGGCGTGCGCATGCGCCGCGCCAGCGACGCCAACGGCGGCCTGCGCGGCCGCGTGGAGCTGGTCGAGTCGCTCGGTGCCGACACGCTGATCTACGCCCAGGTCGCTCCCGGCCACACGCTGGTGGCGCGCCAGGGCGAGCGCACCGCGCTGCGCGCGGGCGAGGTCGTGTCGGTGGAGATCGACCCGAACCTGCTGCATTTCTTTGACGCCAAGGGCCGCACCCTGCGTGGCCAAGTCGAGGCCGTGGCATGAGCAGCACCAACGACACCAACGCCAGCCCGCGCATCATCCTGCACCTCGGGCTGGGCTCGTTCCACCGCGCCCACCAGGCCGTCTACCTGAACCGCCTGCACGCGCTGGGCGACACCCGCTGGCAGCTCGCCGGCGGCAACCTGCGTCCCGACATGGCCGAGACGGTGGCAGCGCTGAGCGCGCAGCAAGGCGCCTACACGCTGGAGACCGTCACGCCGGCGGGTGAGCGCGCCTACGAGCGCATCACTGCCATCAAGCACATCGTCCCCTACGAGCCTTCGCTGGCCGGGCTGGTCGAACTGGGTGCGCAGGAGCGCACCGGCATCATCTCCTTCACGGTGACCGAGGCGGGCTACTACCTCGACAGCGAGAACCGCCTCGACGACAGCTTTGCCGAGATGGCCTCCGACCTGGACGGCACCACCCAGTGCGCCACGCTCTACGGCGCGCTGACGCTGATCCTGCGCGAGCGGGTGCGCCGTGGCGGCGCACCGGTCACGCTGCTGAACTGCGACAACCTGCGCAGCAACGGCGACCGCCTGCGCGCCGGCCTGCTCGACTTCCTGGCGCGCCGCGGCGAGCTGGCGCTGCGCGACTGGGTGCTGGCCAACACCACCTGCCCCAACGGCATGGTCGACCGCATCACGCCGCGTCCCTCGCCCGAGGTGGCCGAGCGCGTCAAGGCGGCCACCGGCTGGGACGACCGCGCGGCCCTCATGGGCGAGCACTTCATCCAGTGGGTGCTCGAGGACCACTTCTGCAACGGCCGCCCCGACTGGGAGCGCGTCGGCGTGCAGATGGTCGAGTCGGTGCTGCCCTTCGAGGAAGCCAAGATCCGCATCCTCAACGCCAGCCACAGCTGCATCGCCTGGGCTGGCACGCTGATCGGTCGCAAGTACATCCACGAAAGCGTGGCCGTGCCCGACATCCGCCGCATGGCACACGAGTACGTCACGCAGGACGTGATCCCCTGCCTGCACACGCCCGAGCGGCCCAGCCCGCTGGACCTGGCCGCCTACCGCGACGTCGTGCTCGACCGCTTCAGCAGCCCCTACCTGCTCGACACCAACCAGCGCGTCGTGATGGACGGCTACGCGAAGATCGCCGGCTTCCTGTGGCCGACCCTGCGCGAGTGCATCGGGCGCGGCGCCTCGGTGCTGCACACCGCGCGGCTGCTGGCGCTGTTCTACGAGTTCCTCGGCCGCTGGCACCGGGGCGAGCTGGACTTCACCTACGCGGACCAGGGCATGGATCCCATCAGCGCGCATGCGCTGTTCCAGGCCAAGGACCCGATGGCGGCGTTCTGCGCCGACCCGCTGCTGTGGGGCCCGCTGGCGGGCAATGAGCAGCTGGGTGCCGCGATCCGCGCGGCGCACCGCGAAGTGCAGGGCTTTTTGCACGCCCATGGGGTTGCCGTGTGAAGGCATCCGTCCCGGATGCCACCTGATTGACTTGATTGATCACAGAATCACCTTGTTGTCACCGTTGTGTTGTGAGTGGAGTTCGCCATGACCGCCATCCAAGCCCGCAAGCCTGAACTGGAACATGCTTTCATCCGTGATGCTTCCTTGGGTTTCGAGCCCGAGGGCACCTACGGCTACGTGCGATGTCTGGCGCATGGCGTGCCCACACCCCTGGTGCGGTGGCACTGCCATGACGAGTACGAGCTGCACCTGATCGTCGAGACCCGGGGCAAGGCGTTCGTGGGCGACTACATCGGTCACTTCGAGCCCGGCCACCTCGTGCTGACCGGGCCGCGCCTGCCGCACAACTGGGTCTCGGCCGACCTGCCCACGCAGGGCGTGCCGCTGCGCGACCTGGTGATGCAGTTTTCCGATGCGCCGCTGCGCCGTTCGGCCGAGCTGATCCCCGAGCTGCGCGAGGTGCTGCCCCTGCTCGAGCGGGCGCGCCACGGCATCGAGTTCTTCGGCGTCAGCCCCCAGGTGCGCGAGAGCCTGGAGCGCATCCGCAGCCTGCGCGGGGTCAGCCGCTTCAGCGAGTTCGTGCGCCTGATGGGCCTGCTGGCGGGGTGCACCGACTACCGGCTGCTGTCCAGCATGCCGCTGCAGAGCCTGGACGACGACGCCTCGCTGGACAAGATCAGCGCTGTCGTCGACTACATCACGGAGAACTGCTGCTCGCCGCTGTCGATGGCCGAGCTGAGCCAGCGGGTGGGCATGAGCGAGAGCCAGTTCTCGCGCCACTTCCGCCGCCTCACCGGCAACACCTTCACCAATTTCGTCAACCGGCTGCGCGTGGCCCGGGCCTGCCAGCTGCTGATGGAGACCGACCAGTACATCACCAACGTCTGCTACGACGCAGGCTTCAACAACGTGGCCAACTTCAACCGACGCTTCCTGCAGGTCAAGGGCATGACGCCCAAGGAGTTTCGGCGTCAGGTCGAGGCGAGGTTCGGCCACACGTCCTCCTGAGCCGCGGTGTCGTCGGCCTTGCCCTGCCGGGCCTTGCCTGGCAGGGCGTGGGCGCGGACACTTGTCCGGCCCCGGTGCGCCTGCCTGATGAGGCACACCGACCCGTGGTTCCCGTTCCACTCTCCAACACCCATCCATACAAGGAAGCCGCTTCTTGAACGCCCCGCACACCTCTTCCCCGCGCATCGCCCTGCTCGGCGAGGCCCTCATCGACGCCTTTCCCGATGGCGACGTGCTGGGCGGCGCGCCCTTCAACGTGGCCCGCAACCTCGCCGCCCTGGGCGAGCCGCCGCTGCTGGTGACGCGGGTGGGCCAGGATGCGCGAGGCGGGCAGATCGACGCCGAGTTCCGGCGCTTCGGCATGAGCACCGCGGGCCTGCAGCGCGACCCGTCTCACCCCACCGGGGTGGTGCAGGTGCACATGCAGGGTCGTTCGCACCGCTTCGAGATCGGCCTGAACCAGGCCTGGGACCACATCGACGCCGCCGCGGCCTGCGAGGTGGTGCGGGCCGCCCAGCCCGGGCTGGTCTACTTCGGGACGCTGGCCCAGCGCGACCCCGGCTCGCGCCAGGCCATCCGTGCCGTGCTGGAGGCCACGCCGGCGCACCGCTTCCTTGACCTGAACCTGCGTGAGGGCCCCGACAACCAGGGCCTGGCCGCGGACTCGCTGGCGCTGGCGCAGAGCGTCAAGGTCAACGACGAGGAGCTGGACGAGCTGCTGCGCTGGTTCGTCCACCCGGGCCAGCCGGCCGCGGCCTGGGGCGAGCCGGCGCACCAGGCCAGCGTGGCCGCCCTGATGCGGCGCTTCACGCTGCAGCGCCTGGTGGTCACGCGCGGCGGGCAGGGCTGGGGCTGCTTCGAGACCGCGGGGGAGGGCACCTTCACCCAGGGCACCGCGCCTGCCGTGACCGTGCGCGACACGGTTGGGGCGGGGGACGCCTTCGCCTCGGTGCTGCTGCTGGGCGAGGTGCGGGGCTGGCCCCTGTCGACGACCTTGCCCCGCGCCAGCCGCTTTGCCGCGGCCGTGTGCACGGTGCAGGGCGCGGTGGACACCACGGGCGCCATCTACCAGGCGGCCCTGCGGGAGTGGGCGGCGCAAGACGCCTGAGCCTGGCGCGGCGCCCGCGGCGGCGTCACGCCTTGGCGGACTTGCCGCCGAGGCCACCTTTCGGGGCCGGCCCCATCCAGTCGTTGGCAGCGCTCTCCACGACGGCAGCCAGCGGTAGCCCGGCCTTGCGGCGCTGGCGCAGGCGGGTCGCATCGTTGCCGGCGAACAGGCTGTCGCGGATCAGGTTGTTGCCGTCCAGCGCCTGCAGGTCCAGCGCATGCTCGTCCACGCGGGTGAGGGTGCGCAGGATGTCGTCGCGCAGCTTGTGGCGCTGCTTGGTCTGGGGGTCGACGATCTCGCCGTCCAGCCCGAAGCGGCAGGCCTGGAAGCGGTTGAAGGTGTAGACGAGGTAGTCGTCCTCCTGCGGCTGGAAGGGCTTCTCCTTCAGCAGGTAGCGGCAGATGGACTGCAGATAGCAGGCCAGCGCGGCGGCCTTGTCCACCGTCAGCGGCGTGTCACACACGCGCAGCTCGATGGTGCCGAACTCGGGCTTGGGGCGGATGTCCCAGTAGAAGTCTTTCATCGACTTGACCACGCCGGTGCTGGTCATCTTGTCGAAGTAGCGGCCGAACTCGTCCCAGGTCAGGCAGAACGGCGCGCGGCCCGACAGCGGGAAGGCGAACACCGAGTTCAGCCGCGCCGAGTCGAAGCCCGTGTCCACCCCCTGCACGTAGGGCGAGGAGGCGCTCAGGGCGATGAAGTGCGGCACGTAGCGCGACAGCGCGTGCAGCAGCCACAGGGCGATGTCACCGTTCTCGCAGCCCACGTGCACGTGCTGGCCGAAGATGGTGAACTGCTTGGCCAGGTAGCCGTACAGCTCGCTGATGTAGCGGAAGCGGTCGGTCGGGTAGATCTGCTGCGAGCTCCACTGCTGGTAGGCGTGCGTGCCGCCCCCGGCGATGCCGATGTTGAGCTTGCGCGCTCCATCGGAGAGCTGCTTGCGCAGGTCGCGCAGCTCTGCCAGCAGGGGGCCGTGGCGGTGCTGGATGGAGGTGCCGATCTCGATCATGCTGCGCGTGATCTCGGGCTTCACGTCCCAGGCGCCGGTGTGCTTGTTGAGCACGCGCAGCAGGTCGTCGGCCTGCGGGACGAGGTCGTAGTCGTGGGTGCTCAGGAGCTGGAGCTCCAACTCCACGCCGAGCGTCAGGGCCTCGGACGTGCCGAACGGGCCCAGGGCGCAGGCCTCGGCCGGGGTGCTGGGAGGGTTGTCGGGCGGGGTGGTCGTCATGGGCGCAAAACAGGAGGGAGTTTGACGCCTTCCCCTTGGCGGGAAAGGTGAGGATGGGGCAGGGACCTCGCCATCATGTGCCGTTGCCCTCCGTGGCCAGGTAGCGCAATGACAGCGTGGTCCACAAAGGGCCGCTGAGCTGCATCAGGGTGGTGGCCACCAGCAGTGCCTGGATAACGGCGGGCTCCACCCCCGGCAGCTGGGAGGACCAGGCGAAGGTGTCGGCCGCCAGCAGCACCGCCAGGCTGCTCATGGGTTGCAGGGCGAGGGTGAGGGCGGCGGCCTGGTTCCAGCCCAACCCGCTGGGCCGGGCCAGCGCGGCGATCACCGCCCCCTTGCCGACCAGGCGGGCCAGCACGATGGCCAGCACCCAGGGCCACACCGTGGCCACGCCGCTGAGGGTCAGCATGACGCCCAGCGAGATGAACAGCAAGGCGCTCAGCGCGGCACCCGCCGAGCCCAGCTGCCGCTCAACCGTCAGGCCGTGGCGCATGCGGTTGCGCGCGACCACGCTGGCCACCAGCAGCGACAGCAGCGGCGACAGCGTCCAGTGGGCGGCCAGCAGGCTGGCGCTGATGACCAGGGCGATCTGCAGCACCGGCATGGCGGGGGTGTCGCGCACCGAGGGGCTGAGCTTTTCCAGCAGCAGCGCGCAAGCTGTGCCCAGCAGGACCGAACCGCACACCACCACCAGCGCGCCGGTGGCGGCGTTGGCGAGGTCGTGCCCCGGGGTGGCGGCGATCACGCGCCAGATCTTCAGGGCCAGCATGGCCAGCACGCTGTTGATGGCCGTCATCACCAGCAGCCGCTCGGTGACCTGGCCGCGCGGCTGCGACTCGTGCATCACGGCCATGATGATCACCGGCGAGGTGGACATCGCCACCGCCCCGACCGCCGCGGCCGACAATGCCGATACGCCCATCCACATGAGCGTGAACATCACCACCAGCCCGGCCACCAGGCCCTCAAGCAGACAACTCAGGGCCAGGCCGGGGTTGTCCCACAGCCAGCGCAGCCGGATGCGGCTGCCCAGCTCGAACACCAGCACGGCGATGGCCAGGTCGATCAATGGTTTCCAGGGGTCGAGCTCGGTGCGCTCGATCAGGCGCAGCAGCACCGGGCTGGCCAGCACCCCCACCAGCATGTGGCCGCAGGCGCGCGGCAGGCGCAGGCGGCGATGCAGTTCTTCGGCCAGCACCACGGCCAGGGCCATCAGCAGGGCCAGGCCGAGCACGGGGTCGACGCCGCGCAGGGGATCGAGCGACCAGCTGGTCGGCAGGTGGGGCACACCCGTCACGCTGGTGGTGGGTTCAGAAGCGGCACCCGCAGGGGCCGAGGCGGGGGGGAGGGTGATGGCGGTGGAATCAGTCATGCATGCGAATGGCTCGGGTCAGGGAAAGGGCAGGGATGACGAAGATGATCCATCCGGCCGGAGACGCTCGCGGGGCATGCTGCCATGGGCTTCAGCGGCCGAATGTAGGACAAGCACTGCAACGGCCAGCCAGCCGAAGGGCGGTGCACCGTACCGTGGGACGGCCAGCACGTCAATCTCTTGAATTACAGGGTTGCGCCCCAAGATGGGTTGCTGTTTTGCTGGATCACCCCGCTGGGTCGCGGGTTTGGCCGCCCATGTGGCGGGCCGACCGGCGCATGTTTCACCGAAAACCTCACGAGCACCATGGAAAAACAAACCCGTGCCTTTCAAGCCGAAGTCAAGCAGATCCTTCACCTGGTCACGCACTCCTTGTATTCCAACAAGGAAATATTCCTGCGCGAGTTGATCTCCAACGCCTCCGATGCGTGCGACAAGCTGCGCTTCGAGGCTTTGAACAACACCGCGTTGTGGGAGGACAAGACCGAGCTGGCGGTGCGCGTCAGCGTCGATCCCGAGGCCAAGACCATCACCATCACCGACAATGGCATCGGGCTGTCGGCCGATGAGGCGGTGGCCAACCTGGGCACCATCGCCAAGAGCGGCACGCGCGAGTTCATGGCGGCCCTGCAGGGCGACCAGAAGAAGGATGCCCAGCTGATCGGCCAGTTCGGCGTGGGCTTCTACAGCGGCTTCATCGTCGCCGACCGCATCACGGTCGAGTCGCGCCGGGCCGGGCTGCCTGCCACTGAAGGCGTGCGCTGGACTTCCGAAGGCACGGGCGACTTCGAGGTCGAGACCATCGAGCGCGCCGAGCGCGGCACCAGCGTCAAGCTGCACCTGCGCGAGGGCGAGGAGGAGTTCCTGGCGCTGTGGAAGGTGCGCGCCGTCATCAGCAAGTATTCCGACCACATCTCGCTGCCCATCCTCATGCCCAAGGAGGAATGGGACGAGGAGGCCAAGAAGCAGGTGCAGCGCGACGAGTGGGCGCCGGTGAACAAGGCGGCCGCGCTGTGGGCGCGCCCCAAGAGCGAGATCACGCCCGAGCAGTACGCCGAGTTCTACAAGCAGATCAGCTACGACCGCGAGGACCCCCTGGCCTACACCCACAACCGGGTCGAGGGCCGCAGCGAGTACGTGCAGCTGCTCTACATCCCGAGCAAGGCCCCGTTCGACCTGTGGAACCGCGACAAGCGCGGCGGCGTGAAGCTCTACGTCAAGCGCGTCTTCATCATGGACGACGCCGAGGCGCTGATGCCGGTGTACCTGCGCTTCGTCAAGGGCGTGATCGACTCGGCCGACCTGCCGCTGAACGTCAGCCGCGAGCTGCTGCAGGAAAGCCGCGACGTGAAGGCGATCCGCGAGGGCTCGACCAAGCGCGTGCTGTCGATGCTGGAGTCGCTGGCGGGCAGCGAGGACGCCGCCGAGCGCGACAAGTACGCCCGCTTCTGGACCGACTTCGGCCAGGTGCTGAAGGAGGGCGTCGGCGAGGACCATGCCAACCAGGAGCGCCTGGTCAAGCTGCTGCGCTTCGCCTCGACGCATGCCGACCAGAACGTCTCCTTCGCCGACTATGTGTCGCGCATGAAGGAGGGCCAGGAGGCCATCTACTACATCACCGCCGACAGCCTGGCCGCCGCGAAGAACAGCCCGCAGCTGGAGATCTTCCGCAAGAAGGGCATCGAGGTGCTGCTGCTGACCGACCGCGTCGACGAGTGGATGCTCAGCCACCTGTTCGAGTTCGACGGCAAGCCGCTGCAGAGCGTGGCCAAGGGCGCGGTCGACCTGGGCAAGCTGCAGGACGAGGCCGAGAAGAAGCAGGCCGAGGAGGCCGCCACCGCCTTCAAGCCGGTGCTCGACAAGCTCAAGGACGCCTTGAAGGCGCGCGCCAAGGACGTGCGCGTGACCACCCGGCTGGTCGACTCTCCCGCCTGCCTGGTGGTGGAGGAGGGCGACATGAGCGGTCACCTGGCACGCCTGCTCAAGCAGGCCGGCCAGGCGGCGCCAACCTCGTTGCCGACGCTCGAAGTCAATGCCGAGCACGCCCTCGTCAAGCGCCTGCAGGACACGCCCCATTTCGAGGACTGGGCCAACATCCTGTTCGACCAGGCCCTGCTGTCTGAAGGCGGCCAGCTCGAAGACCCCGCCGCCTACGTGCGCCGGGTCAACGCCCTGCTGCTGACGACCGCGTAAAGGTGGCCTCGAGGCGCCTGCGCACCGGGATGCTGCCTGCGCCCCGCGCAACGAGGGCCTGCCGGACCGGCTGGCCCGCCTGGCCGCGGACCGGCGAGCATCCGGCCCTGGATTTCCGCATGCTGAAGTGACCCGGATCACCCCATCGCCGCCAGCTGCTCGTGCAACTGCGTGGTCTGCTGCCGCCAGTAGGCGGCGCCCTCGAACCAGGGGAAGGCGATGGGGAAGGCCGGGTCCTGCCAGCGCTTGGCCAGCCAGGCACTGTGGTGGATCAGCCGCAGCGTGCGCAGGGGCTCGATGAGTGCCCACTCGGCGTCGTTGAAGTCATGGAAGTCCTCGTAGCCGCTCAGCAGGTGGCGCAGCGATTGGCGGGCCGCCTCGGGCTCGCCCGGCAGGAGCATCCACAGATCCTGCATGGCCGGGCCCATCACCGCGTCGTCCAGGTCGACGAAATGCGGGCCGTCCGGCGTCCACAGCAGGTTGCCGGCATGGCAGTCGCCGTGCAGGCGCAGCGTCTGCGGCTGCACGCGGTCGAAGGCTTCGTCCACCCGCTCCAGGGCCGCCTGCGTCACCTGGGCCCAGCCGGGCTCGGCGTCGGGCGGCAGCACGCCCTGGGCCAGCAGCCACTCGCGCGAGGCCCAGCCCAGGCTGGCCGGCGTGAGCACCATGCGGTGGGCGAAGCCGCTGCGCGCGCCGACCCGGTGCATGCGGCCGAGGAAGCGGCCGATCCAGGCCAGCACCTCGGGATCTTCGAGTTCGGGTGCCCGACCGGCCCGCCGCGGGGTGACCGAGAAACGGAAGCGGTGCTGCGCCGAGGTGGGCTCGCCGCCTTCGCCCAGGCCAGCCTCGGCCAGGGTGGGCGGTGTGCCGAGCACCTGGACGTCATGGCCCGGGGCAGCCTGCAGCGCCCAGGGCGCCATCACCGGAATCTCCTCGGCCACCAGCTCGGCGGCGAAGGCATGTTCCTCGAGGATCTGGGCGTCGGTCCAGCGACCGGGCCGATAGAACTTGACGACGCCGAAGCGTCCATCGTCCAGGCCCACCTGGAACACCCGGTTCTCGTAGGAATTGAGCTGCAGAAGCCGCCCGTCGGCCGGCAGCCCGACCGCGTCCATGGCCTGCAGCACGGCCATCGGGGTGAGCTGGTCGTAGGGAGTGGTTGAGCCGGGTGTCAAGGCAGGTCGGAAAGGGGGGCTGCGTCGCGAAGTCAGGACTGGTTGGAGGCGTAGCGGGCCTCTTCCACATCCGCGGGGGCGAGCTTGCTCAGGCGCTCGGAGGGGACCATGTCGTCCAGGGTGACCTTCACGACGGCCGGCTTGGTCTCCTCGGAGGTGGCGGCCGGGGGCTGGTCCATTTCGGCCAGGAAGGGCATCCGGTTCTCCGTGTCGAGGTCGCCGGACATGGTGGAGGGTTCATCGTCCAGGCGGCTGTCCAGCGCGAAGAAAGAATCCTGGAACACGCTGGATTCCTGCCACAGGATGTTGCGCTGGGCCCGGCGCGAGGCCACCGTGTTGGCCAGCGACTCACGCGCCCGGGACAGGGCTGCCTCGTCGGCGCGGCCGGGCGGAGTGGCCCGCGACGGCGCCTCGCCGGCCGCAGGGCTGGAGGGCGCAAAAGCCTCCACGGCCGGGGCCTCTTCCGCTGTCTCTGCGGCGGTCGGCGGCTCCTCGACGGGTGTCGAAGGTGCCGCAGCCACTGGCTTGGCGGCGGCCTTGGCCGCGGCCTGCTGGGCGGCGATCTGCGCCGCCGCCTGCGCTGCAGCGGCTTGCGCGGCCGCTGCCTTCAGTGCACCCGCAGAGGCGGCAGGGGCGGCCGTGGTTTCAGGAAGGGCGCAAGCCGTGTCGCTCGCCTGCAGGGGCTCTTGTCCCGGTGGCATGTCCGCCACGGCGGGGGCCGCAGCCGGCGGAGGCGTGCTGCCGGTCTTGGGCAGCAGGGCGTGGATCTCGGCGGCGCTGGGCAGCTTGCCCGCCGGGGTGCGCAGGTAGCGCACCCGGCAGCTGCGCAGCACGGAGCGCTTGATCTTCATGCTGCGCCGCAGGTGCGGGTTGGCGTCGGAGCTGCGGTCCTTGTCGATGTCGATGGCCGCCAGCACCCGGCCGTTGGGGGCGCAAATGGCAAAACTGACGTAGTTGGTGCCCAGCATGTCGTACCAGTAGCGCAGCTGGCCCAGGTCGATGGGCTGGCAGAAGCGCACCAGCGGCAGTTTCGACAGGATGACGTGATTGGGCAGGGTTTCCTTCAGCATGCGGTACACCCGCCGCTCCCCCGTGGTGAAGACTGCCCGGGCAGTGAGGGCCCACTCCTGAGGCAGCGGGGGTGCGCTGCTGGGCCGGCTCCGGCGTTGCAGCAGCATCATGGCCAGCGAACCTGCCACCAGGAGCAGGCCTGCCACAGCCACCAACCAAAGGGGGATTTCAATCATGTTGCGACGGGTCCCGCCGTGGCTGGCCCGGTTTTTCGGGGTAAACGCCCGATGTTACTGGGTGTTGACATGCCTCACTACCCCTGAATGATGGTGGTGCGCGGCAGTGATCTGTGCTGAATTGACTGCGCAGGTGGGAAAGTTTACCCACCGATCTCCAGCAGCTCGACTTCGAACAGCAGCGTGGCGTTGGGCGGAATCACGCCGCCTGCACCGCGTGCCCCATAGCCCAGCTCGGGCGGGATCAGCAGGTGGCGCGTGCCGCCGACCTTCATGCCCTGCACGCCCTCGTCCCAGCCGCGGATCACCATGCCCTCACCCAGGCCGAAGATGAAGGGGTCGCGACGGTCCTTGCTGCTGTCGAACTTGGCACCCTTGCTGCCTTCATTGAAGAGCCAGCCGGTGTAGTGCACTTTCACGGTTTGCCCGGCGCGCGCGGTCTCGCCCTCGCCGGGTTGGATGTCCTGGTACTGCAGGCCAGAGTCGGTGACGATCATGTGGGTCAGTCCTTGTGAACGTTGAATGACAGCCTGACATCATGCCACTCATGGCAACGCACACCAGCGCAAGCGCCAGGCCTGCACCATGGCCGCCAGGGCATCGCCCAGGCTGCCGCTCTCCCACAGCCGGGCTGGAAGGTCCAGGGCCAGCGCCTGTGCGGCCTCGCCCAGCGCACTGCGCACGGCGGCCGGGCTGTCCAGCGCCACGGCCGGCGCCCCCACGTGCTTGGACAGCTTGCGCCCCTGGGCGTCGCACACCAGGGGCGTGTGCAGGTAGGCCGGCGTAGGGTGGCCGAGCAGGCGTTGCAAGTGGATCTGGCGGGCGGTGTTGCCGAGCAGGTCCTCGCCACGGACGACGTGCGTGACCGCTTGCTCGGCATCGTCCACCACCACCGCCAGCTGGTAGGCCCACAGGCCGTCGCGCCGACGCAGGACGAAGTCGCCCACGGCCTGCGTCACGTTCTGGTGCTGGGGACCGCAGCGGCGGTCTTCCCAATCGATCAGCACCGGGTGGGCCGCCGTTCCGGTGCGCAAGCGCCAGGCGGTGTGGGGCGAGGGGGCCAGGCCGCGGTCCCGGCAGGTGCCGGGATAGACCAGCTCGCCGTCCTCGGTGGCGGCCGCCTCGCTGCCCTGGGCTTGGCGTGCCAGGCGGATCGCCTGGCGGCTGCAGTCGCAGGCATACACCCGGCCCGTCGCCTGCAGGCGCGCCAGTGCCGCGGCGTAGAGGGCGCCGCGCGCGGACTGCCACTGCGGCGGCGCATCGGGCTGCAGGCTGCAGCGGGCCAGCTGGTCGAGGATGACGGGTCCCCAGGCCGGATCGCAGCGCGAGGTGTCCACGTCCTCCAGGCGCACCAGCCAGCGGCCGCCATGGGCCCGGGCATCGAGCCAGCTGCCCAGGGCCGCCACCAGCGAGCCGGCATGCAGCGGTCCGCTGGGCGAAGGGGCGAAACGGCCCACGTAGGGGCGGGAGGAAGGCGAGGCAGGGGCGGTCATGATCCCTGGGTCTAACCCCGGCAGCCCCACAGGGCAGACTGACGCTCCAGCAGTGCCTGCCGCGTGGTGGACTGGGCCAGCTGGTCCAGCCACCACTGCAGCGCCCGTCCCTGGGGCGCCAGGTCGCCGGGCTGGCGCCAGGCGTAGGCCAGCGTGGTCACGCTGGCCGGGCGTTGCACCTGCTTGACGACCAGCCTTCCCGCTTCCACGTGCGGCCGGGCCAGGGGCTCGGGCAGGAAGCCGCAGCCCAGGCAGCGCAGCTGTGCCTCCAGCTTGGCCTGCAGGGATCCCACGGTCAGCACGTCCTGCCCGGCCAGCAGGTTGACAGTGGCGGGCGACAGGCGCAGGGCCGAGTCGGCCACGGCGACCGCGCGATGCGCCTGCAGCTCGGTGTCGCTGAGGGGCTCCGGGCGGTCGGCCAGCGGATGGTGGGGGGCGACCGCGAACACGAAGGCCAGGCTGCCCATGGGTTCGATGCGGATGCCCGCCGGCGGGTGCGGGGTGCGGGTCACGCCGATGGCCAGGTCGGCGTGACCGCTCACCAGGGCTTCCCAGGTGCCGGTGAGGATCTCGGTGCGCACCCGCAGCCGCGTGCTGGAGGCGGCGAGCGGGCCGCCTGGCGTGAGCGCATAGAAGGCCTCGCACAGCTCGAACAGCGTGGACGACGAGATCACCCCATCCACCGCCACCGTCAGCTGCGACTCCCAGCCGGTGGCGACGCGACGCACGCGGTTGGCCACGCGCTCCATCTCGCCCAGCAGGCGACGGCCTTCGTTGAGCAGCTCCTCGCCGGCGGCGGTGAGGCGGGCATGGTGCGTGCTGCGATCGAACAGCAGGACGTCGAGCGCATCCTCGAGCTGGCGCACGCTGTAGGTCAGGGCGGACGGCACCTTGCCCAGGCCGCGCGCGGCCGCGGCAAAGCTGCCCGAGCGGGCGATGGTGTCGATCAGCGCGAGGGCTTCGGGGGTCAGGGCGTGGTGACGCTCATGCATGGCGGCGCGGAGGGCTGGGCAGGTGCGTTCATATTATTTGAACCAGGTCATCAAAGCCCTTCACCCGCGACGGGGCAGGGGCCGCCTACAGTCGTTTCCATTCCCACAGGACAACCAGACAGCAAGGAAAGGAACCCCGCCATGATGGTGTTGCGTCGATCCCATGAACGCGGCCAGGCCGACCACGGCTGGCTGCGCAGCTACCACAGCTTCTCTTTCGCCGACTACCTCGACCCGCAGCACATGGGCTTCGGCAACCTGCGCGTCATCAACGAGGACGTCATCGCGCCCGGCACCGGTTTCGGCACCCACGGCCACCGCGACATGGAGATCGTCACCTACGTGCTGTCGGGCGAGCTCTCGCACAAGGACAGCATGGGCAACGGCGAGGCCGGCTCCCCCGTGGGCGGCGTGATCCGTCCCGGCGACGTGCAACGCATGAGCGCGGGCCGCGGTGTGCGCCACAGCGAGTTCAACCACAGCCGCATGCCGACCCACCTGCTGCAGATCTGGATCCAGCCCGACCAGCTGGGCATCGAGCCCGGCTACGAGCAGAAGCACTTCGATCCCGCCGACAAGCGCGGCCGGCTGTGCCTGGTGGCCAGCCGCGATGGCGCCCAGGGGTCGGTGCGCATCCATGCCGACGCAGCCCTCCATGCCGGTGTGTTCGACGGCGAGGAGTCCGCCACCCTGGCGCTGGCGCCTTCGCGCAAGGCCTATGTGCATGTCGTGCGCGGTGCGCTGCAGGTCAATGGCCAGCCGCTGCAGACCGGGGACGCCCTGAAGCTGTCCGGGGAGACGCAGGTCGTGTTGCAGCACCAGGACCAGGACCCCGAAGCGGAAGTGCTGGTGTTCGACCTGGCCGGCTGAGTTCGTGACGAACGGGGTGTCAACGCCGGCTTTCTCATCAATCCCTTCAACGGAGGCAAGAACAACATGACGACGACCACTCCTTCACCTGCACCTGTGCGGCTCCTGCTCACCTCGGGCAGTTCGCGCCAGGGTTCCTTCAACATGCAACTGGCGCGTTGGGTGGCGGGCCAGGCGCAGGCCGCCGGGGCCCAGGTGACCCTGCTCGACCTGCGCGAGCTGGACCTGCCCCTGTACGACGCAGAGATCGAGGCCCGCGGCATCCCTGCCGGGGCGCGGACGCTGCGCCGGCACTTCGCCCAGAGCGACGCCTTCCTGGTGTGCTCGCCCGAGTACAACGGCTTTCCGACGCCCTTGCTGATCAACGCGCTGGACTGGGCTTCGCGGGTGCCGGCCGAGGGCGAACTGCCCACCGGCTTGGCCGCGATGGGTGGCACGGTGGCGGGCCTGCTGGGCGTCTCGCCCGGCGCCATGGGCGCCTTGCGCAGCCTGATGGCCCTGCGCGCCTTCCTGCAGATGAACCTGGGCATGGTGGCGGTGCCCGAGCAGCACGCGCTGGGCCAGGCGGCCAGCGCCTTCGATGCACAAGGCCAGCTGCTGGAGGCGCGCCATCGCGAGGGTGTCCTGCGCGTGCTGCAGGCGGTGCTGCGCACCGCGGCCGCCCTGCGGGAGGCGTCCCCCCGCTGAGCATCGGCGCCGCCGCTCGTCCATGGGTGACAATGCGGCCGCCGCATGGCGGCGTGCCGTTCACTGCATTTCAGGGTGACCCATGAGCGATTGGATGAAAGCCTTTGCCTTCCTGCCTGTCCCTGACTGGCTGGGCCTGCTGTTGTTTGTCGGGGGATGGGTGGGCTATGCCTGGTTCGCGCGCCGCTTGTCGCTGACGCGGCCCTCGCTGCTGGTCAGCACCAACCGCATCCGCCGGGCCTGGATGCTGCAGATCACCTACCGCGACGTGCGCGTGCTGGACGGCGCGGTCATCCAGAACCTGTCGACCAGCCCCTCGTTCTTCGCCTCCACGACCATCCTGATCATCGGCGGTCTGCTGGCGGTGCTGGGCACCACCGAGAAGGCCTCGGAGTTCGTGCGCGAGATCCCCTTCGCCGTGCGCACCTCGACCCTCGTGTTCGACCTCAAGGTGGTGGCGATGCTGGCGGTGTTCGTCTATGCCTTTTTCCGTTTCACCTGGTCGATGCGGCAATACACCTTCGGCGCATTGCTGATCGCCTCCGCCCCCGAGGCCCGGCAGTTCACCGAGCAGCAACTGCCGCGCGACGCCTTTGCCGAGCGGGCTGGGCGCATGGTGGCGATGGCCGCCGAGACCTTCAACGATGGCCTGCGCGCCTACTACTTCTCGTTCGCGGCCATCGCCTGGTTCTTCTCGCCCTGGCTGTTCATCGCCGGCACGGCGGGGGTGGTGTACGTGCTCTACCAGCGCGAATTCCACTCCGACGTGCTGGCGGTGCTGAACGCGTCCGAGGCAACGATGACCGACCTGACGCCCTGAGCGCGCCTCCGGGTCTCCGGCCTCAGGCGGCCGGCCCCACGTCCGGCGGGCCGAGCAGGGTGCGCTCGTCGAACACGAAGCAGCGGCCCTCGAAATGGGCGTCGCCCACCTCCTCGAAGTACTTGAGGATGCCGCCGTCGAGTTGCAGCACGCCGTCGATCCCGGCATCGGCCATGAACATCGCCGCCTTCTCGCAGCGGATGCCGCCGGTGCAGTAGCTCACCACGGTCTTGCCCGCCAGCGACTGCCGGTGCTGCAGGGCGGCGGCGGGAAACTCGGTGAACTTCGACAGGCCCCAGTCGAGCGCGCCGCGGAAGCGCCCGGCCTGCACCTCGAAGGCGTTGCGCGTGTCCAGCATCACCACCGGGCGCCCGTCGTCGTCGCTGCCCTGGGCCAGCCAGCGCGCCAGGGTGCGGGGCGCCACGGCCGGCGCGCGCGGCCGCGTGGCGGGCTGGACCAGGGGGTGGTCCATGCGGATGATCTCGCGCTTGATCTTCACCAGTAGCTTGCGGAAGGGCACGGCGTCGGACGCGCTCTCCTTGGGGGTCAGGTCGGCCAGGCGCGGGTCCTGCCGCAGCCCGTCGACCATGGCATGCACGGCCTCGGGGGCGCCAGCCAGGAACAGGTTGATGCCCTCGGGGGCCAGCAGCACGGTGCCGCGCAGGGCCAGCGCGCGGGCCTGGGCCCGGATGCGGCCTTGCAGGGCCTCGAGGTCGTCGAGCGGCACGAAGAGGTAGGCCGAGATGTTGAGCACAGGTTTCACGGCGCGCATTGTAAGTAAGGCGGGGTGGCGGCCGGCGCGGGCGGCGCCGCGTCTCTAGAATCCTGCCCATGCCGTTCATCCACCTGCGCACCCACACCGAATTCTCCGTCGTCGACGGCACCCTGCGTGTCGACGAGGCTGTCGACGCGGCCGTCGAAGACGGCCAGGCGGCCCTGGCCATCACCGACCTAGGCAACCTGTTCGGGGCCATCAAGTTCTATTCCCAGGCGCGCAAGAAGGGCGTCAAGCCGCTGATCGGCGCCGATGTCTGGCTGGCCCCAGAGACGGCCGAGCGCGCCCCGAGCCGGCTGCTCTTGCTGGTGCAGAACCGGCAGGGCTACCTGAACCTGTGCGAGCTGCTGTCGCGGGCCTGGCTGGGCGAGGTGCAGCGCAACCAGGCCTGTCTGCAGTGGGCCTGGCTGGAGGGCCTGAGCGAGGGCCTGATCGCGCTGTCCGGCGCCGAGATGGGCGCCATCGGCCAGGCTTTGCTGGCGCAGGACGTGGAGCGTGCGCAGGCCACCGCGCAGCGCCTGTCGACGCTGTTCCCGGGGCGCTTCTACCTCGAGCTGCAGCGCGCCGGCCTGCCCGGGCAGGCCGCGCACGTCGCGGCCGCCGTGGCCCTGGCGGCCGACCTGCACCTGCCGGTGGTGGCCACGCATCCGGTCCAGTTCCACACGCCCGAGGATTTCGAGGCCCACGAGGCGCGCGTGTGCGTGGCCGAGGGCGAGACGCTCACCAATCCCAAGCGCGTCAAGCGCTTCACGCGCGAGCAGTACTTCAAGTCGCAGGCCCAGATGGAGGCGCTGTTCGCCGACGTGCCCAGCGCGCTGGCCAACACCCTGGAGATCGCCAAGCGCTGCAGCCTGACCCTGGTGCTGGGCAAGCCGCAGCTGCCGGACTTCCCCACGCCGCTGGTGGACGGGGTGCCGATGCCGATGTCCGACTACTTCCGCGTCGCCTCGCACGAGGGCCTGGCGCTGCGCCTGGAACAGCTGTTCCCCGACCCCGAGGTGCGCGAGCGCGAGCGGCCGCGCTACGTCGAGCGGCTGGACTTCGAGATCGGCACCATCCTCAAGATGGGCTTCCCCGGCTACTTCCTGATCGTGGCCGACTTCATCAACTGGGCCAAGAACAACGGCTGCCCGGTGGGCCCGGGGCGGGGCTCCGGGGCCGGCTCCCTGGTGGCCTACGCGCTGAAGATCACCGACCTCGACCCGCTGCGCTACAACCTGCTGTTCGAGCGCTTCCTGAACCCCGAGCGGGTCTCGATGCCCGACTTCGACATCGACTTCTGCCAGGCCAACCGCGACCGCGTGATCGACTACGTCAAGCAGAAGTACGGCCGCGACGCGGTGAGCCAGATCGTCACCTTCGGCACCATGGCGGCCAAGGCCGCGCTGCGCGACGTGGGCCGCGTGCTGGGCATGGGCTATGGCCACGTCGACGGCATCGCCAAGCTCGTGCCGGCCCCGCCGGGCAAGACGGTGACGCTGCGCCGCCCGCCGCCGGTGCCCGACAACTCGGTGATCTACGCCCGCAAGGAGGCGCCCGAACTCGAGGAGCGCGAGAAGAACGAGGAGGAGGTGGCCGAGCTGCTGGCGCTGGCCGAGCGCGTCGAGGGCGTGGTGCGCAACGTTGGCATGCACGCCGGGGGCGTGCTGATCGCCCCCGGCAAGATCACCGACTTCTGCCCGCTGTACATGCAGCCCGGCAGCGACAGCGCGGTGAGCCAGTTCGACAAGGACGACGTGGAGGCCATCGGCCTGGTGAAGTTCGACTTCCTGGGCCTGGCCACGCTGACCATCCTGGAGCTGACCTGCGAGTTCATCCGCCAGCGCCACCCCGAGCGCCGCGACTTCTCCTTCGAGACCGTGCCGCTGGACGACAAGCCCTCCTACCGGCTGATGAGCGAAGGCAAGACGGTGGCGGTGTTCCAGCTTGAAAGTACCGGCATGCAGCGCATGCTGCGCGACGCCAAGCCCAGCGTGTTCGAGGACATCATCGCCCTGGTGGCCTTGTACCGGCCGGGTCCGATGGACCTGATTCCCAGCTTCTGCGCCCGCAAGCACGGGCGCGAGGAGGTCGAGTACCCGCACCCCCTGATGCGCGAGGTGCTGGAGGAGACCTACGGGATCATGGTCTACCAGGAGCAGGTGATGCAGGTGGCACAGCGCCTGGGCGGCTACTCGCTCGGCGGCGCCGACCTGCTGCGCCGCGCCATGGGCAAGAAGAAGCTCGAGGAGATGGTCAAGCACCGCGCCCTGTTCGCCGAAGGCGCGGCCAAGAACGACATCCCCGAGCCGCTGGCCAACGAGATCTTCGACCTGATGGAGAAGTTCGCGGGCTACGGCTTCAACAAGTCGCACGCCGCGGCCTACGCCCTGCTGGCCTACCACACGGCCTGGGCCAAGGTGCACTACCCGGCCGAATTCACCGCGGCCAACATGAGCGTGGCGCTCGACGACACCGACAAGCTCAAGGTCTTCTACGACGATGCGGTCGCCCTGGGCCTGAGCTTCGAGATGCCGCACGTCAACAGCGGCGCCTACCGCTTCGAGCCGGTGTCCGAGAAGGTCGTGCGCTATGGCCTGGGCGCCATCAAGGGCACGGGCCAGAGCGCGATCGAGGCCGTGATCGATGCGCGCCGCGAGGGCGGGGCCTTCCGCAGCCTGTTCGACTTCTGCGCCCGGGTCGACCGCAGCCGCATCAACAAGCGCACGGTCGAGGCCTTGATCAAGGCGGGGGCCTTCGACGGCCTGCACGAGGAGCGCTCCGCGATGGTGGCCAGCATCGGCCTGGCCTTCGAGTACGCCGACAGCCAGGCGGCGCATGCCGACCAGGCGGGCCTGTTCGACTTCGGCGACGCGCACGGCAGCTCCGCCCAGGAGCCGCCGCTGGTGGCGGCGGCGCCCTGGAGCATCAAGGAACGGCTGATGTTCGAGAAGGCCGCGCTGGGCTTCTACCTCTCCGGCCACCTGTTCGACCAGAGCGCGCAGGAGGTGCGCCAGTTCGCCAAGCGTCGCATCGCCGACCTGATCGACAGCCGCGAGCCGCAGCTGCTGGCCGGCATCGTCGGCGACCTGCGCATCATCAACGGCCAGCGCGGCCGGGTGGCGATCTTCAAGCTGGACGACAAGAGCGAGCCCATCGAGGCCGTGGCCAGCGAAGACCTGCTGGTGGCCCACAAGGACCTGTTCAAGGACGACGAGCTGTTGATCGTGCAGGGCAAGGTCCAGCCGGACCGCTTCTCGGGCGGACTGCGCCTGAACGTCACGGCCGTGTGGGACCTGCCCACGGCGCGCTGTCGCTTCGGCAAGTTCCTGCGGCTGTCCGTGCGGGGCCCGCAGGCTTCGGCGGGCGTGGCCGAGCTGCTGCGCGATTTCCCGCAGCGCCGCGTCAAGAGCGAGCAGGGCGAGCTGTCCCAGGGCCTGGCCCTGCGCCTGACGGTGCAGCGCGAGCTGGCTTGCGCCGAGCTCGACCTGGGCGAGGAGGGCCGCGTGTTTCCCAGCGACGAGGCGCTCGCGCGCTGCCAGTCGATCGCCCCGGGGCAGGCCCGCGTGGTGTACGCCGAGTAGGGTGACCAGGCGCCCAGGGCGCTACAGCTCCGCGCCCCCGCCGGGATACCAGAAGGGGTCGGGGCACTGACCCGCGCGCGCTGCGGAAGCCTTGTCCTTTGCCTCGCGCCGCTGGCGCTCGGCGCTGGTCTCATGGCGCACCGGCCCGATGTCGAGGGTCTGCGCGGCCGCCCATTCAGGATGTTCGGAGCGCAGCGATTCGACGAACCGGCGTCGCACCTCTTCCTGGTAGGCGGCGTCCCCGGGCGGGTGGAACCGGTCCTGGAGGCGGGGAAGGACGGCTTCTTCGACGGGCGGGATCTGCAGTTCTTCCAACGCCTGGCCCTCGAGCCGCCGGGCCACGAGGACCTTCAGTTTCGTGTCGGCGGGCCTGTGGGCGTCTTCCAAGCGGCAGCGGGGATCCGAACCTTTCTCGGGCGTCCCTGCTCCCTGCTGGTCGGTGGCCTGCGACAGCTCGATGGAGAACACGAAGGCATGGTCATGGTGCCCATACACGCGGCTCAAGGCCTGCCCGCCGGGACGGTCCATGTGTGCGACGCGGTCCCTGCCGTCATACCAGCATCGGAGCAGGCATTCCCGGGTTTTCGCATCTCTCACGCCCACATAGGCGGCATTGCCGCGGATGATCAGGAAAGCAAAATCCGATGATCCGTAGGTCGTGTGCCGTGCCGGCAGATTGACCAGCCGGCTGTGGAAAGTGGCGCCACCATCCAGCGACAACCACATCACGACGAGCCTGCAGTCTCCGGGTGCCAGGGTGCCCTTTTCATCGGACTGCCTTGCCGTGTCGCAGAAGGACGCGGCGGACCAGGTGTCCAGGAAGGCGAGCTGCTCGGCGTTGTCCGAGGAGAACTGGGTGCCCCGGTAGGAGCGTCCGTCAAGGCCCTTGGTTTCGAACTGCATCGCAATGGACGCGCCGTACAGGGTGGTCACGGTGCCGCGGGCCTCGTCGACGTAGCGGAACCGGGACGGACCGTCCGAGGCCTTGCGCATGGTCAGGTGGCGATGGCTGTCCCATGACATCACGTGGTAGGCGGGCCCCATGATCGGGTGCGGGACCGCGTGCGCCAGTTCCATGCCCGCCGAGGGGTCGAACGAGGCGCAATTGGCCAGCACCCCGGTGGCCAGGGCGGCGATCACCCGGCCGGCCTGGCCCGCGACAGCCTTTTGCAAGCGTTGGCGCAATGGCCTGAGCATCTGTTCATGTCCTGGATGGCGATGCAGCGCAATCTACCGTGAAGCCCGCTGCCAGGGGAAGCGTGCAGACGATGAACGGCCTTTGCCCGACGCCGGTGATTTTTCGCAGCTGCCTGCCGGCACCGCCCACAGGTCAGCGCCCTCCCGGGGTGTGAACAGGGCCATGGAAGACGACAAAAAGCGCCGGAAGGCGGGGCTGTTCCCCATGCGCGCGCAGGCTTGCTCGGCTAGAGTGGCTTCGAGGGATAGATCCACCACCACCGAGAGAAGAAGCACATGAGACCCCCCCTGCTGACCCTTGGCGTGACCTGTGTGGCCGTGGTGGTGGGGTGGTTCGTGGTGCCAGCGGGGCTTTGCCTCCTGGCCAGCCGCACGGTTCCCACGGCGTCGCCCTGGCGTGCCGCCAGCCTGGCGTCGGCGTTGAGCGCCGTGGAGGCGGGGCCGTACGCAGTCCCGCAGGCGCGGTCGTCGTACCACCGCTACCGCGCCCATCCGGTTGCGGCCCCCCGCAAGTCATCCCCTCGGGCCCATGAGCCGGTCCGCCAGACCCGCGTCGTGCCCCCCGTTCGTCACCATCGCATCATCCCTGGGCGTTGAGCCGGGACAGTGTCCGGGTCCCACGAGAATTCCAATGCCTGCCGACACCGCTGCCACCACCGGCCTGGTCCTGACGGGGGGTGGCGCCCGCGCGGCCTACCAGGTGGGCGTGCTGCGGGCCGTGGCGCGCATCCGCCGCGAGTGCATCGGGCGCGGGCCCAACCCCTTTGGCGTGATTGCCGGCACCTCCGCGGGCGCCATCAACGCCGCCGCCCTGGCCTGCCGTGCGGACGAGTTCGACGCGGCCGTCTCGGGACTGACGAGGGTGTGGAAGCATTTCCACGCCGAACAGGTCTACCGGGCCGACTCCCTGGGCATGGTGCGCACGGGCGCACGCTGGCTGACGATGATGTCCATCGGCTGGATGATCGCCCGCTGGCGCAAGATCCGTCCCAAGTCCCTGCTGGACAACAGCCCCCTGGCGGCCTTGTTGCAGGAGCTGATCCCCGTGCACCGGCTCAGGGAGGTCATGCGCGGAGGGCACCTGCAGGCCCTGGCGATCACGGCATCCAGCTACGGCTCGGGCCTGCACGTCACCTTCTACGATGCGGTCGAGTCCTTCGTGCCCTGGACGCGCTCGCAGCGCATCGCGGTGCCCAGCGCCATCACCATCGACCACCTGCTGGCCTCGTCGGCGATTCCGTTCGTGTTCCCGTCCATCCCCCTGGGGGTCCACGGCCGCACCGAGTACTTCGGTGATGGCTCGATGCGCCAGTCGGCCCCCATCTCCCCCGCGGTCCACCTGGGGGCCCAGCGCATCCTGGTGATTGGGGCGGGGCGCATGCACGAGCCGCCGCTGCCCCCCGAGGGGCGGGCCGGCAGCGGCGAGTACCCGACGGTGGCGCAGATCGCCGGCCATGCGCTGTCGAACATCTTCCTGGACGCGCTGGCGGTGGACGTCGAGCGCCTCCAGCGCATCAACAACACCTTGTCGCTGCTGCCGCCCTCGGCCCTGGCGCAGACCAGCCTGCGTCCGATCGACGTGCTGGTGATCGCACCGTCGATGCGGCTCGACGACATCGCCGCCCGGCACCTGGGCAGTCTTCCGACCAGCGTGCGTGCCTTGCTGCGCGGGGTCGGCGTGTCCGGCGAAGGCCGTGAGGCACGCGGCGCGGCGCTGGCCAGCTACCTGTTGTTCGAGGCTCCCTACACGCAGGAGCTGCTGACCCTGGGCGAAGCCGACACCCTGGCGCGGCGCGACGAGGTCATCCACTTCTTCGGCTGGGACGGCTTGCGCTACGGGGGGCCGGAGATCGAGCGCGTCACCGACTTCAGCGCGCTCGGGTGAGCTGGGTGGGTGGCTCGGCTCAGGCCGGTGCGCTCACTTGCGGGCCGGCTTGGCTTCGGCGGGCGGGGTCGTGACGACACCGGTGGCGGTTCCGCTGCCCTTGCGCGGTCCGCCCGATGGGGCAACCGCGGCCGCGTTGCCATAGCTGGCGCCGTTGACCGTCAGCCCCTGCGCCGACATCTTGGTGGCGTTGCCGGGGCCCACGCCCGCGACGCGGTCGACCATGTCGTTCCAGTCCTTGAAGTTGCCCTTCTTGCGCTCGTCCAGGATCTTGGCCGACATGCGCGGGCCGATGCCCTTGATGGTCTGCAACTCAGCCTGGGTGGCCTTGTTGACGTCAACGGGCGCGGCCTGGGCCGAGGTGGCGAGGAACAGCATCAGGGCGGCCAGGGCGCCCATCCAGATGCGGATGAAGTGAGGCATGACGACGATCTCCCATGGAAATGAATGGTTGGAATGGTGTGGCGCCGCCTTCCTGGGCCGGGGTGATCCGGTTGGGACCATCGGCACCACGGGTGGATTGTGGAAACCGGCCCGCGCGTCGCCTGTCCCCCTGGCGGGGGCGCTCGAGCGGGGGCTTGCCGCAGGGCCATGCGACGGCATGGCCGCGGATCACCTGGTGGGAGGATCGTGCGGCCCGGTCCCCGGCGCGGGGCCGGTCCTTGTGCGGCTCAGTGCGTGGCCTGGGCCTTGATCATGGCGGCGTAGGCGCCCTGCTGGGCGAGCAGTTCCGCATGCCGGCCGGTCTCGACCACGCGGCCGTTCGACATCACGCAGATGCGGTCCGCATTGACCACGGTGGACAGGCGGTGCGCGATGAGGATCAAGGTCTTGCGGCCCTGCCAGTCCTCGATGGCCTGCTGCACCACGCGCTCGGACTCCGTGTCGAGTGCCGAGGTGGCCTCATCGAAGATCCAGATGGGGGCCTCCTTGTACAAGGCCCGGGCGATGGCCAGACGCTGGCGTTGGCCGCCGGACAGCTTGCTGCCATTGGTGCCCACCAGCATGTCCCAGCCCTGGGGCTGGGCCGAGACGAACGACCACAGGTTGGCCGCCCGCAGGCACTGTTCGAGCTTGGCGTTGTCGCGGGGCTGCGCGTAGGCCACGTTGTCGGCCAGCGAGCCGTCGAACAGCACGATGTCCTGGGACACCACGGCGAACTGCCTGCGCAGCGAGGCCTTGCGCAAGGCCTGGATGTCGACGCCGTCGAGCGTGATCTGGCCCTGCTGTGGCGTGACGAAGCCCAGCAGCGCGCTGACCACGGTGGTCTTGCCCGAACCCGAGGCCCCCACCAGGGCCAGGGTCTGCCCGGCCTCCACCGACAGGCTCAGCTGGTTGAGCGTCGGCATCTCCGAGCCGGGGTAGAACATCGTCACGTTGTCGACGTGGATGTCGCCGCGGCACTGCTCCATCGTCTGGGTGCCCGCGTCGGGCTCGGGCGGGGTGTCGATCAGCTCGAAGCAGCCCTGCGCCGTGAGCAGGCTGCCGACGATCGGCTGGGAAACGTCCGTCAGCCGCCGCACGCTGGACAACAGGCTCAGCATGGCCAGGATGAACGCGGCGAAGTTGCCCGCGGTGGTGTGGCCACTCTGGGCCTGCATGAGCGCCATGCCCAGGATGCTGGCCAGCCCGACGCTGGCGATGGCCTGCGACACGGGGCTCATGAGGGATCCCGCGGCCGAGCTCTTGAGCGAGGCGCGCTGCAGGTGGCGCCCCGCGTCCTCGAAGCGGCGCCGTTCCCAGTCGCCGGCGTCGAAGGTGCGCACCACCCGCCAGGCCCGGGTGATGTCGTCGACGCAGGCCACGAGCTGCAACTCGGCCCCGTAGGCCACGGCCCCGGTGGCCTTGGCGCGGGCATGCAGGACCCGGATGACCCAGGCCATCAGCGGCAGGATCAGGAACGCCAGCAGGGTGAGCTTCCAGTCCAGGAAGAACAGGTACGCCAGCATGGCCAGCACCGTCGTACCGTCGCGCAGCAGGGTGGTGATGGCGCCGCCGAGCAGGTTCGTCACCATCTGTGGATGGGTCACGATCTTCGTGATCGCGATGCCGGGGTTCAGGTCGTTGTAGAGGCTGGCATCGGCCCGGATGACCGAGTTCATCAAGGCGGTGCGCAGGCCGAACACGGTGCGCGTGGCCGCCCAGCTCAGCAGGTAGGAACCGCAGAAGAGCAGCATGCCGCGCACCAGGAACACCAGCACCAGGGCGGTGGGGATCACCCAGGCCGGCAGGGCGTTGACTTGCACGCGGAAATCGATGCCTACGCTGGTGAGGAGGCTGTCGATCACCGAGGAGCCCTTGCTGCTCAGGGTGCTGGAGGGGTCGGACAGGCTGTCCAGCGCAATGCTCAGGATGGCCGGCACCAGGGGCTCGGTGAAAGAGGCCAGCACGAAGGCCAGGGTCGACAGGAAGAAGCCGGTCCGGTTGGGCCGGACGTAGGACCACAGCCGGCGGGCCGTGGTCATCTGGGGCTTGGGTGCAAGGGGAGACGAAGTCGTGGTCAAGTCATCACTCCTGGGTGGGAGAGAGGTCCCTGCGGTCATGCCAGGGATGGCTCAGACACACGCGCGGCGGTTGGGCCAGCTCGAAGTGGAGGTGCTTGAGCGACAGGTTGGGGTTATAGGCGGGATCGAATGCCAGCATGGTCCCCCAGGTCGTTTGCATGTAGTGCACCTCGCGCTTGAAACGCTGCATCTGGGTCGGAGCGAAGTCGCTGCCTCGCGAGACGGATTCGTGGTGGAAGAGCTCGGCGTGGGGGGTCCAGACGTTGCGGTACCCCGCCGCCTGCAGCCGGATGCAGAAATCGACGTCGTTGAAAGCCACGGCCAGCGAGGCCTCGTTCAGGCCGCCGACCTCGTCGAAGATGCTCTTGCGCACCACCAGGCAGGCGGCGGTCACGGCGCTCATGTTCTGCAGCAGCGCGGCGCGTCCCATGTAGCCGGGCGCATCGGCATGCAGTCCCTTGTGCACGTGCCCGGCCACGCCGCCGATGCCCAGGATCACGCCGCCGTGCTGCAGCTTGCCGTTGCCGTACCAGAGCCGGGCGCCGACCGCACCCACGCCGGGCAGCCGGGCCAGGCTCATCATCTCGTCGAGCCACTCGGGCGTGATCACCTCGATGTCGTTGTTGACCAAGGCCAGGTATTCGCCACGCGCCTGCGCGGCAGCGCGGTTGTTCAAGGCCGAATAGTTGAAGGGGCCGTCGTCGCGCAGCACGCGCACCCGCGGGTCGCTCTCGGCCAGCTGCCGCAGGTAGCTCAGCACCTCGGGGTCGTCGGAGCCATTGTCGACGATGATGATCTCGTAGGGCGTGTACAGCGTCTTCCTGGTGATGCTGTCCACGCAGTTGCGCATCAGCGTGAGCCCGTTGCGGGTGGGGATGATGAGCGAGACCAGGGGCGCCGGCTCGACTTTGCGGAAACGGACGCGGTACCAGCCGTGGGGGGTGGCCTCGACAGTGCCCGCGACGCCCAGGCGGTCCAGGTGGTCCTGCACCGCGCGCACGCCGGCCGCCACGGCATAGGGCTTGGCTTGCGCGCCGCTGGCTGTGCTGCCGTCATGCTGGCGCCAGTGGTAGAGCACGTGCGGGATGTGGATCACTTCCTCAGGGCCCAGACCCTGCGTGCAACGCAGGACGAGGTCGTGGTCCTGCGCGCCCTCGTAGCCCACGCGGAACCCGCCGAGCTCGCGCACCTGCTGCGTCCTGAGCAGGGTGAGGTGGCACAGGTAGTTCTGGCTCAGCAGCAGCTCGGGGTTCCAGTCCGGCTTGAAATGGGGGTGGCAGCGCTCGCCCCGGTCCGAGAGCTTGTCCTCGTCGGAGTAGAACACGCTGGCCTGAGGCCACTGGTTGATGGCCTCGGCCATCAGCAGCAAGGCGTGGGGGCGCAGCAGGTCGTCATGGTCGAGCATGGCAAAGTACTCGGCCTGGACCAGGGCGAGGGCCGAATTGCTGCAGGCCGAGATGTGGCCGTTGTGTTCTCGCAAGGTCAGCCGGATGCGCGGGTCCGCCGCGGCCGCGGCCTGGAGCAGCTGGCGCACGGCGGGGTCGGTGGACGCGTCGTCGGCAATGCACAGCTCCCAGTGGGGATAGATCTGTGACTGGACCGATTCGATGGCCTCCTTCAGCCATGCCACGTTGGGATTGAAGACCGGCATCACCACCGCCAGGGTCGGGCGGCTGGCCAGTCGCGCCAGGCGGCCGGCCAGGGCTTCGTGGATGGCCGGTGTCAGCGTGTCATGGGCCAAGGCCCAGTCGGCGTAGGCGATAGAGCGTTGGCGGCGGCGTGATTGCAGCCGCCGGTGGTTGAGGCGCTGGAGCTGCCGCTTGAACAGCTGCAACAGTCCGCCTTGGTCCCGTGGGTGTATGGGGCCCCGGTCCTGGGAGGTGCGCCTGAATTTGTTCAACCAATGTTTCATTACGTGATAGCCGGCAACGAAGCCGGACCGGATACAGGCACGGCGGCGGCCATGCCGACAACTTCATCGTTTCACCGGGCCGCCAGCGAGGCCTCGACCTTGTGCTGCTGGTTGGTCCAGGCGTAGTGCTCGAAAGCGTGCTGCTGGCAACGGTTGGCCATGCGCGCGTAGCCGTCGCCGTCCAGTGCCAGCGCCTCTTCGAGCACGTCTTCCCACTCATGCTGCCGGGCGAGAAAGCCATTGTCGCCGTGGGTGATGGCCTGGCGGTACGTCGAGGTGGGCGAGGCGATCGTCAGGGTGCCCACGGCGGCGGCTTCGAAGTATTTGAGTTCCGACTTGCAGTTGGTGAAGAAATTGTTCTGCAAGGGGACCAGGTTGAAATCGACCGAGCCGATGTACTTCTGGAGGTTGACATAGTCGGTGAACGGCAGGTACTTGACCCGCTGGCTGAATTCGACACCCAGTTCCCCCGATTCGATGTAGCCAGCCACGATCAGGTGCAGCCGCTCGTGGCGGCGCATGAGCGAACGCAGCGCCGGCAGGATGAGGCTGAAGTCGACGTTGTGGCTGGGGCTGCCGCTGAAGTAGCCCAGGTAGACATCTTTTTCCTGCAGGGGCGCGCGCCGTTGCTTGAATTCGAAGATCTGCTTGGACAGCGCTGCCTGCTCGCGGTTGTAGAAGTTGTTCAGCAGGTTCACGCGCTTGCCGGCGAAAGAGGTGATGGCCTCGGCCAGGAACGGGTTCGTGGTGATGGCCTGGTCGCAGAGCTTGAGGGCCTTGCCCAGCCGGGAGGTGTAGGCGAACCAGTAGTCCAGCGATTCGGCGGTGGACAGCGAGTCTCCGACCGTCTTGGCCACGAAATTGGCGTGGTCGGAGTCGAAGACGAAATCGTCGATGTCGAAGAAGACCGGCTTGCTGCGGATGCGGAACAGGCGGATCAGCCGCGCCAGGCGCTCGCAGTAGCGGCTGCGGCAAACGACGAGCTTGTCGGCGAAATCGGCGATCTCTTCGAAGTGCGCCTCGTCTTCCAGGAAGAAGAAGGACGCCGAGATGTCGTTCGAGCAATGCGACAGCACCTGGACCGGGTTGTAGGCCCGGTACCTGAAGGTGCTGTTGTTGGCTTCCTCGTAGAAATAGGCGACTTTGGTCTTCTTCAGGTTGGCTTGCTCGCAACGCTGCGCATAGGTCAGCAGCCAAGGGTCGCTGTAGGGCAGGGTGGGGAGGTGGTCCAGCTTGGGCATGACGGTCTGACTCGATTACTCAAATACCGGGAGGACGTGCGACAAGGCGTCACGCCAGCTGTCGGGGATGTGGGACTGTTGGACGTTGTGCTGTCGACGCTCGGTGTCTTCGACCAGCGCCATGCCGTCCATCAGCGCCTGGGTCAGCGGCTTGACCGCCGGCTCGGCGACCAGGATGTTGGCTGAATATTTGCTGAAGTCCTGTTTGAGGCCGAAGGTGTTGGTGACGACCACGGCGCCGCTGGTGGCCAGGTCCAGCGGCGGGTAGCTCGAGTGCGGCGTGTACATGAGGCACAGCGCGAGGTCGACCGTGCTGGCCAGTTCACAGTAGGCGTCCCAGGACAGGTTTTCCAGGATCGTGACCTCGGTGTCGAAGGGCAGCTTGATGCGGGGGATCTCCCGGCCGCAGAAGATGATCTCCCAGTCGTCGGCGCGCATCCGGCTCTTGATGAGGAGCTCCTGGATCACCTGGATGCCGAGATAGAACAGGTTGCGTTCGTTGTGCGGGCGGGCGTAGAAGAAGAAGCGTTTCCTGCGCGTCACGCCTTCCTGCGCCTCCTGCCGTCGGTACAGGTTCTTCGGGAAGGCGGGGTCGAAGTACGTGCCCTTGCGCGACAGGTTCTCGAAGCCTTCCTGCAGCAGGTGGCGGTAGAGGGTCTCGGAGTTGACGATGAAGCGGATCTCGTCGTCGCGCATCACCGACGAGCAGTACAGGTGCTCGTCATTGAAGGCGTAGAACATTCGCTCGTCCTCCTGCAGCAGGTAGACGATGGCCGACTTGGGCACGGCCCGCATCGTGGAGGCGGTCGTCCACCAGGACGTGGTGAGGAACAGGTCCTTGTCGCAGATGGCGACATGGGCGACCTGGCCGTTGACCGCCGAGTGCGTCAACTCGATCTCGAAGCGTGTGGTGTCGATGGCGTAGAGGTCGAAGATCGACTTCAGGTTCTTCGGGTTGGCCACCTCATTGCGCGTGATGATGCGCAGCGGGTACCCGAACTTCTCGCACACCAGGCCCGCCAGGAGCAAGGCCGTGGCCACGCCGCCGTACAGGCTGCCGGCGTTGATGCTGTCCGTCACGACGTTGATCCGGCGGCCGTTGAAGGTGCCGCCGAAATAGGTACCCAGGGCCTGGCAGCGCGGGAATTTCTGGTTGAGCAGCTCGGACACCGACAGGCTGACGGGCGTGCTGGGACTGAAGCCCAGGCTGAGTGTCGGGCTGGTCTTCTGGACCTTCGGCAGATTGACGTCGGCGGTGACGGCCACGGCCATCTCCATGGCCTGCAGGTTGCGCAGCAACTTGCGGGCGATGGAACGGCGCAGTCCTCCCTTGCCCCATTTGTGGCGGAACTTGTTCCATTTCGCCATCAAGGATGGCTCTTTTTTCGACATTTTCATGACGGGTTTTTCAAAAAACGATGAAGGAATGCGGCCATGCCGATTGCACGGCTAGGGCGGACCAGTCCGCGTAACGAGATGCAGCCGGTCTTTGAACTGCTGCCACCACAGCTTCAACCACAGCCGGGTCTGGCGGCCGTCCTTCAATCCGGCCGCGTGACGCTTTTGCATCAGGATCTTCGCGATGTCGGTGTAGACCCTGCGGTTCTTCTGGAGCAGCTGGCGGATCAGGTGCTTGGTGTCGAGGCTGCAGGCCATCGCGGCCGGCAGCTGTTCGGCGAAGGTCCTGAGCGCACCGGGCGCCAGCGTGTCGATGAAATTGAAGACGCCGTGGAAGCCGAAGCTGCGGGGTGCCAGCACCAGCCGCTCGCGCGAGAAGCGCGCTGCGACGTCGGGTGGCGCGAAGCGGATGCCATGCCCGGCTTCGAGCAGCTCGCGGTTGTCGTGGCAGATGCAGATGTCTTCCGGATGCGTGATGCGCACCCGTGGGTCGCGCAGGGCCTCGAGCAGCTTGCGCGAGCGCAGCGAAAACCCCCCGTTGCCCACGTTGCGCGGTGCCGCGAACTGCGGCCAGGGCGCGCCGATGTAGTCGTAGGCCAGAAAGCCCGGCTCCCACGCGAGCGGGTCGTGCACGTAGCCGTCCCACTGGATCAGCAACACGTGCGAGGTCTGCACGTGGGGCAGCAGCTCGCGCAGCACGAAGTTGGAATAGTCGGTGATGGAGCCCAGCGGTGCAATGGGCACCACACGCACCGGTGGCGGGGCCTCGACGCCCGCGTGCGTGAAGAACACGACGTCGCCGTAGCGGACCTGGCGCATCGACTGCGCCAGCGCCGCCAGCGCCAGCGCGGGCGTGCGCGTGTCGACCACGCACAGCGTGAGCTCGGGCAGGTGGAGCAGGGGGGCGGTCGTGTCGCTCATGACCCGCCCCCCAGCCAATCGCCGTAGCAGCGGAGATAGGCGGCGGCGCAGTCGTCCCAGTTGAAGGTGGCGGCATGGGCCGCCACGGCGGCCGCGCGCGCTGGCGTGTGGGCCGCCAGGCCGTGCTCGATCGCGGCCTGCAGTGTGGCCGCGTCCAAGGGGTCCACATAGAACGCCGAGGATCCCCCGATCTCCGGCAAGCTGGTCAGCGTCGAGAGGAAGACAGGTTTGCCGAAGTGCATGGCCTCGATGGGCGGCAGCCCGAAGCCCTCGGCCTGCGAGGGGAACAGGAACGCATCGCAGTGCGCGAACAGCCAGGCCTTCTGGGCATCGCTGACATCGAGGAACAGGTGCACGTTCGATTGCAGGCCGCGCTGCTCGATCTGCCGCGCGACCTCCTGGGCATAGGGGCTGTCGCCGCCGGCCAGCACCAGCTGCCGCTCGGGCCAGCGCGCGGCCAGGTCCAGCAGCAGCCCGACATTCTTGGAGGCGGCCAGGCGGCTGACGTGCAGCAGGAAAGGAACGCCTTGCAGCGAGTCGATGGCCTCGGTGGGCGCGCCGCTCAGGTTGCGCACACCGTTGTAGATGACCCGCATGCGGGTCGTGCAGCCCAGCTTGTCCTGCAGGTCGGACTGGACGTGGCGGCTGATGGCGATCACTTCGTCGCAGCGGCTGAGCTGCCGGCGCATGCGGTGGACGTACCGCTGGCGCTTCGCCCCGTGCTTCAGGTACAGGAAATTCGCATCGTGCACGGTCTGCAGCCGGTGCACCGTGCGCAGCGGCACCTGGAAGGGGTTGTGCTGGTGCAGCGAGTGCCACAGGGCGAAGCGCTGCGGCTGCCAGTGCACCCACCGCTGCAGGTCGTGGGTCGACAGGTAGGACACGTCGGGGCCGAAATGGCCGTGCCACTGATGCGGAAGGTGGAAATGGAACCGGATGCCCCGCTCGTCGCGCCAGCGCGGCGCCGCGGCGGCCAGGCGGTGTCCCAGCTGCAACGAGAATTCGCCCAGGCCGTCGTGCCAGGTCCGAACCTTGCCGAAGCTGATGCCCAGGTGCTGTTCCGGATCCATCTTCGTCATGGGCTCAGGCCAGCAGCCGGTCGGCCAAGGCGAGGGCTTCGTTGGCGTCGGGCCACTGCGGCCAGCGGCGCAGCACCGTCACGCTGGATCCCCACGGGGCCCACTGCTCGGGCTTGGTCGGCCCCAGGACACTCAGTAGCGGAGCGCCCACGGCGGCGGCCATGTGACCCGGGCCGGTGTCGTTGGAGACCACCAGCGCCGCCTTGCGCAGCAGGGCCAGGTAGGTGCCCAGGTTGACACCGCTGAGCATTTTCACGCCGGGGTGGTGGTCCTGGATGATGGCTTCCTCGCCGGGCCCCGGACAGGCCACGATGTCGCGGCCCTGGGCCTGCAGCCGGGCGCGCAGCCCGGCCGTGAAGGCGGGGAAGTGGGGCCAGGTCTTGTCGAGCTTTTCGAACGTTCCGCCGGCGAAAGGGCAGATCACGACGAAGCCGGGTGACAGCTGGTGCGTTGTCACCAATTCTTGCGCTTGTTGCTCATGCAGGGGGCTGGTGCGCAGCCCGATGTGGGCCGGTGGCGGCGCCTGGATGCGCAGAAAGCGGCAGGCCAGTTCCCAGTAGCTGACCAGGGCATGGCCGCCATAGGTGATCTTCTCGTGCCGGGCCAGCAGCGGGCTGCGCCCTTCCTGTGCATAGCCCACGGCCTTGAGACCGGCCAGGCGCATCTCCAGGGCGCTCGAGAACGAGGTCGGCAGCACCATGGCGTTGTCCGACTTGTCGAAATCCGGGCTGACGGCACGCGCCTGCTGGCGCAGCTGGCGCAGCTGGGCGACCCGCTGGCGCAAGGTCCCGGCGCGCACATGCACCGGCCAATCCTGGCCGGCCATCAAGGACTGGGCCCAGCCCTTGCCCACCAGCTGCAGCGCGTAGCCGTGGGCCTGTAGCAACTGCAGGGCCGGGATGCCCAGCACCACGTCACCGACCCAATTGCGTAGGCGAACAATCAGTGGCCGGGTCGGATCGGCAGGAGGGCAGGTCAAGCTCAAAACAGCGCCTTTGCAACGGACCGGGTGGCAGGACCTCTCGCGGGTCGGGCGAATCCGGGATGGGGTGGTATGGCGATAGGCCGGACGGCATGGCGTCCCTTTCTTGCCGGCCTCCCCGACGGCTCGAACAGAGTGGGACGGCCGGCGTCGGGCCATCGATAATGCAATTCCTCAAAACCTCGAATTGTGCCATTGACCCGGACAGCGCCCGGGCGGCACCACCCGACCAGCCATGACCGAAGCCCAGCCCCTGAACGATTCCCAAGCGGTGCCCCTGAGCGGCGGCGCCGTGACCGCCTTCCACGACCGCTGCCTGGCTGCCCCGCCCCAGCCGCCGCGCGCCGACGGCGAGGGGCTGTGGCACTGGATCGGGGTCAACCACCACAACAACCGGAGCCTGTGGGCCGAGGAGGACCTGGCCCGGCGCACCACCGTGAGCGCGGCCGACATCGCCGCCAACAAGCGCGCCATCGACGGCTTCAACCAGGCGCGCAACGACGCCACCGAGCGGGTCGACGAACTGCTCCTGATCGCCCTCGGGCTGGTCGACGCGGAATCGGCCCGCACCGATGCGCCGGTGGCCCGGGTGCCGGCGGGCGCGCGGCTGCACAGCGAGACCGCGGGCAGCATGGTGGACCGCTTGTCGATCCTCTCTCTCAAGATCGCGGCCATGCGCGCCCAGACGCAGCGTACCGACGTCGACCGTGCCCACGTCGAGGCCAGCCAGGTCAAGCTGCAGCGCCTGCTGGCACAGCGCGAGGACTTGGCCGGTTGCCTGGACGCCCTGCTGGCCGACGCCGCCGCCGGCCGTGCGTACTTCAAGGTGTACCGGCAGTTCAAGATGTACAACGATGCGCGTTTCAACCCCGCGCTGGTGGCGGAACAGAAAGCCGGTCAGGCGGAAGCGCGCTGAAGTGCCCCGCATCCTGATCGTCAAGACCTCGTCGATGGGCGACGTGGTCCACGCTCTTCCCGCGGTCTCCGACATCCTGGCCCACGTGCCCGAGGCGGTGGTCGACTGGATGGTCGAGGCCCCCTTCGCGGCCATTCCGCAGATGCACCAGGGCGTGTCGCAGGTGCATGCCCTGCGCTGGCGCAAGTGGCGCCGCCGCTTGTTCCGGCGCGCCACCTGGTCCGCCATCGGCGAGTTCCGGGCGGCCCTGCGCGCCGAGCCCTATGACGCGGTGATCGACCTGCAGGGCTTGCTGAAGAGCGTGTTGTGGGGCCGCCAGGCGCGCGGCCCGCTGCTGGGCTATGACCGCGACAGCGTGCGCGAACCGCTGGCGGCGCGCTTCTACGCGCGGCACGCGGCGGTGTCGCGCGCCCTGCCGGCCGTCACTCGCTGCCGCCAGCTGGTGGCCGCTCACCTGGGCTATGCCGTGCCCGACACCCCTCCCGACTTCGGGCTGCGCGCGGCATCGCCGCGCGCGATGGTCATCCCGGACGCGAACTGGTCGTGTCCTGCCCGCTATGCGGTGTTGATCCCTGGGGCCAGCCGCCCCGAGAAGTTCTGGCCCGAGGCACGCTGGCAAGCGGTCGGGCAGCGGCTGGCGGCCCAGGGCTGGACGCCGCTGGTCCTGTGGGGCACGCCGCAGGAGGAACGCATGGCCCGCGCCCTGGCCGCCGGCTGTGGCGGGGTGGTGCCGCCCTTCCTGACCGTGGCCCAGGCCGCCTCGGTGCTGGCTGGGGCCCAGGCAGTGGTGGGCCTGGATACTGGCTTTTCCCACCTGGCCGCTGCGCTGGGGCGCCCGGTGCTGGGCATCTACTGCGACCACGATCCCGGTCTGGCGGGCCTCACCGGTGCTGGCTGGGTGCGCAGCATCGGCGGCAAGGGGCAGGTGCCGGGCCAGGACGAGGTGATGGCCCTGCTGGAGGCGCTGATCGCCACCGTGGCGCGGGCCTGAGGCTCAGAGCTCCTCGACCCGCACCGGCGGGAAGCTGTCCCAGCTGAGGCAGCCCGGGCACTGCCAGAAATAGTGCTGGGCCTCGAAGCCGCAGGCGGCGCAGCGATAGCGCTGCAGCGGCTTGGCCGCGTCGCTCACCGCGCCTTCGAGCAGCGCCAGTGTGGCGCTGTCCAGGGGCGGCTCGGCGGAGGAGGGCGGTGCCAGTGCCAGCAGGGCACGCACCGCGCTCAGGCTGTGGCGTTGCTTCAGGTGCTCGATCAGGCGTTCGGTCTGTCCGGCAGGGTGCACGATGGCCAGGGCCTCGAGCAGGTCGATGCTGGGGGCCTGGGCGTAGTGAGTCTGCAGATGCTCCAGGGCCACGGCCGTCTGCTGCGAGGCGACGGCCGCCTCGGCATAAGGCCGCGCCACCAGGTTGAAGGCGGCCGGCTGCACGACGGACAACTGGGCCCACAGCTGCATGGCCAGGCGTGGGTCACCCGCCGCCTTGGCGCGGTGGCCGGCCTGCACCAGCGGCCGGGCGGCCAGGGGCGAGGCCTCGCGCGCCTTGGCCACGGCCTCCTCGGCGTCCGCCCCCTCCTGCTGGAGATCAGCCAGCTGGGCGATCTCGCACCAGTAGTGGGCGATGCGCGAGGCGTACGAGCCGATGCCCGTGCGCTCGAGGTGCTGGGCAGTGTCGACCGCGGCGCGCCAGTCGCGCGAGCGTTCCTGCAAGGTGAGCAGGGCCAGCCGGGCCTCGGTCTCGAAGCTGGTGCCCTGCAGCGCCTGCCAGGCCGCTTCGGCGCGGTCGAACAGGCCGGCGGTCAGGAAGTCCTGGGCCAGCGCATGCTGCGCCCGCTCGCGTTCGGCCTGAGAGAGGTCGGCCCGGTTGAGCAGGTGCTGGTGCACACGCACCGCACGCTCGTACTCGCCGCGGCGGCGAAACAAATTGCCCAGGGCGAAGTGCAGGTCGGTGGTCTGGGGGTCGAGCTGCACGGCCTCGATGAAGGCGTCGATGGCCTTGTCGTGCTGCTCGTTGAGCAGGAAGTTCAGACCCTTGAAATAGGCCTTGGGTGAATCGCGCTGCTCCTTGCGCCACTGGCGCAGGTCGACGCGCGAGGCGATCCAGCCCAGTCCAAAGACGATGGGCAGGCCCAACAGCAGCCACTGAAAATCAAAGTCCATCGCGGGGCGGGTGCTCGGGCATGCGTTCGGGAGGGGTGACCGGCGGGGTCTGCGGGGGTTGGGGCGCCTGCTGCTTGGCGCTCGAGCGGTGGCGCCACCAGCTCGGCACCATGGCGAACACGCCCACGGCGCATCCCACCGCGAAGGCCGCCAGCACCACGAACACGGTGCGTGACTGCCACTGGTAGCCGAAGAACCAGTTGAGGGTGGCTTCCTGCTGGTTGTTGAGGGCGAAGGCGAACAGGATGAAGAAGACCAAGGCCCGCAGGAACCAGATGATCAACCGCATGCCGATTCCTTCTCGTCGAGCGGAAAGACGGCCGCCGCAGCGGCTTCCGCCTCATCGAGGGACAGCCGGCCGCCCTGCGTGTCGACGCCTTCGCGCAGCGCCTTGCCGGGCTTGAAGTGGGGCACCAGCCGCTCGGGAATGAGCACCTGCTCGCCGGAGCGGGGATTGCGGCCCAGGCGGGGCGGGCGACGGCTGATCGAGAAGCTGCCAAAACCACGGATCTCGATCCGGTGCCCGCGCGCAAGCGCGTCGGACATGGCGTCCAGCATGGTCTTGACGGCGAATTCGGTGTCTTTGTGCCCCAGTTGACCGAACTGCTCGGCCAGCTGGGCCACCAGGTCTGAGCGGGTCATGCGGCGTTCCCGGCAGAAAAGGGGTTGTGGAAAGAGTTCAGCATCTCACAAAAACGCCGCAAGCCCGCGGCCTGGTTGTCAGGCATTCGCGGGCTTGCGGCAGGTCGTCATTGCAACCCGTGGTCAATCAGACATCGATCAGCTGTTGTTCTGATTGTCCAGCTTGGCACGCAGCAGGGCGCCCAGGCTGGTGGTGCCGGCGTTCTCACGCTCGCTGCTTTGCGACAGGCGCTGCATGGCTTCCTGCTGGTCGGCGTTGTCCTTGGCCTTGATCGACAACTGGATGGAGCGCGTCTTGCGGTCCACGTTGATGATCAGGGCGGAGACTTCGTCGCCTTCCTTCAGCACGTTGCGGGCGTCTTCCACGCGCTCACGGGCGATTTCGGAGGCACGCAGGTAGCCGGTGACTTCCTCGCTGAGCTGCACTTCGGCGCCACGGGCATCCACGGTCTTGACCTTGCCGTTGACCACCGCGCCGCGGTCGTTGACCGAGGTGTAGCTGGTGAACGGATCGGAGTCGAGCTGCTTGATGCCCAGCGAGATGCGCTCGCGCTCGACATCCACGGCCAGCACCACGGCCTCGACTTCCTGGCCCTTCTTGTAGTTGCGCACGGCGGTCTCGCCGGGCTCGTTCCAGCTCAGGTCGGACAGGTGGACCAGGCCGTCGATGCCGGCCGACAGGCCCACGAACACGCCGAAGTCGGTGATCGACTTGACGGGGCCGGTGACCTTGTCGCCACGTTGCACGGTGGCGGCGAACTCTTCCCAGGGGTTGGCCTTGCACTGCTTCATGCCCAGGCTGATGCGGCGCTTGTCCTCGTCGATCTCCAGGACCATGACCTCGACTTCCTCGCCCAGGGACACGACCTTGGAAGGAGCGACGTTCTTGTTGGTCCAGTCCATCTCGGAGACGTGCACCAGGCCTTCGATGCCCGGCTCGATCTCGACGAAGGCACCGTAGTCGGCGATGTTGGTGATCTTGCCGAACAGGCGGGTGCCGTTGGGGTAGCGGCGGGCCACGCCGTGCCAGGGGTCGTCACCCAGCTGCTTGATGCCCAGCGAAACGCGGTTCTTGTCGGCATCGAACTTCAGGACCTTGGCCTGCAGTTCCTGGCCCACGGTGACCACCTCGCTCGGGTGACGCACGCGGCGCCAGGCCATGTCGGTGATGTGCAGCAGGCCGTCGATGCCGCCCA
>CBINPE010000029.1:0-40809 GCA_966252435.1 uncultured Burkholderiales bacterium | reverse complement strand
CCGCCGTGAGCAGCGGCGGCCACGGCGACGCGGTGCTGGAATCGGTGGCCAAGAGTTATGTGAGCGACTATGTGTCGGACACGGTGAAGGGATGGCTGCCCACTGCAGCGGCGACGGGGGCCACCACGGCCGCTGCGGTCGGGAAGGTGAACCTGCCGCCTCCGGGCGTGAACACGAACGCCTCGACGGCCTCGTCCAGCACGGCCACGCCGGCGCCGGCGGTCGCCGAGGCGGCACCCGACACCACCACGACGTCCGGCAGCTCGCCGGCCGCGACCACGTCAGGTTCGGTGACAACCGACAACGCTGCCCCCGCAACGGCGGGGCAGACGCCGGTGGGGTTCGGCAGCAACGGCCTGGGGCTGACGCCCACGTTCGGCCTGTCCACGCCACCGCTGGGGTCGGGCTTGTTCGGCCAGCCCGTGGGTTCTGGCTTGGGTCTGGACCTGGACCTTGGCAGCGGCACCAACTGGGGCTATGACGCCTCGGCGCCGGCCGAGCCGCGCACGGTGCGCGCGGGCGACTACGCAGGCTCGCTGGAACGCGTCGCTCGCAGCGAACTGGGCGCGGGGGCGTCGCAACGCGACATCAGCCGCTACGTGGGGCAGCTGTTCGAGCTCAACAACATCGACAATGCGCGCGCCATCCAGCCTAACCAGCAACTGGTGCTGCCCACGGCGGACACCGCAGCGCCGACGTGGGGCCTGAGCCAGTACGGCTCGGACATCGCCAAGGGCGAGCAGATCAAGGCGCAGCAACGCGCGGTCGAGGCGGAGGCTGAACGCCAGCGCCAAGCAGCCGAGAATTCTTCCTACGGACAGAACAAGGGCACGTCCATCATGTTCCAAGGCGGGCAGCCGAATGGGCTGTCGTCTGGCCTGTTCCCCGAGACCATCGGCGAGCCGATGCCTGGCAGCTTCGCGGCTGGGGTGTTCCGCAATGCCGCGCCGACGGACGAGCTGCTCGATCCGCCCGACATCAATCTGCTCGCCAAGGGCAATGGCATGGCACGCGATGTCCGCAAGATATTCCTGCGCAGCAGTGAGCTCTACAACAAGGAGACGGCGGTCAACGCGGCCGAGCTGGCTCGCCAGGGCAGGACGCTGGAGGCCTGGAGCCTGTTTGACGACGAGGAAGGAATGAGGAAAAACGGTCTCAACCCGAACCACGTCAGTGCACAGGATTGGGTGGACAAGGGCCAAGCCATCAGCCGGATCCATCAAGCCCAGCAGGCGCTCGACGCGGCAAACGAGCTGCCGCATGACACGCCCGAGCGCACCCAGCTGGTGAAATCGGCCCAGAAAGAGCTGGACGAGGCCCTCGCGGGCAAGCCCAAGAACAACCTGTCACTCGACTACAGCACGACCAAAGGCGCCATCGTGCGTGGCAGTGGCGTTGGCATCGGCTTGCTCGGCATGGGGATGACGCTGTCCAAGGATGACATGGCGCTGCTGGACTACGCCAAGGTCGGCGTGGCCGGCGCATCCGTGGGAGCGACCACGGGCCTGGGGGTTGCCATGAAGCTTCGCGACGAGGCCGTGACCCATCTCAACACGAGTTCGGTCAGCCTGTCCGACGAGAAGGCACTGGCGAAGGTGGCCGAATACAAGGGCGCCATTTCGAAGATCGATGGATTCACCGACAAGCTGGGCGCCGTGGGCGCGGTCGTCAACACCTGGTCGGCGGTCGACAACTTCAAGAATGGAAAGTATGTGGACGGGGCGATCGACACCGTGAGCGCCGTGGGCGACGGGCTCGGCTATGCCGCCACCCAAGGCTATCTGGGTGGTGGTGCCACGCGCCTCGGCGTCGCCTTGATCACTGGTGCCCGCTTCATTCCCTATGTCGGGCTGGCCGTCACGGCGGGCCAGCTGGCGTATGCCGGCTATCAGTACTACCAGTATCGACAGAGCCAGAACAACAAGGTCAATGGCGTGTTGTCGGGTGGGCACTGAATCGAGGGCAATCTCGCGAAGCCCTCGCACCAACTCTTGCTCTTCACCCAAATCATCGCAGGGGGTGGCGCATGGCATGGTGTGAGGGCCGCGCTCAGGACAGGCCAAACCTCATGAGGCGGCCGGGCTCGACAAAGCGGCCTCGAAATCATTGAGCAGATCGGCGGTGTCCTCGATACCCACCGACACCCGGATCAGCGAGTCGTTGATCCCCATCTCGGCCCGACGCGCTGCGCCCATCTCCCAGTAGATCGTGTGCGCGGCCGGGATGATCAGGGTGCGGTTGTCACCCAGGCCGGTGGACACGATCGGCAGCTTGAGCTGATGGAAAAAGGGGAAGCATTGCGCGTCGTCCTTCAACTCGAAACTCAGCAGCCAGGAAAACTGCTTGAACAAGGCCTTCGCGGTGGCGTGCTGCGGGTGGGTTTCGAGGCCGGGGTAGTACACGCGGCGCACCGCGGGATGGGCCTCCAGCATCCGCGCCAGTGCCAGGGCCGTGGCGCCGGCGCGCTCCATTCGCAAAGCCAGGGTCTCCGCACCCGAGGCCAGGTGGTGCGCCGACTCCGACGATAGCGAGGCCCCGGTGTCGCGCAGGCCCTTCTTGCGCAGCTGGGTGAGGCCCCAGCCGGCCGGGTCGCCCTTGCGGTAGGCCTCGGCGATGGCCTCGCAGCGCGACCAGTCGAACAAGCCGGTGTCCGTGACCGCACCGCCCAGCGCGTTGCCGTGCCCGCCGATCGACTTGGTGAGGGAGTTGACCACCAGGGAGGCGCCCACGTCACGGGGGCGGAACAGACAGGGGGAGGTCACCGTGTTGTCGACCACGTAAAGCACGCCTCGGTCGCGGCAGAGCTGGCCGATGCCTGCCAGGTCGGCCACCTGGGTGCGCGGGTTGGCGATGGTCTCGACGAACACCATGCGTGTCGAGGGCCTCAGCGCCGCTTCGACCGCGTGCGCGTCGGTGGCGTCGACCAGGCTGACCTCGACCCCGAAGCGCTGCAAGGTGCCGAGCAGGCTGCTGGTGTTGCCGAAGACGAAGCGGCTCACCACGATGTGGTCGCCCGCCTGCAGCAGGGTGGTGAAGATGGCCGAGATGGCGGCCATGCCGGTGCCGAAGCACAGGGTGCCGGCCCCGCCTTCCATGGCGTTGACCTTGGCCTCGAGCGCGGCGGTCGTGGGCGTGGACTGGCGCGCATAGACGAAGCCGCTCTGTTCGCCCTGGAACACCTTGATCAGGTCTTCGACGCGCTCGTACCCATATTGCACCGAGGTGTGGATGGGCTTGTGGATGGCACCGTGCTCGGCACCGCGCCAGCGGTCGCTGTGCACGATCTGGGTCGTCAGGCCGTAGGTTTTCTGTTTCATGGACTCGGTCAGGGGAAGGAGGGAAGAGAAAAAATATTACCCTTGTTTTCCAGCCCCCTACCTCATGGAAGGAACACTGTCATGACTGACGAACCCAGCGCCCACCTGTCGGGCACCTTCAAGCTCGGCGGCGACATCGACATCCACCGCCTGGGCTTTGGCGCGATGCGCGTCACCGGCCCCGGCGTCTGGGGGCCGCCGCTGGACCGCGCGCAGGCGCTGCGCACCCTGCGGCGCGTGCCCGAGCTGGGCATCAACTTCATCGATACCGCCGACTCCTACGGCCCCGACGTCTCGGAGAACCTGCTTCGCGAGGCGCTGCACCCTTACCCCGGCCTGGTGATCGCCACCAAGGCCGGCCTCACCCGGGGCGGCCCGGACCAGTGGACGCCCCACGGCCGCCCGGAGTACCTGATCCAGCAGGCGCGCAAGAGCCTGCAACAGCTGGGGGTCGAAAGGATCGACCTGTGGCAGCTGCACCGGATCGACCCCAAGGTCCCACGCGACGAGCAGTTCGGCGCCGTGCGGCAGCTCATCGACGAGGGCGTCATCCGCCATGCGGGCCTGAGCGAAGTGGGTGTCGCCGACATCGAGGCCGCCTCGCGCTTCTTCCCGGTAGCCACCGTCCAGAACCGCTACAACCTGGCCGACCGGCACAGCGAGGATGTGCTCGTGCACTGCGAACGCCACGGCATCGGCTTCATCCCCTGGTACCCCCTGGGGGGCGGCGCGCTGGTCCGGCCGGACTCTCCGCTGCTCGCCGCCGCGCGCCGGCACGACGCGACGCCGAGCCAGATCGCCCTGGCTTGGCTTCTGAAGCGCAGCCCGGTGATGTTGCCGATCCCGGGAACATCACAGGTGGCGCACCTGGAGCAGAACATGGCCGCCGCCCGCATCGTGTTGTCCGAGGAAGAGTTTGGGGCCATTGGCGGCCCTGCTTGAAGGGCCACGTGGCAGCCCTGGGCGCCTACTTCTTTGAAACGCTTCGGGCCACAGGCTGGCGAGCCTGCTTCAAGGCCTTGCCCGCCAGGCTGGCCCGGTCCCAATGGCGGGCGATGCTGCCGCACACCAGGTCGCACAGGGTGTCGACAGAGTCATCGGCGATGCGGTAGTAGACCGCCGTGCCACGGTTTTCCCGGGCCACCAGGCCGCGCTGCATGAGCAAGGACAGGTGCCGCGAGATGTTGGCCGACGTGAAGCCGCAGGCCTGTGCCAGCTCGCCCACGTTGCGCTCTCCAGCACGCAGCAGCTTGAGTATCTGCAGGCGTGTCGGCTCGGACAGGGCCTGGAAATAGGCCAGTGAAGCGCGGGGCAGGTGCGTCAATGTCAACTTGGTAATTTTTGCTCAGTTTTCAATCCGTTGCGCATTGCGCGTTGACTACTTATTGACTACTTAATTACATGGTTAATAATGCGCCTCCATTGATCCGAACGACATGATGGAGACGTCGATGGAGTTGAGGCGAGAGCGCGTACTTGGCAACGTGGTGGTAGCGGCCGCGATCGTCTCCTTGCCGGCCCGCGGTCTGCGGGCCCGCTGGCGCGGGGGGTGACCCCCCCAAGCTGTATTTCCCCTGCTGTAGCTGTATGTCATTGACCGAGCGGCACTGGCGGTTGCGCTGTGAGGCGCTGAACGCCGGGTGCGCCCGAAGGCGCAAGTGCAGGCTCGTTTTCCAGTCCTTGGTGAAGAGAAAGAGATCCCTCATGGCCCACATCGTCGTCCTCGGCGCCGGCATCGGCGGCATGCCCGCCGCCTATGAACTGAAAGCGGCCCTCGGCCGCGCGCACGCAGTCACCGTGATCAATGCGGTGGATTATTTCCAGTTCGTCCCCTCCAACCCCTGGCTGGCCGTGGGCTGGCGCGACCGGGAGGCCATCACGCTGCCGATCCGGCCGGCCCTGGAGAAGAAGGGCATCGACTTCATCGCACAGCCGGCGGTGGGCATCGATGCCGAGGGCCAGGCCGTGACGTTGAAGGATGGCCAACGGGTGGCTTACGACTACCTGGTCATCGCGACGGGTCCGCGCCTGGCCTTCGAGGAAGTGCCAGGATCGGGTCCCCAGGCCGGCCACACGCAGTCGATCTGCACCGCGGACCATGCCGATCATGCGTTTGCCGAATACAAGCGTTTCCTCGAGAACCCGGGGCCGGTGGTCATCGGGGCGATGCCGGGGGCCTCGTGCTTCGGGCCGGCCTACGAATTCGCGTTCATCTTCAGCCGTGACCTGCAACGGCGCAAGCTGCGCCACAAGGTGCCGATCACCTTCGTGACCCCCGAACCCTACATCGGCCACCTCGGCCTCGGCGGCGTGGGCGACTCCAAGAGCATGCTGGAGAGCGAGCTGCGCCAGCACGACATCCGCTTCATCTGCAACGCCAAGGTGACCGGCGTCGAGGCGGGCAAGATGCACGTGACCGAACACGACGACCTGGGGGGCGCGAAGAAGGCGCACGAGCTGCCCTTCAACTACAGCATGATGCTGCCGGCCTTCAAGGGCATCGATCCGGTGGCGGCGGTCGAGGGCCTGTGCAACCCGCGGGGCTTCGTGCTCATCGACGACCACCAGCGCAGCCGGAAGTACCGCAACATCTTTGCCGTCGGCGTGTGCGTGGCCATTGCGCCGGTGGAGGCCACGCCGGTGCCGACGGGGGCGCCCAAGACGGGGTACATGATCGAGTCGATGGTCTCTGCCGTGGTGCACAACATCGCGGCCGACCTGAAGGGCGAACCCGCCACGGCGAAGGGCACGGGCAACGCCATCTGCCTGGCCGACATGGGCGACACCGGGGTGGCGTTCGTGGCGCTGCCGCAGATCCCTCCCCGCAACGTGACCTGGTTCCGCAAGGGCAAGTGGGTGCACCTGGCGAAGGTCGCCTTTGAGAAATACTTTCTCTACAAGATGAAGAGTGGCAATCCGGAGCCTGTGTTCGAGAAATACATGCTCAAGATGCTGGGCATCACCCGCCTGGCCGAGAACGCGGCCATTTCCGTGGGCGCCAATAAAGACGAAGCACCGAGGCCGAGAACGGAGCCCGCCTCCAACAAGGGTCAGGAGGGCCTGCTGTTGATCGACTCGGGCGTGGAAAGGAGCTGAGCGGGGCGCTCCGCCCGGTCCGCACCGGGGGGGCTTGACCTTCCCACGGTGGAAAGCTTGAGAATCCTGCCCAGGGCCGGTGTTCGTCCGGCCGGGAAGGAATCGCATGAGCACAGCAGCCGCCTCCGTGGGGCAGACCGGCGCCAGCCACCGCTGGTCGTTTCCCGTCACAGGGATGACCTGCGCCTCCTGCGTCGGCCGCGTGGAGAAGGCCCTGGCCAAGGTGCCGGGCGTCCATCAGGCCAGCGTCAACCTGGCCACCGAGGCGGCGACGGTCGATGCCGATGCCGGGGTTGGCCTCGACCGCCTGCGGGCGGCGGTCGAGAAGGCGGGCTACGACGTCCCTGAGCAGGTGGTGACCCTTCAGGTCGAAGGGATGACGTGCGCCTCGTGCGTGGCCCGGGTCGAGAAAGCCTTGAAGAAAGTGCCGGGCGTGGCCACCGCGGAGGTGAACCTCGCGACCGAGCGGGCGCGGGTGACGAGCTGGGCCCGCGACGCCGACCTGCCTGCGCTGCAGGCCGCGGTCGAGAAGGCCGGCTACACCGCTCGCCCAGTCCTGGCGGACGAGCGGCCAGCCCCCCAGTCCTCGACCACGCCGCCGGCGTCCGCCCGCCTGCCGGCCTGGTGGCCGATCGCGCTGTCCGCTGCGCTGTCCCTGCCGCTGGTCATCCCGATGTTCGCGGAACTGTTGGGTGGGCACTGGATGCTGCCGGGCTGGGTCCAGCTCATCCTCACCACGCCGGTGCAGTTCTGGCTCGGGGCGCGTTTCTACCGTGCCGGCTGGAAAGCGCTGCGTGCCGGCACCGGCAACATGGACCTGCTCGTGGCGCTGGGCACCAGCGCCAGCTATGGCCTGAGCCTGTATCAACTGCTGGTGCACGGCGGGCATGGCATGCCGCACCTGTACTTCGAGGCCTCGGCCGTCGTGGTCACGCTCGTGCTGCTGGGCAAGTGGCTTGAGGCCCGGGCCAAGCGTCAGACCACCGAGGCGATCCGCGCCCTCAATGCGCTTCGGCCCGAGCGCGCCCGCGTGCGCCGGCCGGACGGGGATCGCGACGTGCCCGTCGGCGAGGTGAGGGTGGGGGACCTCGTCGTGATCCGTCCCGGCGAGCAGGTGCCGGTGGATGGCACGGTGGTGGAGGGCGCCAGCCAGGTCGACGAGTCACTCGTGACGGGCGAGAGCCTGCCCGTGGCCAAGCAAGTGGGTGACGCGGTCACCGGGGGCGCCGTGAATGCCGAAGGCCTGCTGCTGGTGCGCACCACGGCCGTGGGCGCGGCTTCGACGCTGTCGCGCATCGTGCAGCTGGTCGAATCGGCCCAGGCCGGGAAGGCGCCGATCCAGCGGCTGGTTGACCGCGTCAGCGAGGTGTTCGTGCCGGTGGTGGTCGCCATCGCCCTGCTGACACTCCTGGGCTGGGGCCTGGCGACGGCGAACTGGGAGGCCGCCCTGCTGAATGCCGTCGCGGTGCTCGTGATCGCCTGTCCCTGCGCGCTCGGGCTTGCCACGCCGACGGCGATCATGGCGGGCACCGGCGTCGCGGCCCGCCACGGCATCCTCATCAAGGACGCGCAGGCCCTGGAGGTGGCGCACACGGTCAAGGTCGTGGCCTTCGACAAGACCGGCACGCTGACGCAGGGCAAGCCCGAGCTGGTGGCGCTCGAGCCGCTTGACGCCACGCCGGCCGCGCTGCTCGCGGCGAGCGCCGCCCTCCAGGCCAACAGCGAGCATCCCCTGGCCAAGGCGGTGATGCAGGCCGCCCGGCGCGACGGGGTCGACGTTCTCCCGGCCAGCGAGGTGCGGGCGGTGGCCGGACGGGGCCTCTCGGCCGTGGTGGGCGGCCGTGCCCTGCGCCTGGGCAGCACCCGCTTCATGCAGGAGCTGGGCGTGGACGTGTCCCCGCTGGGGGCCCGTGCCGAGGCCTTGCAGGCGCAAGGCCGCACCGTCTCCTGGCTCGCCGACGTGCAGAATGCGCCCCGCCTGATCGGCCTGCTGGCATTTGGCGACACGGTCAAGGCGTCCGCGGCGCATGCGGTGCACGCCCTGCACTGCCTGGGCGTGGAGACCGTGCTCGTCTCCGGCGACAACCGCGGCAGTGCCCAGGCCGTCGGGCGGCAGCTGGGCATCGATGAGGTCCGCGCGGAGGTGCTGCCGCAGGACAAGGCCCGCATCATCGGCGAGCTGAAGGCCGGCGGGCGGCGCGTGGCGATGGTCGGCGACGGCCTCAATGACGCACCGGCCCTGGCCGCCGCCGACGTCGGCATCGCGATGTCCACGGGGACCGACGTGGCGATGCACGCGGCCGGCATCACGCTCATGCGTGGCGACCCGGCGCTGGTGGCCGATGCCATCGACATCTCCCGGCGCAGCTACGCCAAGATCCGCCAGAACCTGTTCTGGGCCTTCGTCTACAACGTGGTGGGCATCCCGCTGGCGGCGCTGGGCCTGCTCAGCCCCGTCATCGCCGGCGCGGCGATGGCTTTCAGCAGTGTGAGCGTGGTGAGCAATGCCTTGCTGCTGCGGCGATGGAAAGGCAGTGAGGAGAACTGAGGAACTGAGGAGAGGAGGACGCGATGAATGAATCCCCCGACAGCCAGTTCAACATCGGCGAGGCGGCCAGCCGCTCCGGTGTCTCGGCCAAGATGGTGCGGCACTATGAATCGCTGGGGCTGCTACCCAAGGTCGTCCGTACGCAGGCGGGCTACCGCCAGTACACCGACAAGGAGGTGCACACGCTGCGCTTCATCCGGCGGGCGCGCGACCTGGGCTTCAGCATGGCCGAGATTGCCGAGCTGCTCGCGCTGTGGCAGGACCGCCGCCGGGCGAGCGCCCAGGTCAAGCGCATCGCACTGGCCCATGTGGCCGACCTCGACCGGCGCATGAAGGAGATGGACGCCATGAAGCGCACGCTGGAACGGCTGGCCGCATGCTGCCATGGTGATGAACGCCCCGACTGCCCGATCCTCGACGAGCTGTCGGACGCCTGAGACCGAGTCCGCGGCACCGCAGCGCTGCCCCGATGTGGAATATCAAGCCTGGTGGCATGGGCTAGCGTTGACGCTCGCGGGTCGATCTGACAAGCTGGCCCATACCCTGGTTTTGCTCTCTCCTCCCTCTCTTGCTCCATGCTTGCCACGCTGTCCCAGGGCCCGGCTGACACAAGCACAGCCGCATTTCCATCGACGCTCGTCGAAGCGCCAACAACAAGAACGATGAGGCCGATCGCTGTTGGTTCTTCAATCACGAGCTGGGCGCGCTGATCGCTTCCCGGTTCATCCGGGGAGACACATGGAAGCTGTTGTCACTCTTTCGCGCGAGCGCCGGCGCGACATCGCCCAGGGCTTCGCAGAGGCCGAGGCCGTCCAGTTGCAGCACCGCGCGCTGGTCGAGTCCCAGGGCATCACCCTGCTCGGACGTGTCTTCCACGGCTCGGACGCGCTGTCCCCGCAGGTGGCCCTGGCGCCGGCCGATGTCCAGCACGACCCTGCGCTGGCGCCCCAGCCGATGATCCACCTGGGCTCGTCGGACTATGCCGGCTTGAACCGGCACCCCCGCGTGGTGAGTGCGGCGATGCAAGCGCTGCGCTCGTTCGGCAATGGCTCGACCGGCGGGCGCCTGCTGAACGGCACCACCGAGCTGCATGTGGCGCTCGAGCGCCGGCTGGCGCGCTTCGTGGGCATGGAGGACGCGCTGACCTACAACAGCGGGTATTGCGCCAACCTGGCGACCCTGTCCACGCTGTGTTCGCCCGACGACGTGGTGCTGACCGACATCCTCAACCACAAGTCCATCGTGGACGGGCTGCGCCTCGGACGGGCGAAGGCCATCACCTACCTCCACGGCTGCATCCTCGGACCCAGCAGCCGCAGCGCGCAGGGCATCCTCCAGGGGTTGTCGTGGGCACAGCGCAAGTTCATCGTCACCGACGGCATCTTCAGCGTCGACGGCGACGTGGCCCGGCTGGAAGAGATCGTGCAGCTGGCCCGGGAGCACAACGCCTACGTGATCGTGGACGAGGCGCATGCGATCGGTGCCTTCGGCCCGAACGGGCGCGGCTCGGTCGCGGCCGCCGGCCTGACCCCGGAGGTCGACGTCATCACTGGCGTGCTGAGCAAAGGGCTGCCGGGCGTGGGCGGCTTCGTGGCCGGGTCCAAGCGCACGATCGACCTGCTGCGCTACGGCTCCAACGCCTACATCTTCTCAACCTCCTTGCCGCCCTCGGTCGTGGCCGGCCTCATCGAGGCCATCGACATCCTTGAGCACGACAGCAGCCTGCAGGAGCGGCTGCATCGCAACGCCGAGCAGCTCCGGCGCGGCCTGGTCTCGCTCGGTCTGGACATCCTGGGCAGCGAGTCGGCGGTCATCCCCGTGCTGATGCCGGATGCGGTGACGGCCATGCGTTTCACGCGCCTGCTGCATGAGGGCGGTGTCTACGTCAACGTGGCGCTGCACCCGGCGGTCAGCGCCCTGCGGCCACGCCTGAGGATCAACGTCAATGCCGGCCTGGCGCCCGAGGACATCGAGCTGGCGCTGGCGCAGTTCCGCCGTTGTGCCCAGCTGCTGGGGCTGGGCACAGGCGCTGGCGCTGGCACGCGTCCGCAGGCCGCCTGAGGCACCCGCCATGTCAGATCAGCAGCAGCTGGCCGTCACCTACGACGTCTCCAACGAGTTCTTCCGCCTGTGGCTGGACGAGCGGATGATGTATTCCTGTGCGCTCTTCCTGTGGCTGGGCGACACGCTGGAGCAGGCCCAGGTGAACAAGCTGGCCTGGTTCCACGAGCGGCTCCAACTCACCCCCCGCTCCCGGGTGCTGGACATCGGCTGCGGGTGGGGGGGCGCCCTGGCGTACCTGACGCGTGAGAAGGGGCTCGCGGACGCCAGCGGCATCACGCTCTCGCAGGCGCAGTTCGAGTTCCTGGCGGCGCGCCGGCTGCCGGGGGTGCAGGTGGCGTGCGTGTCCTACGAGGACTTCAAGCCACGGGAGACGTTCGATGCAGCCTTCAGCATCGGCATGTTCGAGCACCTGGCCTCGCCGGCGCAGACGCGCAGCGGCGAGAGCCTGCGCATCTACCGCGACTATTTCCGGCGGGTCTGGGAATGGACCCGGCCGGGCGCCTTGTTCGGGCTGCAATCCGTGACGAGCCTGCGCATCCCGCGCGACAGGCGGGCCCTGCAGGAGATCGCCTGGACCACGGCGACGATTTTCCCAGGGGCGGTCTCGCCCCGGCTCGAGAGCATCGTCACCGCCGCGGCGCCGCACTGGGAGATCCTCGAGCTGCACACGCGGCGTGCCCACTACGAGCGCACCGCGACCGAGTGGCTGCGGCGCCTGCGGGGCCATGAGGAGGTGATCTGCCGGCGCTGGGGCGCCGCCCTGTTCAGGGACTACGAGCGCTACCTCAACGCCTGCATCCTGTCCTTTGCACAGGGCTACCAGTCGCTGGCGCAGCTCATCCTGCGACGCGTCGATTGATCGATCGATCAATGGATTGATCGATTGAACTTGAACCCACGGGAGGCCATCTTGAACGACGAACAAGTCCTGAAACTGGTCAAGGAAGCCATGGCTTATGCCAACTGGGAGAAGGTCGTCCAGCACGACCAGCTGAGCCTTGACGACAAGCTGAGCGACCTCGGCATCGACTCGATCGCGGCGCTGGAGATGGCGGCTGCCATGGAGGAGAAGCTGGGGGTGCAGTTCCCCGACGATGAGCTGAGCGGTGTGAGCGACGTGCGGGGTTTCGTGCAAATGATCCGGCGCTGCGTGCCGGCGGTGGCCTGACTGCCGGGCGGGACGCCGGGGCGGGGCGACCACGCAAAGACGGAAGGAGGCCGACATGGCCATCTCGAGAGCCCACCAGGAGAAGATGTACCGCGCCTACATGGAGTTCTTCACGCTGGCCGAACGCAAGCGCCGCTGGCACATCGAGGACGACATCCCCTGGGAGCGGCTGCGTGTCCCCCAGGACGCGGAGAACGCGGCGCTGTGCGTCGAGACATTTTGTGGCGTCGAGCTGTACGTGCCCGACTACACCGCCCAGGGTTTCAACCTGACGCGGCCGGTCTTCGGCCACGCCTGGTTCCAGGCCAACTGGGGCTACGAGGAATCCAAGCATGCGCTGGCGTTCCGCGAATACCTGCTGCGCTCCGGCCTGCGCAGCGAGCAGGCCTATGCGGCGTACGAGGCGCAGATCTTCGCCAAGGTGTGGAACCTGCCCTTCGAGACACGGCGCCAGATGACCTGCTACGGCGCGCTGCAGGAGGCGGCCACCTACCTGATCTACGCCACGCAGCGCAGCAAGCACGAGGCGCTGGGCGACGAGGTCCTCGGCAGGGTCTTCTTCCTGGTCAGCCGCGACGAGGCGGCCCATGTGGGCTTCTACCGCAAGGTGCTCCAGTTCGAGCTGGAGGACGACCGGCAGGGCACGCTGGAAGACCTGGCGCATGTCGTCCGCCACTTCCGCATGCCAGGCGTGGACCTGATCCCCGAGTACGAGCGCCGGCTGGGCGTCGAGGGGGTCGGCTTGTCCTCGGAGAGCTTCCTGAAGCTGGGCCTGTTCCCCACGCTCAAGAGCCTCGGCGTGACGCGGGCCGACCTGGTCCGTGCCCTGCGGCAACGGGACAGCCGGGAGGCGAAGGCGGCGTTGGCCTCCCTCTCCGGCGCCGAGACCCAGGCGGCCTAGGACCTGCCGTGACGGCCGGCACGCTGAACGCCGCCCTGGCCGGGCTGCGGGACCTCACCGACCGCGGCTTCACCTTCGTGCACGAGGGGCGCGAGGCCACCCACCTTTCCTTCGCGGCGCTGTGGGAGCAGGCACGCCAGCTGCAGGCCCAGCTGCAGTCGCGCGGCTTGCGGCCGGGCCAGCGCGTGGGCCTGGTGCTGGACGACAGCGAACGCTTCATACCGGCCTTCATGGCCATCGCCCTGAGCGGTGGCGTGCCGGTCCCTGCCGCGTCGCGCCGCATGCGCGGCCATGGCGCGGACGCGGCGGCGCTGACCGCGGGCATCTTCCGGACCGCCCGCGTCGCCGCCCTGGTGAGCTCTGCGGCCGACCTCGCGCCGCAGGAGGCGGAGCTGGTGCCTGCGCCCCTGTGGCTGGACGAGGAACTCCGCGCCGCGCCCGCGGCCGTGGTGCACGAGGTGGCTTGCGCGCCGGAGGACCTGTGCTTCGTGCAGTTCACCTCGGGCTCGACCTCGGCCCCCAGGGGCGTGGCGGTGACGCATGCCAACCTGCTGGCCAATGCCCGCGCCATCGCGGTGGATGCGCTGGCTTTGGCGCCCGGCGACCTCGGCGTGAGCTGGCTGCCCCTGCATCACGACATGGGCCTCGTCGGCAACGTGCTGACCGCGCTGGTCCACCGGATCCCGATGGTCTACATCGCGACGCGGCACTTCATCAAGAACCCGAGGATCTGGATGAAGACGGTCAGCGCGTACCGGGCCACCGTGACCTTCGGGCCCAATTTCGCCCTCGCCCTGGCGGCCCGGCGTGCCTCTCCGGCCCATGTGGACTCGCTCGACCTGGGCTGCCTGCACACCCTGGGCTGCGGGGCCGAGCCGATCCAGCCGGCCGTGCTGCGCCAGTTCCTGGCGGCCCATGCCCCGGCCGGGCTGGCCCCGCAGGCGATCAGGCCCTGCTACGGCCTGGCCGAGGCCACCTTGGCCGTGTCCTTCGCGGCCCCGGACGTGCAGGGGGAGCACCGCACGGCCCACTTCCTGCGCGAGCCGCTGCAGGGGCAGGGCCGGGCGGTGGCGGCGGGGGCGGTGAGCGACGGCGACGCGGCGCTGTCCATCGAGCTGGTGTCATGCGGGCACTGCATTCCAGGGCACACGGTCGAGATCGTGTCGCCCACGGGCGCGCGGCTGCCGCTGGGGTGCATCGGCGAGGTGGTCGTCAGCGGGCCCAGCGTGGCGCGCGGCTACTTCGACGACCCCGGCGCCACGGCCCAGGCGTTCCCGGATGGACGGCTGCGTACCGGCGACCTGGGCTTCCTGCACGGCACCGAGCTCTTCATCACGGGCCGTGTGAAAGACATCGTCATCGTCAACGGGCGCAACTACCTCTGCCAGGACATCGAGTCGGCCATGGCCCAGGTGGCAGGCATCCGCATGGGCGCCTGCGTGGCTTTTGCCGTGCAGCGCCGGGCGACCGAGCGGCTGGTGGCGGTGGCCGAGAGCTCCTCATCCGACGTGGAAACCCTCGCCTCCCGGGTGCGGGACAAGATCGCCTCGGCCTTCGGGTTGGCCGACATCGACGTGGTCGTGCTGCGGCCCGGCGCGATCGCCCGGACGACGAGCGGCAAGGTCAGGCGCCAGGCGATGCGCCGGTGGTACGAGGCAGGGCTGGGGGAGGACACTAGAATCGGCGCCCCCTGAAACCACTCAGCCTCCCGCCGTGCCTGCGTCCCCTGCTGCCTGTGCCATTGACTTCGGCACGTCCAATTCCGCTGTCGCGCTGCCCTCCTGGAACGACGAAGGGGTGCGTCTCGTCGAGCTGGAGCCCAGCTTCGTCACCATGCCCACGGCGATGTTCTACGCCGTGGAGGGTCTGGCCCCGCACGAGTCGCCGCAGCGGCATTACGGCCGCGCGGCCCTGGCCGCCTACCTGGAGGGCATGGAGGGCCGGCTGATGCGCGCCATGAAGAGCATCCTCGGCTCGGCCCTGGCCGAGCAGACCACCGAGGTGGGCGGGGGGCATGGCGTGGCCTACCTCGACGTCATCGGCAGCTACCTGCGCCACCTGAAGGCGCTGGCGGAGCAGCAGGGTGGGCAGCCGCTCAGCCGGGTCGTCCTGGGCCGGCCGGTGTACTTCGTCGACGGCGACGCCGCACGCGACCGCCAGGCCCAGGCCATGCTCGAGAAGGCGGCCCGGGCGGTCGGCTTCACGGAGGTGCACTTCCAGTTCGAGCCCATCGCCGCGGCGCTGGACCACGAGCGCCACGTCGAGCAGGAGCAGGTGGTGATGGTGGTGGACATCGGCGGGGGGACCTCGGACTTCTCGCTGGTGCGCGTGGGGCCGCAGCGGCGCGGGCGCATCGACCGGCGCGATGACATCCTGGCCAGCCACGGCGTCCACGTCGCCGGCACCGACTTCGACCGGCAGATCGAGCTGGCGAAGATCCTGCCCACCTGCGGTTTCCGCGGGCCCAGCCCGAACGGCCGGCAGATCCCCAGCAACATCTACTTCGACCTGGCCTCCTGGCACCTGATCAACACGGCCTACACGCGCAGCCGCGTGGCCGAACTGGCGCGCATGAAAAGCTTCTACGCCGAGGAAGTCCACCATCGCAGGCTCATGAGGGTGCTCCAGGAGCGCCTGGGGCACGCCCTGATGGCCAAGGCCGAGGCCGCCAAGATCGCTGTGGCCACGGCAGGAGGGGGTCGCGAGCCGGTCTGCATCGACCTCATGGCCCTGGAGCCGGGCCTGCAGGTGCAGCTCGACGAAGCCGAGGCGATCGGCGCCCTCGACCACGATCTGCAGCGCATCGCCCAGGCGGCGCGCGAGACGCTGGCGCAGGCCGGCCTGGCCGCCACCGAGGTGGACGTGCTCTACCTGACAGGCGGCTCCACGGGTTTTGGACCGCTGGTGGCGCGCATCGCCGCGGAGTTTCCCCAGGCCCGGGTGATGCGCGGGGACCCCTTCGCCAGCGTGGCCCTCGGTCTGGGGTTGCATGCCCGCCGGGTGTTCGGCGAGGCGCAGGGCTGATCCTCTCAGCCGGGCGTGGGCAGCCCGCTCATGCGGTCATGTCCGACGAAATAGTGCCGGGCCATCGCGACGAGCTGCTTGTCGCTGGTCCGCTCGTGGGGTTCATAAGCCACCAGATGCGGTGTCAACTGGGGCCGGTGCTTGTCGACGAAATGCCGGAAGTCGGCCAGGGCCTGGCGCGGTCCCACGACCAGCACTTCCGCGATGCCGTCCAGCGCGTCACAGACCTCTCCGAAGTACACATGCTCGGTTCGCACGCCGCTGCCATGCTGGCGGGTGTGGTGGGTCTGGGCATGCAGCTTGTCGATCTCCACGTGCTCGGCGTCGAATTGCAGCAGCTGGGCCGTCTGGTGGTCGACCCACAGCACGGCGTGAAAACAGGTCATGGCGCGTCTCCTGAGAGGTGAGGAAGCAAAGCAGGCCCTGCCTTCGGGGCCCGTCCTTGCGCCCATCCTGCGCTGGCCGCGCCCGGGCCGCCTTGATCTGTCGCAAGGCAGCGGTGTGTCGTGCTGTCGTGTGGTTCAGGGATGCCGGGCCGGGGCGGACGCTGGCGCTGCGAAGGGGTCGGTGGTGCGCGGGTCGGCGAGGAAGGTGTCGTCGGTGAGGGTCTTGAGGAAGGCGATGATGTCGGCCTTGTCCTGCGCGGACAGCTTGATGGACTTGACGAGATCGTCCTTGAAGGGGCTGCTGCGGCCGTCGCCTGCAAGGGGCCCGCTGTCGATGTGACGGCCGCCGTCGCCGTAGAAGTCGAGCACTTCCTCGAGGGTGCGCATGCTGCCGTCGTGCATGTAGGGCGCCGTCACGGCGACGTTGCGCAGACTGGGCGGACGGAACTTGCCCATGTCGGCGGGGTTGGCGGTGACCTCGAGGATGCCGCGGTTGGGCGAGGGGAAGGCCCCCGTGCCACCGATGTTGAACAGGCCGGTGTTGTGGAATGCCGGGGCTTTGTCGGGGCTGCCCTGGTAGCGCGAGACCTCGGCGAAGTTGAAGTCGCCGTGGCAGCGGAAGCAGTTGGCGCTGTCGCGGCTGATGAACAGGGACAGGCCCCGTTGCTCGGCGGGGCTCAGGGGTTCTCCGCCAGGCAGCCTGGAGCGGTCGTAGCGGCTGTTGAAAGACAGCAGGGAGCGCTGGAAGGCCGCAATGGCGCGAATGACGTTTGGCCAGCTGATGACGTTGTCCTGGTTGGGAAAAGCGGCCGCGAAGCGGGCCGGGTAGCCAGGGTCCTCGGAAAGCTGCTGCAGCACGCGGGCACGGTTGGAGGCGTTCAGGCCGAGTTCGACGGGGTCGGTGCCGAACAGGGGGATCTCCATCTGCTTCTCCAGGCTCGACAGGGTCGGGTTGGCCCAGGTCAGGGATCGCTGGTAGACGACGTTGGCCAGGCCCTGGGCATTGCGGGGGAGCCGCTGGCCGGTGGAGCCGAGGGACACGTCGAGCCCGTCGGTGAAGGCCTTGTCCTGGTGATGGCAGCTGGCGCACGAGAAGGTGCCATTGCCGGACAACCGCTTGTCATGGAACAGGAAGCGGCCGAGCTCGACCTTGGCGGCGCTCATGGGGTTGCCCGGCGGTGTGACGGGCGTGATGGAACTGTCAGGGAGGTTCCACTTCCAGTCGGAGGGCGCCGGACGCAGGGCATCCTGCCAGGGCTGCCGGGCGGCGCTGGCACGCACCAGGGCGGCCAGCGGTTGCTGGGCGGCGGCGAGCTTGTCGGACAGCGCCTCGACCAGCGGTCTCGCCGGCGCGAGGGTGGCACCCGACAAACCATCCCCCGGCCAGGCGGGGATCGCCTGAGCACGCAGCTGGTCATCAAGGTAGCGCTTGGCCGCGGCGAGGCGGTCGGGATCGAGGGAGGGAAGGGGTTGCCCACCATCGACGCTCGCAGGGGGCTTGCCGAGCGCATGGGCGAGCAGGAGTTCGCTGGCCGGGGTCAGCAGCAGCGGCCCGCGGTCACGGGCCCATCCGTGGAGGCTGACCTGGTTGACGCCGCCCCAGATCCAGCCCCCCGACGCCTGCACCCAGCAGGGCGGCTTGGCATGGCCGAGGTCCAGGGCAAAGCTGCCGTCGGCGGCGCTGCGGGTCGCGGGGACCTCACCCGAGGCGCATCGGGCTTCGATCGCCGCTCCCGCCAGTGGCAGGCCCCAGGCCACCAGCCCTTTCAGCGCGGGGCCGGAAGGTGAGGGTGTGGTCGACGGGACCCCGGGCAGCTCGACGGCCGTGTTGTCCGGCACGACGGACTCAAGCGGGCGGGCGGGGGTGGTTGTTCTGGAGGCAGCCGTGCGGGCCGCAGGGGTGTCATGCTCGCCCTTGCACCCTGTGCAGGCCAAAGCGGCCACGCCTGCCCAGAAAACGAGACCACTGAGAATGCACCGCATGAAGCTGAAGAATGGAAAAAACCGCCAGTGAAGCACCGGCGGAGTATGACGCAGGTTGGGTGCCCCCCGCCAAGGCGGAGAGCACCTTGTCCTTGCCGGCTACTGGATGGTGCGGCCGTCACCCAGCAGGTGGGAGTGGCAATCCCGGCCGGCTGCCACGCAGTTGCGGCTCCAGGAATCCGAGACGTCCTGCTGCCAGCCATTGAACCAGGAGGCATGGGCGGAGTAGCCCGCCGGGCCGCTGTAGGTGTCCGAAGACAGGCGCCAGTAGCCCTGGCGGTCCGTCACCGGGTACAGGATGTGGAACGACACCTCGGCGAGAGCGATCGGATGCGAGGCCGGGCAGCCGTGTCCCGTGGCGTAGGCCATGTGGCTGCGGTGGTCGGCGCTGTCGAGGTTCACGCCGTCCCAGCACTGGGGAAACGCGATGCTCAGCTCGAGCTGGTCACCGATCGGGCAGGTGGGGATGGTCTGGCCGCGGTTGATGCCGCTGTTGTGGCAGACCCAGGTGTAAGGGCTGCTGAAGCCGTTGTCGGCACTGTTGTTGGCATTCCCCGCCAGCATGCGCAGGCCAGGCGGCATCAGCTGGATGCTGGAAGGCGTGACACCGAGGTAGCCGCTCTTGTAATAGAAGTCGCTTTCATCAGGAACCACGGGCAGGTTGGTGCCGGTGTCGATCAGCGCCGGCACGGCATAGCTTGACCGGTTGACCGTGCCGCCGCGGCAGGTCGAATTGCCGCTTCCGCTCAGGGATTGCGCGCTGCTGTTGGCGTTGGCCCCGGTGTTGCCGAAGTCGAGCTGCATGGGCGCTGCGCCCGGCTGCCCCGGATAGGCGACGGGGTTGTCGAAGGAGAAGTGCGAAGGCAGGCAGCGGGTGCGGAAATCGCCGGTGCCGTCCGCGCTGGGCTGGGCCTGTTCAGACGTGCTGCCAAGCTGGTCAGTCCCCACGCCGGCGTTGAGGCGGGGGTTGGCTGGCAGGACCCCGAGGCTGCTGGTGGTGCCGGTGCGGGCTGCGGGGGCGGGTGCCGGCGCCGGGGTGCCGCTGCGGGCCGGAGCCGGCGCCGGGGAGACAGCCGTGGTGCCGCCGTTGGGCACGTACACCTGGCAGGTCTTGATGACGCCGATGGCCGGGTCGTCACCGAAGAAGTCGGTGCGGCACACGCCATTGCCCGTGACGGTCTTCTCGATCCAGCGGGAGCCTTCCCCCAGGCGCACCAGTTGCGTCCCGTCGACCGTGAACTCGTCGTACTCGTTGGCCACGGGCTCCCAGCTGCCGGTGCCGACGTTCAGCGCGCCCTCGGCCGCTGCGGCGCTGTTGACGCCCGCGGTGCTGGTCTCGCTGCCGGCGCCACCGCCGCCGCCGCCGCAGGCAGCCAGGCTGATCACGGCAAGCGCTTGGGCCAAGGCGAGGCGAGTGAACTTCTTGGGGAATGTCATGGGGAAAAACTCCGTCTCCAAAATCAACTTCAACTGGTGGAACCTGCCGGTTCGGCGGGAGGGATGGCAGCGCGAGGTGACCGACGGGGTCAGCAGCGGTCTTGGAGACCACTTCTCACGCTGCTCCTGCCCCGGCGGGTCCGATGAGATCGGGCATGAGCGACCGAGGCACGAGTTGCGGGGCGCAGGTTAAGGGGTGTGCCGGCCCCATTCGTAACGGGATGGGGGCACTTGTAACAGCGGGGTTTGTCGCTTTGGGATGTCTGGGAGGACAACTTGCTAAGGGGGTCAATAGGTTAGATCCCCCTGTTCAGGTGGTTCGTTGTGAGAAAGGAACGCTCTCTTCATGTTGTTTTTGATGCAAAAGTAACAATTGCTTTCGTGTGAGCAAGGGGTTGCGGGACTTCGGGCCGTGGTGAGCGTGGCGTTCTCATCGACAAGGCTGTGCTGCAACTTCCAGGCGGAGGGACACACTAACTTTTCCTCACTTCCAAGGAGCAACCATGAACACTCTTCATCAAGCTGTTGCTGTGGCGGTCGCTGCTTCCAGTCTGCTGATGGCCTTGCCCTCGCAAGCCAGCGTCGAGGGCGCCACACCCGAGGACAAGGCCCTGGCACGGCAAGTGGAAACTGCCTTGAAGCAAGCCGTTCCCCTGCAGGACCGGGGGACCGACATCCACGTCAAGGCATTGGACGGCAAGGTGGTTCTGTCGGGCTGGGTCACCCATGACAACGATGCAGCCCTGGCGGCGCGGGTGGCGCAATCCGTCGCTGGGGTCCGCTCGGTGGCGCCCAGCTTGCGCAGCTGGTCGAGCGACGCGGACTACCGGGTGGGTGTGACGTATCCACCTCTCCAGGTCCGGCCGCAGGCGATGGGTTCCGAGCAAGACCAGGCCCTGGCGGCCGAGGTCAAGCGGGCGCTGATGGCAGCACCGCCTTTCCAAGACAGCGATGTCGACATCTCGGTGGTGGCCCTGGACGGCCAGGTCAAGCTCTCAGGCTGGGTCAGCTATGCCAACGACGAGCAGGCCGCCCGCCAGATCGCCCAGTCCGTGGCCGGCGTGCAGAAGGTGAGTTCGGATTTGCGCAGCTGGTCGACCGACACGGACGCGCGGGTCGCACGGGCGGCCACCGCGATCCCGAGCCAGCCACGCACCCCCGTGCAGCCCAAGCTGAGTGACCGCGACCAAGCCTTGGCAGATGAAATCAAGCAGGCGTTGGCCAAGGCCGCGCCGTTCCAGGAGCGAGGCGTCGACATCTCGGTTGTCGCCTTGGATGGCACGGTCGATCTGTCGGGCTGGGTCAACCATGTCAACGACGATGCCGCGGCCCGCAAGATCGCGGCGACCGTCCCCGGGGTCAGGCAGGTGCACAGCCACCTGCGGTCGTGGTCCACCGAGGAGCGATGAGTGAGCCTGCCGGCCTCGCACTGACGCGCTGAGCAGACGTGAGGTGGCGGGCCGTAACGGTCCATCGCCAGACGCTGTTCAATCCATTGCGGCGTGCACGGCCTCAGGAGCCGCAGGCCGGGCCGGCTTGCGCAGCAAGGCGATCAAGGGAAGGGCCGCCAGGGTGACCCACATCATCAGGCGGAAGTCCTGCAGATAGGCCAGCGTGGCGGCCTGGCGCGTCACCTCACCGTTGAGGGCGGCCAGGCCAGCGGGCGAGTTCAGGTCGAAGGCTCCTGCTTCGATGGCCCCCCGCAGCCTCAGGCTGAAGGGGTTGAGGTCGCTGGCAAGCGTGGCGTGGTTGGCCTGCGTGCGCTGGGCCAGGTAAGTGATCACCACCGAAATGCCGATGCTGCTGCCGATGTTGCGCATCAGGCTGAACAGGGCGGTGCCCTCGTTGCGGTAGCGCGGCGCCAGCGTGGCGAAGGTGATGGTGGACAGCGGCACGAAGATGAAGCCCAGCCCCAGGCCCTGGATGAAGCCGGTGCGCACGATGTCCCAGCCCGTGATGTCCATGGTGAAGCGCGTCATCTCCCAGAGGGACAGGCTGGTCAGGGCCAGGCCCGCGAAGATCTGGTAGCGCACGTCCACCCGGCCGGCCAGGCGTCCGACCATCATCATCGCCAGCATGGTGCCCACGCCGCGTGGTGCCAGCAGGTAGCCGACGTCGCACACCGGGTAGCCCATCAGGTTCTGCATGAAGGGCGGCAGCAGCGCCATGGTGGCCAGCAGGATGATGCCGATCAGGAAGATGAACAGCAGCCCGACGCTGAAGTTGCGGTCCTTGAACAGCCCCGGCTCGATGAAGGGGTGCGCATGCGTGAACATGTGCGCCACGAAGAGGTAGAGCGCCGCGCCGGCCAGCAGCGCTTCCGCCGTCACCTCGCGGCTGGCGAACCAGTCCAGTGACTCGCCGCGGTCGAGCATCATCTGCAGGGCCCCGATCCCCAGGCTCAGCAGTGCGAAGCCCAGCAGGTCGAAGCGCCGCCCGCGGTCGATGGGGGTTTCCTGCACGAAGGCCGCCAGGCCGAACCAGGCCAGCAGGCCGAAGGGCAGGTTGATGTAGAACACCCAGCGCCAGTTGTAGCTCTCGGTCAGCCAGCCGCCGAGCGAGGGCCCCAGGATCGGGCCCACCATCACGCCGACACCCCACAAGGCCATGGCCGAGCCGTGCCGCTCGCGCGGGTAGGTGTCGAGCAGCACGGCCTGCGAGAGCGGCACGAGGCTTGCGCCGAAGACGCCCTGCAGCAGGCGGAACAGCACGATCTGCGTCAGGCTTTGCGCCGCACCACAGAGCATGGACGTGAGCGTGAAGCCCACCACCGCCGCCATGAAGACCCGCTTGCGCCCCAGCCGGGCCGTCAGGATGCCAGTCAACGGCATGAAGATCGCCGCGGCCACGATGTAGGAGGTCAGCACCCAGGAGATCTGGTCCTGGGTGGCGCCCATGGCGCCCTGCATGTGCGGCAGGGCCACATTGGCAATGGTGGTGTCCAGGGCCTGCATGATCGTCGCCAGCATGACCGAGACCGTGACCAGGCCGCGGCGGCGGCTTTGCGTGTCTGCCGGGGCCGCGAAGGCGGTGTTCATGGCCTGGGCCTCACAACGAAAGCCCGAGCACGCGGCGCCGGTGGCCCGTGTCGATCTCGGCCACGGCGCTGAGACCCGCGCGCAGCTGGGGCGCATTTGGGGCGGCCTGGAGCTGGATGCGCACCGGCACCCGCTGCGTGATCTTGACCCAGTTGCCAGTGGCGTTCTGGGCCGGGATGACCGAGAACTCCGCGCCGGTGGCTGGGCTGAGGCTCTCCACGACGCCCTGCCACTGGACGTCGGGGTAGGTGTCGACGTGGATGGCCACCGGTTGCCCGGGGTGCACGTAGGTCAGGTCGGTCTCGGGGAAGTTCGCCTCCACCCAGAGGTTGCCGTTGACGACCAGGGCCATGGCCATCGTCCCGGGGGCCAGGTACTGCCCCGGCTTCGGCGGCCGGCTGACCACGCCCGCCATCGGCGCGCGCACTTCGACGCGGGCCAGGTCGAGCTGCGCCTGTTCCAGTTCGCCCAGGGCGGCCCGGTAGCTGGGGTGTTGCTCGACGGGCGCGTCGACGCTGCCGCCCAGGGACTGGCCGATGCGCGCCAAGTCCTGCTCGAGAACGCCGACCTGCTGCGCCGCCAGGTCGGTGGCCTGCTTGGCATCGTCGAATCGCGAGGCCGAGATGAAGTTCTTGCTGACCAGGTCGGCCTGCCGTTGCTGTTCCTTCAAGGCGAAGGACTGCCGCGTCCGCGCAAGGGTGATCTCCGCCTGCTTTTCCCGGTAGCTGGCCTTCAATGCGGCCAGGTCGGTGCGGACCTGCGCGAGCTTGGCCTGCGCCTTGGTCACGGCCACCTGGAAGGCCTGCGCATCCAGGCGGAACAGCACCTGGCCCACGGCCACCACCTGGTTGTCCGACACCTGCACGTCCTGGACCGTCCCGGCCACCTCGGTGCTGACCGGGACCTTGTCGGCCTTGACGTAGGCGTTGTCCGTCTCGACCGTGCGTCCGCCCCGCAGGTAGACCACGGCGATGACCAGCAGGGCGATCAGCGGCACCACGCCCATCAGGGCAAACCGCAGCAGGCGGCGGTTGCGCCGAGGCGGGGTGGCAGCAGAGGAAGGGGCGGGGGCGGGGTCACTCATGGGAACGGCTCACTGGATGAAGTGAAGTGAAGAGATGGGAGGAAGGGCGGGGTCATCGGGCACAGAGGTTGTCCCGCATGACGCGAAGGGCTGCGGTCAGGGCGGTGGCTTGCTCCGCAGTCAGCGTCTGCAGGGCCACCTTGCGGATGGCGGCCGCCACGTGCTCGATGGCTTCCAGGTGCGGGGCGGCGGCAGGCGTCAGGAAGATCTGGTAGGCCCGCCGGTCCTGCGGATCTGGACGGCGCTCGACCAGCCCCTCTTCCGCCAGTTGATCGATGAGGCGGGCGAGCGTGATGGGCTGGACTTCCAGGCGGTCCGCCAGGTCGATCTGGCGCACCCCTTCGTGCCGGGACACGTGAACAAGGGCACGCGCCTGGGCCGGTGTCAGGGAGCTGCCCTCCAGCCGTTGCAGGAATGCGCGCCGCATCAGGCGGGACACGTCCGCCAGGAGAAAGCCGAGACTGTCTTGCGCTGGTTTCACGGGAAAGGCACCTTGAAATTAGTGAGCAAAGCTTATTATATGGGTGGCTTCCAACGTGGGCAAATGAGGGGCGCCGAAGGGCGGTGAGGCCGCTGTGTGGCCTCGGATGAGGGCGAACGTGCCAGGCGAGCCCTCGGCCGCAGTCCCGGGGACTTGGACGCCTCGTGGTCAGGTCCGCCGGCTCGATGGCCAGGCGGTGCACAGCGCGGCCACCGCCAAGGGCTGGCCCGTGTCGACGGTGAGGGTGTGCCGGCGCTCCACCTCGTTGAGTGCTTCATCGTCGGCTTGCAGCTGCGCGAGCACCGCCTCGTCGGCTTCCGAGGCATCGCTGCCGGACACGGCCCGTGCGCGGACCCGGTCGCGCAGGGTCTGTGGACTGGCCGTGCAGTCCAGGATGGTGAACGGCACGCCCAGCTCGTTGGCCAGCGCAGCGAACTCATCACGCTCCCTGCGCCGCAGGAAGGCCGCATCGACGATGACCGGGTACCCCGCCGTCAGGGCCGTGCGCGCCAGCGCATGCAGTCGCGCATAGGTTCGCGCCTTGGCCTCGCTGCCGTAGAGATCGAGCCCATGGGCATGGGAGTCCTCCAGAGGGGCGAGCCCGGCGAGGCGCTTGCGCTCGACGTCGGAGCGCAGGCGGATCGCTCCGGCGCATGCCAGCAGGCGCTGCGAGACGAAGGTCTTGCCGGACCCCGGCAGCCCATGCGTGATGAGCAGGCGTGGGTCGCCCGCTGCGGCGAGCCGGCGGGCCAGGGCCGCGTAGTCATGGGGGCCGGGGTTGGCGTCACCCTCGTCACCCTGGGCTTGCCGGATCAGACCGACCTCGGTGCGCACGAGGGCCCGGTACACCATGTAGAAGCGCAGCAACGGCAAGCCCTCGTGGTCACCGGTGTGGTCCAGGTAGGCATTGAGGAAGAGGAAAGCCAGGTCCGTGCGCTGGTGTGCCAACAGGTCCATCACCAGGAAGCCGGCATCGTTGAGCACGTCGATCCAGCGCAGCGCCGGGTCGAATTCGATGCAGTCGAAGGCGGTGGCCTCGCCGTCGTCCAGGAGCACCGTGTTGCCCAGGTGCAGGTCGCCGTGGCCCTCACGCACATGGCCCTCGCCGCGTCGTTGCGCCCACAGAGGGTGGAGCGCCTGCGCCTGGGTGTCGAGCCAGGCCCGCAGCGTCCCCGTGAGGCCGGGGCGCAGGGCCTCGATCGCCTGCAGCGCCTGTCGGGCCGCCTGCGCGTTGGCCTGGGGCGTGCCGAAGGGGCTGTCGGCGGCAGCGGCCGGTGCGGCCTGGTGGAACGCCGCGATGCGCCGTGCAAGCTGTAGCAGGTGATCCGCCTGCAGGTCACCTGCGGCCCAGCGTTCGCTGAGCAGCGCGCCCGGGGCGAAGCGCCGCATCCGCAGCGCGTACTCGAGGGGCTCACCTTCTCCCGCCAGGCTGGGGGCCTCGGCCGGGCCGTGGATGGCCACCACGTCGAGGTAGACCGTCGGGGCGAGACGGCGGTTCAGCCGCAGCTCCGCCTCGCAACAGGCGCGCCGCGCCGCCAGCGTGGAGAAATCGAGGAAGGGCAAGCAAACGGGCTTCTTGACCTTGTAGGCCAGCGTCCCCACCAGCACAACCCAGGAGATGTGGGTTTCCACCAGCGTCACCCGCTCCCCATGGAAGGTCTCCAGGTGAAGACACAGTTGATGGATGAGCGCCGACGCCTGGGCCGGCGGGGTGGGGGAGTGGGGCGGAGAAGAAGGGCGCATGTTGTTTGCCAGGATGCCAGTTCCGGGGATGTCGGCCTTGCGTTGACGCAAGCTCGAGGCGAGATGCCAGTCCCGTGGCCAGCATCCCTGGGAACGGTTTTCGCCCGTGTGAGCACATCGCGGCAAGCAAGCCTGTCCGGGGCTTGACGCAGCGCAACGCCGGTGCCGGACCGGTGCCTACAGTCGAAACATCCCCACACCCCTGCGAGGTCGATGATGAGCCGAATCCTGGTAGTCCTGTATTCGTACACGGGAACGTGTCGCAGGCTCGCGCAGCTGTTGTGCAGCCTGCGGGGCTGGCCCGTGGCCGAGATCACTGAACCGCGGCCGCGCAGCGGTGCCTGGGGAACCTGGCGCTGCGTGCTCGATTCGCTGCTGCGGCGGCGTCCGCCCATCTGCTACGCAGGGCCGTCGCCTGCCAACTTCGATGTCGTGGTGCTGGTCGCGCCCATCTGGGTATCCCGCCTTGCCGCGCCGATGCGCAGCTTCGTGGCCTCGCAGCACGAGCACTTGCCGGACGTGGCGGTGGTGTCGGTGATGGGCGGCAGCGGCGCCCCGAACGCCGTGGCCGAGATCGGCAGGCTGCTCGGCCGTTCGCCCGTCCTGAGCACGGCCTTCACCACCCGCGAGGTCGACGACGGCAGTTGCGCCGCGCGGCTCCAAGCCTTTGCCGATGCGGTGCAGGCTGGAGAAGATACGTCCTGGGTGATGCGCCCCTCCACCCTGTCGCCCGCCAGCGAGCCCGGCCGTGGCGAGCAGGGCGCGCGAGCTCTGCCAGAAGGGCTCGATGTGCATCCCCGCTAGGGCCGAGGGCGCCTTGCGCTGACGCAAGACACACGAAAGCGTGGCCTCTTCTGCACCTCTTCTTCAGCCTCATCATGGACAAGACCATCGCATCGTCACTGTTGCCCGAGGGCGTCCTTGCCATCGTTCCCATGCGCAACGTCGTGCTGTTTCCCCATGTGGTGACGCCGGTCACGGTCGGTCGCCCCAAGTCGATTGCCGCGATCGAGCACGCCCTGGCCACCCACGCACCCATCGGCGTCGTCCTGCAGCGGGACGCCCTGGTGGACGACCCCGTTCGCGAGGACCTGTACGGCATGGGCGCCACGGCCGTGGTGCTGCGCCGCATCGAAGGTTCGGACCAGGGGCACCACGTCATCTGCCGGGGCGTGTCGCGCTTTCGCATCGTCGAGATGGTGCCGGACCATCCCTTCCTCGCGGCGCGCGTGGAGGCAGTGGCCGAGGTGCATGCCAACTCGACGCCCTCGGAGGCGCTGGCCGTGCAGCTCCGCGCCCGTGTCGCCGAGCTGCTGTCTCTGTTGCCCAACAGCCCGGCCGAACTGGTGCATGCGGTGCAGTCCATCGCCTTGCCCTCGCAGCTGGCCGACGTGGCTGCCAGCCTGCTCGAGGCCGGCCTCGCGGAGAAGCAGGCCCTGCTGGAGACGCCTGATGTCGCGCAACGGCTGCAGAAGGTGCTGGAGATCGCCACACACCGGATCGAGGTGCTGAAGCTGTCGTGGGAGATCGGCGCACGCACCAAGGAGCAGCTCGACGAGCGCCAGCGCAAGTACCTGCTGCGCGAGCAGATGAACGCCATCCGCAAGGAGCTGGGCGAGGACGCCGCCCAGGTGGAGGACCTCGAGCAGTTCGACCTGGCCATCACGAAGGCCGACATGCCGCCCGAGGCCGAGGCCCAGGCTCGCAAGGAGCTGCGGCGCCTGGAGCGTCTGCCCGAATCCTCGGGGGAGCAGTCGATGCTGCGCACCTGGCTGGAGTGGATGACCGAGCTGCCCTGGGGCTTGCCGCCACAGACGCCCATCGACCTGGACGCCGCCCAGCGCACGCTGGAGGAAGATCACTTCGGGCTCGAGCGGGTGAAGCAGCGGATCCTCGAGTTCATCGCCGTGCGCAAGCTCAACCCGCATGGCCGCTCGCCGATCCTGTGCTTTGCCGGCCCGCCGGGCGTGGGCAAGACCTCGCTGGGGCAGAGCATCGCCAAGGCCTTGCAGCGGCCGTTCGTGCGGGTGTCGCTGGGCGGGGTGCACGACGAGGCGGAGATGCGCGGGCACCGGCGCACCTACGTCGGTGCCATGCCCGGCAACATCGTGCAGGCCTTGCGGCGCGCCGGGGCGCGCCACTGCGTGATGATGCTCGACGAGGTCGACAAGCTCTCGGCCAGCGTGCAGGGCGACCCGTCCGCGGCGCTGCTGGAAGTGCTGGACCCGGAGCAGAACTCGAGCTTCCGCGACAACTACCTGGGCGTGGCCTTCGACCTGAGCCGCGTGGTCTTCATCGCCACCGCGAACGTGATCGACAACATCCCCGGGCCGGTGCGCGACCGCATGGAGGTCATCGAGCTGCCGGGCTACACGCAGGAGGAGAAGCTGCAGATCGCGCGCGCCTACCTGGTGCCGCGCCAGCGCCAGACGAACGGCCTGCAGGAAGGGCAGTGCGAGCTGAGCGATCCGGCCCTGGCGGCGATCGTGGCCAGCTACACGCGCGAGGCCGGGGTGCGCCAGCTCGAGCGCGAGATCGGCCGGGTGATGCGCCATGCCGCGATGCAGGTGGCGCGCGGGTCGACGCAGGCGGTGCGGATCGCCCCCGCCGACCTGGAGGCGATCCTCGGAAGCGCCAAGTTCGAGCACGAGACGGCGCTGCGGACCAGCCTGCCCGGCGTGGCCACCGGCCTGGCCTGGACACCGGTGGGCGGCGACATCCTCTTCATCGAGGCCACGCGCGTGGCAGGCACCGGCCGGTTGATCCTGACCGGGCAGCTGGGCGAGGTGATGAAGGAAAGCGCCCAGGCCGCGCTGACGCTGGTGAAGTCGGAGCTGGGCGAGCTGGGCATTCCGGCTGCAGCCTTCGAGGGCGTGGACGTGCACCTGCACGTGCCGGCCGGCGCGATACCCAAGGATGGCCCGAGTGCCGGCGTGGCGATGTTCATGGCCCTCGCCTCGCTGTTCACGGGCCGGGCGGTGCGTCCCGACGTGGCCATGACGGGCGAGATCAGCCTGCGCGGGCTGGTGCTGCCTGTGGGCGGCATCAAGGAGAAAGTTCTGGCGGCGCAGCGCGCGGAAGTGCGCACCGTGCTGCTGCCCGTGCGCAACCGCAAGGACCTGCATGAGATCCCGCAGGCCACCCGCGATGCCTTGGCGTTCGTCTGGCTGGAAACCGTCGACGACGCCGTCCGCGCCGCGCTGGAGACCACGGTCGCCCGGCGCGGTGAGTTCCTGCTGGCCTGATGCAATGAGAAAGCGGCTGCCTTCGCCCCCTCCCGGCGCACCCCTGCCCTCAGGGCATGTGCAAGGCCTGGCGGTGGGCCTCGAGCAGATCGAGGACCTCCTGGTCTTCGACCTGATGGAAGTCGACGTAGTGCATGCCAACGGCCTGGAAGAACGTGGGTTGCGACAGGCATACCAGCTCGTCGACCTCTCCGCGCAGCCGCGCCAGGGCTTCGGCCGAGGCCACCGGCACGGCCAGCACCAGGCGCGCCGGGTGGGCATGCCGCAGGGCCTTGAGGGCCGCCCGCACGGTGGTCCCGGTGGCGATGCCGTCGTCGACCAGCACGAGGGACCGGCCCTCCAGTGGCAGGGGCGTCCGCCCGCCCAGGTACACGGCACGCCGGCGCTCGATTTCCTGGAGCTGGTGCGGGACCTGGCTCCTGACGTAGGCCATGTCGGCACCGCTCAGGCGCAGGGTCTCTTCGTCGACGACAGCCTGGGGATGGGCGCCGTCGACCACCGCCGCCACCGCCAGCTCCGGCTGGTGGGGCGCGCCGATCTTGCGCACCATCAGCAGCTCCAGCGGGACCTGCAGTGCCTGCGCCACCTCCGCCGCCACTGGCACGCCACCGCGTGGCAGCGCCAGCACCAGCGGATCGACCAGTTTCAGAGCGGCCAGATGCCGCCCCAGCAGGCGCCCCGCTTCTTGACGGTCAACGAACATGTCCATGGCTGCGAGGATGCCGCCGTGGGGGGCGGTGTGATTTGCGAAACCTCAAACAAGGCGGGAGGCCTCGGTGCTGGCCCGCTCACCCAAGGAGATGGATGATGAGCCTGTCTGCCGACCCGGGCCTGCCGCAGCCGGACCTCACCGCGGCCGGCGCCGATGCCGCGATACGGATCTTCGAGCGGCTGCTGCGCGGATTCAAGGGCGCCGCCGCGCTCAGGTTGTGGGATGAACGCTGGCACGTGCTGGGACGGGGGCATCCGGCCTTCACGCTCGTGCTGCGCGACCCGGCCGCGTTGCGCCGGCTCGTCTTCGACCGCAACCCGCTGCGGCTGGCCGACACCTACTTCCGCGGCGCGCTCGATGTGGACGGCGACCTCTACAGCGCGCTCATGCTCAAGGGCCACTTTGAGAACCTGCAGCTGTCGTGGCGCGACAAGCTGCAGCTGCTCATCGATGCGTGCCGCCTGCCGGCAGGTGGCCTGGCGGACATGCCGCCTTCCGACACGTTGCGCTCGCGCCTGGCGCGCGGCTTCTCGCATCGGCACTCGCGCCAGACCGACCGGCAGGCCATCGCCTTCCACTACGACGTCTCGAACGAGTTCTACCGCCTTTGGCTGGATGAGCAGATGGTGTATTCCTGCGCCTATTTCGAGAGCGAGGACGACTCGCTGGACCAGGCCCAGAGCAACAAGCTCGAGCACATCTGCCGCAAGCTGCGCCTGCGGCCTGGCGATCGGTTGCTGGACATCGGTTGCGGCTGGGGCGCCCTGGCCTGCTGGGCGGCGCGCCACCACGGCGTGCGGGCCCGGGGCATCACGCTGAGCCGGCGGCAGTGCGACCTGGCCCGCGAGCGCATCCGGGACCAGGGGCTGCAGGACAGGGTGAGTGTCGATTTGTGCGACTACCGTGACGTCAGGGGGGAGGCTGTCTACGACAAGGTGGCCAGCGTCGGCATGTTCGAGCACGTGGGCCTGGCACAGCTGCCGACCTATTTCAAGACCGTGCAGCGGCTCCTGAAGCCGGGCGGCCTGTTCCTCAACCACGGCATCACGCACGACGAGGAGGGCTGGAACGACACGCTGGCCACCCGGTTCATCAACCGCTACGTCTTCCCCGACGGCGAGCTCGACTGTGTGGCCAACATCCAGCTGGGCATGGAGCGCGCGGGGTTCGAGATCCACGACGTCGAAGGGCTGCGCCCGCACTACGCGATGACGCTGCGGCACTGGTGCGAGCGCCTGGAGGCCCGCAGCGCCGAGGCGCTGCAGCAGGTGGACGAGACGACCTTCCGTGTGTGGCGCCTGTACATGGCGGCCAGCGCGCTGGAGTTCGAGTCGGGCGGCACAGGCATCTACCAGATCCTGGCGTCCAAGCGCCACCACGGTCTCTGGCCCCTGCCGCTGACGCGGCGCGACCTGTACCGCTGGCCGTAGTCGCTCAGGTGGCAGCGGAAGCGGGGGCGGGCAGGGGCAGCCGCACTGTGAAGGTGCTGCCGCGCCCTTCGCCTTCGCTGGCCGCGGTGACGGTGCCGCCGTGCAGGCCGACGATCTGGCGCACCAGGGCCAGCCCCACGCCCAGGCCGGTGTAGGTGAGCCGGTTGGGCAGGGGGACCTGCATGAACATGTCGAAGATGCGCGGCAGGGCGTGGGCCGGGATGCCGATGCCCGAGTCGCTGACCTGGATCTCCACCTGGTTCTGGACAGCCTGGGCCGTGACACGGATGCGGCCTTTCTCAGGGGTGTACTTCGAGGCGTTGTTGATCAGGTTCACCAGCGCCTGGGTCAGGCGCGACGGATCGCCTTCGAAGGTCACCGGCGCCTCGGCCACCGTGACCTCGAGCACCTGCTCCTTCGCACGCACCAGCGGGCCCGAGACCTCCAGTGCCCACGCCAGGAGGTCCTGCAAGGTCAGCGGCTCCTTGCGGATCGCCAGCTTGCCGTTGCGGATGCTCACCACGTCGGTGATGTCGTTGATCAGGGCCGCCAGCTGGCTGCTCTGCTTGTCGATGACGTCCAGGCTCTTGCGCTGCCGCGCCATGTCGGTGCCGTCCAGCCGTTTGAGCAACTGCACGGACAGCTTGATGGGCGCCAGCGGGTTGCGCAGCTCGTGGGCGAGCATGGCCAGGAAGCGGTCCTTCTGCGCGTCCACGGTGCGCAGGTTCTCGAGCAGGTCGACGGTCTGTACGGCCGCCGCAGCGAAGCGCGTCAGCGCGCGCACGAGGCGCAGGTCTTCCTGGTCGAACGTGGCGTCGTCATGGTGCACCACCCAGACGGTGCCCACCGGGACCTTCGCGCGGTGGAAAGGGACCAGCAACACCTCACGGATGGGAACGTCCAGTTCCCCGACTTGGTGATAGACCTTCGCCGGGTCGCGCATGAGGATGGCCTCGTTGCGGCCCAGCACGGTGCCGCAGGGGCTGAAATAGCGCGGCATCGTCCCGTGGAGGTATTTGCCCAGCTGGCCCGCGGTGGCCACCCACTTGAAGAGAGGGGCCCCCTGGACTGGATGCTGCTCCAGGCTCAGGCCCGCCGAGCCGGCGCCGGTCAGCTGCAGCGCGACCTCGGCCAGCGCCTGCGCCACGGCGTGCGGGGCTTCGGCCAGCGTGTCGGCCAGGTGCGCCAGGGCCTTGCTTTCCGCTGCGTGGTCCGGCGGACGGCCACCGCGCTGCAGCAGCAGCGCAGTGGCGTCGACGTCGCCCAGGGGCGGGCAAGGAGTGTCTGCGTGTCCTGCAGGGGGAATGCTCATTTCAGGCCTTCTACAAACGGTGGGCCGACCGCTTGGATCACAGACCAGACAGCGCCGTCAGCTGGCGCTACTTTACCTGGCATTTTCTTTGCTAATCGGTGGCCCCGTCGCCGGCCAAACGGCACACCGAATTCAAGTCTGAATTTATCTTCAGAATATCTTCATGTTTCTGAAGTTTTGCCTCTTAGGTATTAATACTATTTATATAAAAATAGCCCCCCGGCAATGATCAGCGGTTTGGCTTGTTTGACCGATCTGTGATGAAGAGAGATGGGCGAAGACTGGCGCACGAGGCGCTGGAACAAATGCGCATGCGGGCTGTGGAGCGCATGAACGAGGGAGAGTCTCCGAGGGCGGTGGCGGCAGCCATGGGCATGCACCGCTCCTGGGCCTACAAGTGCCGGGCCTCGGCGCAGGACCGCGGGATGGAGTCTTTGCGCTCGACCCGTGCCAGCGGGCGCCCACGCCGTCTCACGGCTGCGCAGGAGCGCGAGGTCTTCTCCTGGATCCAGGGTCAGCGGCCCGACCAGCATGGGGTGGAGCACGGCCTGTGGACGCGCCAGATCGTGCAGGGCCTGCTGCGCACGCGCTTCGACGTGACGATGTCGCTGGCGTCGGTGAGCGCCTTGTTTGCCCGCCTGGGGCTGAGCGTGCACCACCCCCTCGCGCAGCTGGAGGCGCGCGACCCGGTGCTGGCCCGGCGCTGGCGCAACGAGACCTATCCCGCACTGCTGGCCCAGGCCCGGCGCGACGAGGCCGAGGTGCTGTTCTGGGACGAGTTCCTGCTGCCGCGGCCGGCCAGCGGGCCTGCGGCGCCAGGTGAGCCTCGCCCGGCGGTCTGCGTGGCGAGCGCCAAGGGGGCGTTCTGGTTCGCCGGCGGTGAAGCCGGGCTCGACGGCGACTCGTTCGTGGCGCGGCTCAGGCAGTTCCTGGACGGCCGTGCCCGGCCGGTGCACCTGGTGCTCGAGGACACGCCTGCGCGCCAGGCCCCCGAGGTCCGGCAGTACGTGCGCAGTCTGCGGGGGGCGGTGAGCCTGCATTTCCTGCCGCTGGCCGAGACCGCTTGATGGCCTGCCCGTCAGACTGTGGACGCAGGGCTTGGCATCCCCGCGGGGCCTTCCTACACTGGCCCCCTCGCCCGACGACCGGGGCCTCGACAGGAGCTTGCGCATGACGACGATCCCCACCGATGCGGCCGAGGCTGTGGCCGTCCGCTTCACCGCCACGCAGGACGTGGGACACCACATTGACGGCCGCACGCTGGCCGGCGGTGCGCGCCGCGAGCCGGTCTACGACCCGGCCACCGGTGCGGTGGCGCGGCATGTGTGCCTCGCCGGACGCGAGGAGGTGGCCGCGGCGGTGGCGGCGGCCCGCGCGGCCTTCGAGCCCTGGGCCGACACCCCTCCGATCCGCCGTGCGCGCGTCATGCACCAGTTCCTGCGGCTCATGGAGCAGCATCGCGACGAGCTCGCGGCGATGATCACCGCCGAACATGGCAAGGTCTTCTCCGATGCGCAGGGCGAGGTCTCGCGCGGCATCGACATCATCGAGTTCGCCTGCGGCATTCCCCAGCTGCTCAAGGGTGACTACACCGAGCAGGTCAGCGCCGGGATCGACAACTGGACGCTGCGCCAGCCGCTGGGGGTGGTGGCCGGCATCACGCCGTTCAACTTCCCGTGCATGGTGCCGTGCTGGATGTTCCCGCTGGCCATCGCGGCCGGCAACACCTTCGTGCTCAAGCCCAGCGAGCGCGATCCTTCGCCTTCCCTGCTGATGGCCCGCCTGCTGGCCCAGGCCGGCCTGCCGCCGGGCGTGTTCAACGTGGTGCAGGGTGACCGCGCGACGGTGGAGATGCTGGTGGACCACCCGGATGTGAAGGCGGTGAGCTTCGTCGGCTCGACCCCGGTGGCCCAGGCCCTGCAGGCCCGTTGCGTGCAGGCGGGCAAGCGCGTGCAGGCCCTGGGCGGGGCGAAGAACCACCTGGTGGTGATGCCCGACGCCGACCTGGGGCAGGCGGTGGACGCGCTCGTTGGCGCGGCCTACGGTTCAGCCGGGGAGCGCTGCATGGCGATCAGCGTGGCGGTGCTGGTGGGAGAGGCGGGCGCGCGCGTGGTGCCGCGGCTGGCCGGGCGGGTGCGTGCGCTGCAGATCGGCAACGGCATGGCCCCGGGGGTCGAGATGGGGCCGATTGTCACGCGCCAGGCGCTCGAGCGCATCGAGGGCTGCATCGCCGCCGGCGTGGCCGAAGGGGCCACGCTGGTGGTGGATGGACGCGGCTGCCGGGTGCCCGGCCATGAGGCCGGATTCTTCACGGGCGGCACGCTGTTCGACCATGTGACGCCGGCCATGCGGCTGTACCGGGAGGAGATCTTCGGACCGGTGCTGTGCTGCGTGCGGGTGCCGGATTTTGCGGCCGCGGTGGCGCTGGTCAACGGGCATGAGTACGGCAACGGGGTGGCCTGCTACACCAGCGACGGGCACGTCGCGCGGGAGTTCGCGCGGCGGGTGGAGGTGGGGATGGTGGGCATCAACGTGCCCATCCCGGTGCCGATGGCGTGGCACGGCTTCGGCGGGTGGAAGCGCAGCCTGTTCGGGGACATGCACGCCTATGGGGAGGAGGGCGTGCGCTTCTACACGCGGCAGAAGTCGGTGATGCAGCGCTGGCCGCAGGAGATCGGCAAGGGCGCGGAGTTCGCGATGCCGACGGCGCGCTGAGCGCCAAGGGCGGCGGCATGCGGCGGCCATGAGGTGCGGGGCCGTCGAGCCATCCGCCTTCCAGCCGACCTGCTCCGTCGGGCTAAAAAATGTGTGTGCATCGTTTGCCATTTGCGAGGGCGGTGTAAAAACCTGGGAAACGTCTGCGAAATTGGGGGGACTTGTTTTCAGGGCGTGCTTCAATCGCCGGTGCGCGGGCACGGCGGCTGCCACTGTGGTGGACCGGCCGTGCCTTCCCTTCCCTGATGATTGACTGATGTCACTACCCAACTTCTGCAGCCATGATGGATCCTCACGCTTCGCCTTCGTCACCGCCGTCTTCAACGACTCCTTCTTCCGCCCCAGGCGGTGGCAGCTCACCCGAGGTGGCCGAGGCGGTGATCGTGCAGGGGCCTGCTGCGGCGAGCGCAGAGGCCTCCGGGGCGGCACCTGCGTTTGGCCAGGACTCACCCGCCAGCGGAGCGGCGGGCCCTTCCGCGACAGCGTTCGACGCTCCGCCGCCGCAACCGCAACCGCAGCCGCAGCCGCATTCGCACCGCCCTTCGGTGGAGCAGGTGATCGGTGAGTTGCGCGGCGCCGTGACCAAGGCGTCCAAGCGCGAGCCCTATCCCTGGTTCGCGGTGGCCTCGCTGGCTTTCACGGTGATCTGGCTGCTGTGGCCCGAAGGCGGGTCGATCGGTGCGGCCAAGCTCAAGCTGTGGACGATCTTCGTGCTGACGAGCTCGCTCATGGTGTTCATCCCCATGCTGCGCCACGTCCTGCGGCTGGACGAGTTCCGTGCCTGGCAGATCGCCGTGGCCGGCGCGGGCGGCCTGGGCTTCGCCTGGGTGGCGTTCCTGCTGCCTTCGATCAGCACCAACCAGGCATTCTTCGGCACCTTCGCGATCGCATCGGCCGTCCTGGCGGCATGGACCGCGCCCGGCAAGCCGGTGGCCTGAAGACGGAGTGCACGCAGCGAGCGATCAATCAACCATTCGCTCAGCCTTCTCCGCTCACCTCACCTCACTCCACGACCACCACCATGCCGAAGGCTCCCACGGACACGGTCTTCTCGTTCACCACGGTGTACGACATCACCCCCAACGAGTGGTAGGTGGACACGAAGGCTGTCAGCGAGCCCAGGCCCAGCAGGCTGGCCAGGGGGCTGCGTTGGGAGACTTCGCTCTTGATCTTGGCGCGGTGCTGTTCGGGGGTGGGGTTCAGCAGCACGGCGGTGGCCGAGAGGGTGCCGAAGAAGAGCGTGAGGAAGACCAGTTTCTTCATAGACATTGTCATTTTCCTGTCAGGCGGGCATGCAGTTCTGCTGCTCGCGCTGGGTCTGGCGCACCCTTCCTGGATCAGCGAGAAGACGAGCGAACGGGCTGATGAGTTTAGAGCATGTCATGCCGGCCAGACGGGGAGGGGCCGCGCGGGTTCGTCGGGTGGTGACATGTGATGTCGCGCCGTGCGGTGACTCAGTCAGTGGAAGTCGCGGCTCTGTGTGCTCAGGCGGCCGAGCCAGGGGGTCAGGTCCTGCAGGTGACCGGCGACCAGGTGGCGGACCTCGCCCTCGCGCTGCCACACCCCCTTGACCAGCAGGAGCCGCGCGTGCAGGAGGGCTTCGCGCCGCGGCTGCCAGACCTGGCGCCAGCAGATGACCTGCAGCATGCCGGTCTCGTCCTCGAGGGTGATGAAGGCAGTGCCCTTGGCGGTGGGCGGCCGCTGGCGCGCGGTGACCAGGCCGCAGGCCGTGACGTGCCGCCCAGCGGGCACGTGCTGCAGTTGCGCCACCGTCGATACTTGGCGGCGCTGCAGGGCGGTGCGCAGCAGCGCCAGCGGGTGGCGGCGCAGGCTCAGGCCCAGCGCGGCATGGTCCTGCACGATCTCCTCGCCTTCCGGGGGCGCGTCGAAATGCACGCAAGGCTCGCGCACCGGCGAGCCGTGCAGCAGGCCGGGCAGGGGGCGCCAGCCTGCGGCGTCCCAGACCTGCTGGCGACGGTGCCCGCTCAGGCTGTGTAGGGCGTCGGCCGCGGCCAGCTGGCGCAGGGCCTGCGGCGCCAGCGCGGCGCGCTCGGCCAGGTCCTGCACGCCGGTGAAGGGCGCGGTGCGGCGCGCGCTCACGATGCGCTGCGCCGCCTCGCGGCCCAGGCCGTCGACCAGGTGCAGGCCCAGGCGCACCGCCGGCTGCGACGCGGGTGCCGCACCGGCTTTGGCGGCCGGCGTGGGCGACGAGGTGGCGAATGCGGCAGCGTCGGGCGCAGGGACCAGCAGGGCCTCGACGTCGCTGTGGCTGACATCCACTGGCAGCACCGTCACGCCGTGGCGCCGCGCGTCCTGCACCAGCTGCCCGGGCGTGTAGAAGCCCATCGGTTGGCTGTTCAGCAGGGCGGCCAGGAAGGCCGCGGGATGGTGGCACTTCAGCCAGCTGCTGGCATACACCAGCACCGCGAACGAGGCCGAGTGCGACTCGGGGAAGCCGTACTCGCTGAAGCCCTTGATCTGCTCGAAGATGGACTGCGCGAAGGCCAGCTCGTAGCCGCGCGAGGTCATGCCGTCGATGAGCTTGTCCCGGTAGACCTGCAGGCTGCCCTTGCGGCGCCACGACGCCATGGCGCGGCGCAACTGGTCGGCCTCGCCGGCGGTGAAGCCCGCGGCCAGCATGCTGATCTGCATCACCTGCTCCTGGAAGATCGGCACGCCCTTCGTGCGCTCCAGCGCGGCGCGCAGCGCCTCGCTGGGGTAGACCACCGCCTCCTTGCCGGTGCGCCGGTTCAGGTAGGGGTGCACCATGCCACCCTGGATCGGGCCGGGCCGCACGATCGCCACCTCGATCACCAGGTCATAGAAGCAGCGCGGGCGCAGGCGCGGCAGCATCGACTGCTGGGCGCGCGACTCGATCTGGAACACGCCCACCGTGTCGGCGGCGCAGATCATGTCGTAGGTGGCGTCGTCGCCGGGCGGGATGTCCTGCAGGCGCAGGGGGCGGCCGCGGGCCTGCCCGACGAGGTCCAGCGCCTTGCGCAGCGCGGTGAGCATGCCCAGCGCCAGCACGTCGACCTTGAGCAGGCCGACGGCGTCGAGGTCGTCCTTGTCCCATTCGATCACGCTGCGCCCGGGCATGCCGGCGTTCTCGATCGGCACCATGCGGCTGAGCAGGCCGCGGGTCAGCACGAAGCCGCCGGTGTGCTGCGACAGGTGCCGCGGGAACCCCAGCAGCTGCGCGCTCAGGCTGAGGAGCTGGCGGGTGCGCAGGGCCTCGGGGTCGATGCCCGCGGCGCGCAGCCGCTCGGGCGGCATGCCGCCGACCTCGTCCCACCAGGCGTGGTCGGCGCACACGCGCTCCAGCTGCGCCAGGCTGAAGCCCAGCGCCTTGCCGACGTCGCGCAGGGCGCTCTTGGCGCGGTAGGTCACCACCGTGGCCGCCAGCGCGGCGCGGTCGCGGCCGTACTTGGCGTAGAGAAACTGGACCACCTCCTCGCGGCGCTCGTGCTCGAAGTCGACGTCGATGTCGGGCGGCTCGTTGCGCTCGCGCGAGATGAAGCGCTCGAACAGGGTGGACAGGCGTGCCGGGTCGACCTCGGTCACGCCCAGGCAGTAGCAGACCACGCTGTTGGCGGCCGAGCCACGGCCCTGGCACAGGATGCCGCGTGAGCGCGCGAAGTGGACGATGTCGGCGACGGTCAGGAAATAGTGTTCGTAGCGTAGCTCGTGGATGAGCTGCAGCTCGTGCTCGATCTGGGCGCGCACCGCGGACGGCACGCCCTGGGGCCAGCGCAGCAGGGCGCCGGCCTCGGTGAGCTGGCGCAGGTGGCCGGCCGGGGTGCGGCCAGGTGGCACGACTTCATCGGGATACTGGTAGCGCAGCTCGTGCAGCGAGAAGCGGCAGCGGCTGGCCACCTCCAGGGTCTGGGCCAGCAGCTCGGCCGGGTAGCGGCGTGCCAGGCGCAGCCGGCTGCGCAGGTGGCGCTCGGCGTTGGGCTGCAGCTGCCAACCGCATTCGGTGAGGGGGCGGCCCAGGCGGATGGCGGTGAGCACGTCCTGCAGGGGCTTGCGCGAGCGCAGGTGCATGTGCACGTCGCCGCAGGCTACCAGCGGCAGGCCGCTGTGCTGGCCGAGTTGGCGCAGCTGGTGCAGCCAGGCCTCGTCGTCGATCTGGCAGGGCAGGTCGACGGCCCACCAGGCGCGTCCCTCGAAGCCCGCCCGCAGCCACGCGCCGAGGGCCTCGCGCTGGGCTGCGCTGCTGCTGCGCGCGGGGGTGGCCAGGACCAGGCAGTCGGCCAGGGCGGCAGGGGTGATGGCGTCCTGGCGCAGGTGGTAGCTGCCCTTGGGAGCACTGCGGCGCAGTTGCGTGATGAACTGGCACAGGTTGCCGTAGCCGTTCAGGTTGCAGGCCAGCACCACCAGGTCGAAGGGCGCGGGCGCATCGACCTGGAACTGGCTGCCCACCAGCAGCGGCAGGCCGCAGGCCTGCGCAGCCACGTGGGCCCGCACGATGCCGGCCAGGCTGCATTCGTCGGTCAGGGCCAGGGCGCTGTAGCCCAGGGCCTGGGCGCGCTCGACCAGTTCCTCGGGGTGGCTGGCACCGCGCAGGAAGCTGAAGTTGCTGAGGCAGCGGAGTTCGGCGTAGTCGGGGAGGGTGCCGGGAGCGCTGGGGGTGCCGGGGGAGGGGGGCATCATGGCGGTGGACCTCACGCTCACCCTCCGCGTGCCTCACGCGAAGATGCCGTGCAGGTACCACGAGGCATCGGCCTCGGGGCGGCGCTCCTGGAACACCCACAGCACGCCCGCCTGCTCGCTCAAGGCCACCCAGTAGTCACGGGCCACATGGCGGCTGGCCTGGCGCGGCGCAGCGCTGTCTTTCAGGCTGGCCCTGGGCGCGAACGGCAAGCCGGCAGCCGGCGAGGGTTCGCAGGCGATGACGGCCCCATCGTCCGGGCGGTCCCACCAGCCGGCTTCCACACGGTGCGGCCCGGTGAGGAAGCGCAGGGCGCCGTGGTAGACCGGGTGCGCGCCCTGCATGGGCAGCTTCAGGGGCTCGGGCAGGACGAAGCAGGGCTGGGGCAGGCCGCAACCGGGGTCGGGCGCCCCGGCACGGGTCGGGCCGGGCGAGGCGGCAAGCCACATCGTCATCCACTCGAGCCGGGGG
>CBINPE010000028.1:0-40814 GCA_966252435.1 uncultured Burkholderiales bacterium | reverse complement strand
GCCCTGAGCTCGGCCAACATCCGCAGCCTCACGACAGACAGAGTTGTAGCGCTCACAACAGCTGAAATCGTGGCCCTCACCACGACGCAGGTGGCTGCGCTCAGCACCACTCAAGCTGCTGCGCTCACCACGACGCAAATCGCCGCCCTGGAGACAGCCGATCTCTTGGCCATGAACTCCGCAGCATTGATGAGCTTGTCCACGGCACAGATTGCCGCCTTGACGACCACCCAGGTGTCGGCCATGACGACAAGCGCGTTGGCCAACTTGAGCAGCACGCAATTGGCCAGCTTGACGACAACCGATGTGGTTGCGATGACCACGACTCAGTTCGCATCGCTGTCTACCGCTCAAGTCTCTGCATTCACCACGACCCAAATCGCGGCGATGGAGACAGCCGACCTGCGCAGCATCAGTACATCCAGTGTGCGTGGCTTCTCCACCGAACAACTGGCCGCGATGAGCTCGGATCAGCTGCAATCGCTGTCCACCCAGCAAGTCGCATCGCTGACCACCACCCAGCTCAGTGGTCTGGGCACAGATGACCTCAACGCATTTGCCACCCATCACTTTGCGGCGATGAGCAGTTCACAGGTTGCTGCCTTCACAACCACCCAGATCGCAGCACTGGAAACTGCCGACTTCGCCTCGATCTCCACCACCGCCATCCGCGGACTCAACACCGCCGACATCGTGGCGCTGACCACAGCGGAAATCGTGGCGTTCAGCACCGCTCAAGTCGCTGCACTGACCACCACCCAGGTCGCTGCCTTCGAGACTGCTGATCTGAGAGCCATGGAATCCAGCGACCTGAGATCCTTCACCACCAGCCAGATCGCGGCATTGACAACGGCGCAACTGGATGCCCTGTCAACAGATCAAATGGCCTCACTGGCGACCCATCAGATCGCAGCCCTCACAACAAGCCAGATTGTTGCCATCGACACCACGGATCTGCATGCGCTGAGCACCACTCAGTTTGCCGCGCTGACCAGCACGCAAATCGGTGCCCTGACGACGACCCAGTTTGCCTCCCTGTCGACTGAAGACATCGTGGCCCTGACCACCCTGCAAGTGCATGGCTTGACCACGGAACAAATTGCCGCCTTCACGACCAGCCAGATCCTGGCCCTGGAAACGACGGACATCGCGGCCATGAACATGACCCAGGCCAGTTCCTTTGAAACCCAAGACGTGGGTGTCATGAACCTTGGACAAGTCAGCGCCTTCCTGGCCGCCTCACCGATCGTTCTGGACCTGGATGGCAACGGCATCAGCACCCGCAGCGCCAAGGATGGCGTGATGTTCGACCTCAACGACTCAGGTCAGCAACAAAAGGTCGGCTGGGTCGGTGGCAACGACGGCTTGCTGGTGATGGACCGCAACAACGATGGCCAGATCAACAGCGGTGCCGAACTGTTCGGCGTGGCCACCCCAGGCGCGGACGGCCACCGCGCGGGCCACGGCTTCGCGGCCATGAGCATGGAGGACAGCAACCACGACGGCAAGCTGAGCGCCGCCGACGCGAACTGGGACAAGCTCAAGCTGTGGGTCGACGCGAACCACGACGGCAAGGTCGACGCTGGCGAGCTCCAGACCCTGGGCCAGCACGGGGTCGTCTCCCTGAACCTGGATGCACACAAGGGAACGGAGGTCGACAACGGCAACTTGCTGGGCCTGGTCTCGAGCTACACGACGGCCGACGGCAAGACCCACGCCATGGTGGACGTGTGGTTCAGCAAGGATGCCAGCGTGGCGCCGACGCCCACGGCAGCCCCGGCGCCGGCCCCCGCGGCCGAAGCCGCGGCGACCTCAGCGCCAGCACCGGCGCCGACCACGGACACGCACAAGGTGTCGCTGGGTGACGTGCTGGCCGCCCCTGCCGCCGACGTGCTGCCGCCGGAGCTGAGCGCGCCGGCGCCAACCGCCGCCGCGTCCCTGGCCTCGACCCCGCCGGTGGTCGCGCCGAGCCTGGCCGACAAGCTGAAGGAAGATGAGAACAAGGCCCCGCCGCTGATCTGATCCGGGCTGCGTCCCGAACCGCCTTCCCCAACGGGGAGGCGGTTCACCTTTTCCCTGCCGGTGGAAGGTCCGGACGGGAGCCGCGGCGCCGGCCCCGGCTCATCCCAGCCACCACCGCATCGCCCCACCCACCAGCGCGCACACCCCGATGACCGGCACCACCCGGCAGCGGTAGCGCAGCAGCGCCAGCGCCGCGGCCAGGGCGATCAGCGCCGCGACCGGGTCGAACCGCCCCGCGAAGCCCTGCGGCCACAGCACGTGGTAGCCGAAGAAAAGCGCCAGGTTCAGGATGACACCCACCACCGCGGCCGTGATGGCCGTCAGGGGGGCCGTGAAGTGGAGGTCGCCGTGGGTCGACTCCACCAGCGGTCCGCCAGCGAGGATGAACACGAAGGACGGCAGGAAGGTGAACCAGGTCACCACGGCCGCCGCCGCCGCGCCGGCGAGGAACTGGGCCTCCGGTCCCCAGAAGGCCTTGCCGTGACCGCCCACGAAGGCGACGAACGCCACCACCATGATCAGCGGCCCGGGTGTCGTCTCGCCCAGGGCCAGGCCGTCGATCATCTGGGCCGCGCTGAGCCAGCCGTGGTGGACGACGGCGCCCTGGTAGACATAGGGCAGCACCGCGTACGCCCCACCGAAGGTCAGCAAGGCGGCCTTGGTGAAGAACCAGCCCATCTGCGTCAGGGGATGGGAGACACCGCCCAGCCCCGCAAGCAGCCCCATCGGCAGCAGCCACAGCAAGGCACCCGCCAGGCCCACCCGGCCCAGACGGCCCCAGCTGAACCTCGCATGGGGCGGCGTCGGGGTGTCGTCATCGATGAACGCGGCGCCCTGGGCCTTGGCGGCGGGCCCATGCGCCGACCCGCCGGGCGCAAAGCGCGCCGGCGCGACCCGCCCGCCCACATACCCGGCCAGCCCCGCTGCCATCACGATGAAGGGAAACGGCACATCGAAAACGAAGATGGCGGCGAAGGAGGCCGCCGCGATGCCCCAGAGCACCCCATTGCGCAGGGCGCGCGTGCCGATGCGCCAGGCGGCCTGCGCCACCAGGGCGGTGACGGCAGGCTTGATGCCATAGAACAGGCCGGACACCAGCGGCAGGTCGCCGAATGCCACGTACAGCCACGACAAGCCGATCAGGATCAGCAACGAGGGCAGCACGAACAACGCCCCAGCAATGATGCCGCCGGCCGTGCGGTGCATCAGCCAGCCGATGTAGGTCGCCAGCTGCTGGGCCTCGGGCCCGGGCAGCAGCATGCAGTAGTTCAAGGCGTGCAGGAAGCGCCGCTCCGAGATCCAGCGCCGGTTCTCGACCAGTTCCTGGTGCAGCAGGGCGATCTGCCCGGCGGGCCCGCCGAAGCTGATGAAGCCCAGCTTGAGCCAGAACAAGAAGGCCTCGCGGAAGGTGATGGGCGGGGGCGCAGTGGCTGGCGCGAGGGTGGATGCGGCAGCGGATTCCGGGGTGGTGGCAGGCGGTGTCATGGGCGTCAAAAGAACAAAGGAAGGGCGATCCCCGTGCTTGTACAGGAAATGCCTTGCTTCTCACCTTCAAGCCGGGGCCTGCGACGGCCGATAACCCCCTGCGACGCCGTGCAGGACCGCGCCGCAGGTTCCGCCACTCCGTCCCGTTCTCTCTTCGAAAGGATTGCCCATGCGCACCCTCACCCAACGCCTGTCGCGCCGTACCCTGACCCTTTGCCTGCTGACGCCGGTGGCCATCGGCGTGGCGTGGATGCTGTGCGGCTGCGGCGACGGCGGTGCGACGGCCTCGGGCAGCGGCAGCAACAGCCCCACGCCGACCGTGGCGACGGCGGACACCTTCCCCTCGGGGCTCTCCGTGGGCGTGCCGACCGAGCTGAACAATTCCACCACCGTGGCCGCCCTGCCCTGGGATGGGCTGCGCTTCGCCCGTGACTGGAGCGAGGCCGCCGGCGACGCGATGCGTCGGGGCGACATGCCCTTGATGGCCCGCCTGGCCAGCGCCGCGCTGCCCATCGGCCGCGCCGAGGCCGCGCCCGCCCAGCCGGACCTGAAGGCCCAGGCGGCGGTGATCGAGAAAGTGCTGTCGGGCGACGCCAGCGTCTCCCTGGACGCCGTGCTCGACGTGCAGAAGCTGTTCGCCGGCAGCACCAACGCCACCTGCTACGGCCCCAACATGCCTTACGCCAACCACGAGAACGCCGGCGGCGGCGCGTCCTCGGGCACCCTGCCCAGCGGCGACCTGGGGCTGTGGAAGGCCACGGAGGACGGCACCACGCCCTGCATCGCCGCGCAGCTCAACGCCCGTGTGACGGGGGTGAAGCACCGCACCAAGCAGGGCCTGATGCTGATGGCCGTGATGCGCCGCGTGGTGGCGGCCAGCAGCCTGAGCCTGCCGACGGCCGGCAACACCCTCGACATCCGCAGCGCCCTGGACAACCGCTTCAAGCTGCTGACGGTCTTCACGGGCGTGTCGGTCGACGCGGCCAGCATCACCCTCAACGCCACCGGGACGACCTACACCTACCGGCTCGTCATCAGCGCCGGCTCCGGCGCCTCGGCCCGCAGCGGCGAGGTGATCCTCAAGCACACACCGGGCACCAGTTCCACCAACTACAGCGGCGTGCTGCAGGTGGCGGGCTTCTCGCTGAGCAGCGACGCCGCCTTCGGCTGCTCCGACCAGACCAGCGGCGCCAACTACAAGGTGGCCCAGGTCAGCACGCTCAAGTACACCCGCAACGGCAATGCCGTGACCTTCGGCAGCCGCGACGGCAGCTACTGCGGCGCGCCGGCCACGTCCTCCAGCAACCACGGCGCGGACGTGGCCAGCTTCACCAGCGACGGCCAGCTGGATCCCACGGTCAAGATCACGGCCGGTTTCGGCACCCCCGCCCGGGGCACCACGCTGGGCTGGCGCGGCAACTTCACGCGTTTCGCGGGCGACTACGACAAGGAAACGGTGGACGGCAGCTTCCTGTACGCCTGGCAGGCCGGCACGGGCGACGGCAATGCGCGCGCGCTGGCGGCCCGGGCCAGCTTCAACAGCGCCACGGAGGTCCGCACCCTGAAGGGCTACTTCGCTTTCGCCGGGGACATCGCCACCACCAACGGCGCCCTGCTGGGCATGATCTGCAACTGGGCTGGGCCCGGCAACAGCCACACGCCGTCGAGCTTCTTCCAGTCGCAGACCGCCACGCTGACCGCCAGCGCCAGCGGCTACGTGCTGGCCACACCCAGCGACAGCAAGATCACCTACGCCCCCACCAACAGCTGCAGCTCGACCACCACCGAGTTCGACGCCAACGCCAACGGCACGCTGGTGAGCAGCGAAGGGGCCGGCACCACCGCGGACCTGGACGTGCCCTCGGGCAGCCACACGGTGCAGGAGGAGATCGTCTCGCGGGGCTACACGCTGCCCAGCCTGTTCTGAGCCTGGGGGTGGAGCAGCGGGCGCCACGGGGTGCGCTTCCCCGGCGGCCGATGGGCCAGAATCGCACCCGGCCCTTGCGTCGGGTGCCAGGCCTGGCGGCGCCCCTCGCGGGGGTTCGGCCCTGAACCCTCCTCCCCTGCGCCATGACCCTGAAAGAGCTGCCGCGATCCTCTCCTGCCGTCGTGGCGATCCTGGCGTTCGACGGAGTCCAGGCCCTGGACGTCACGGGACCGATGGAGGTCTTCGCCACGGCCAACGAGCTGCGGCACACCAGCGGACCGCCCTACCAGGTCGTGCTCGCCTCCTGGCGTGAGGCCACCCTCAGCACCCATGCGGGTGTCCGCCTTTCGGAGGCCGTTCCCATCCACCGGCTGGACACGCCCATCGACACCCTGGTGGTCTGCGGCGGCAGCGAAGCCGTCTTGCGCGAGGCCGCGTTCGACGCGCCGCTGGCGGCCTGGCTGAGGCAGCGCGCCACCGTCACCAGGCGCATGGCCAGCGTCTGCACCGGCGCGCTGGTGCTGGCGGCCGCCGGGTTGCTCGATGGCCGGCGTGCCACCACCCACTGGCGCCGCTGCGCGGAGATGCGGCATTTTTTCCCCAATGTCTCGGTCGACGCGGACGCCATCTTCGTGGTGGATCCACCGTTCTACACCTCCGCGGGCGTCACCGCCGGGATCGACCTGTGCCTGCACCTCGTGGCCTCGGACTGGGGCGACACGCTCGCCCTCGACATCGCGCGGGAACTCGTCCTGCCCTTGCGGCGCGAAGGCGGGCAGGCGCAGTACAGCGCCGGCCTGCGGCTGCAAGCGCAGGCATCGCCACGGCTCCAGTCGGTCATCAGTGAGTTGCTGTCGGATCCTCGCGGCGACTGGAGCCTGCAGGCGCTGTCGAAGCGGCTCGCCATGTCCGAGCGCAGCGTGTCCCGGCATTTCCAGGATGCGACCGGCTTCACGCCCGCTGCGTTCGTCGCCCTCGCGCGCGTGGAGCGGGCCAAGCAGTTGCTGGCGTCCTCCCCATGGCCGCTTGAGCGGGTGGCCGCACAGTCCGGCTTCGGCAGCGTGGACGGATTGCACCGCGCTTTCGTCCACGGCGCGGGCGTCACGCCCGGGGCCTACCGAAGGCGGTTCGGCGCGCCGTAAAGGGCCACCGCCGCCTTGCACTCAGGGGGTGTCGTACTCCATCTCCAACCTCACCAATTCCCCGGTGGCCGGCCCGTAGCGGCTTGAGATGGCTGCCAGGACTTCGTCCAGGCGCAGCCTCGTGCGGCTGTCATGGGGTTCCAAGGCGACGTCCTCCTTGCCGTCCGACGCCTCGGTTTCGATCCACAGTCCCCTTGCCGAAGCCACCCGGCCCTGCGGATGGGTGGCCACCACGCGTGCGCGGCCGGTCCTGGCCCAGGCATCGGCATGCAAGGCCAGCACGATCTCGTTGACACCCTCTTCCACGGGAATGCCCACCCGCTCGCAGCGCCAGAAGGCTGCGTGGTTGGCCACGAAGGCCCAGCGGCTGCGCCAGCTCAGGCGGAACGCCGCGGTCGAGTGACGGTCGTCCCATGCGGCCACCTCCAGCCGCGCCGCGGTGCGCAAGGCGGCCTCCCGGCCGCCGAGGAACTCGACGATCGCCAGCGACGCGGGCAGTGCGGCGGACACGCCAGAGGTGCTCATCACCGGGCCATCGACCACCCAGCGCCGGTCTTTCACCCACCGGGTCGACGGAAACTTACCAGCGATGTCGGCCTGGGAGTACCAGAAGGTGGTGGCCTGCCTGCCATCGAGCAAGCCGGCGTTCGCGAGCACCCAGGCACCGTCGCAGATGGACGCCATGGCCGCCCCGCGCTCGCCTTGCCGGCGCAGCCAGCTCAGCAGGGCTGCGTCTTGCGGATCGTGCATGGCCGGCACCACCACCAGATCGGCCCCCTCGGGATGCACGCGGTCGAACTCGTCCATCGACATGTCCGCCTGGACCGTCAACGCGGGGTGCAGCGGGACGCGGCCGGGGCGCGTCGACACCAGGGCCACCTGGGCCGCCTCCGATGCCTTGAGCACGCCATAGGGCACGATCAGGTCCGTGGTCTCGCTGCCGAGGTGGCTCGCCGCGACCACCACCAGGGGTAACGCGCGTCCTGGCCGAGGTGTCGGCAGCAGCAGTTTTTCAGCGGCAGGAAGGCTGGCCGCCGAACCCGCGACCGGCCAGGCGCTTCCCGGGATGAGAAAGGCCAGCGCGCCACCCGCCATCCCTGTCATGAGCATCCTTCTCCGTTGTGAAGCCAAGTCCGTTCTCCGTCGTTGCGATCGCGGTGATGCTAGGCACCGCGAGGTCGCTGATCCGGACGCAGGACCTGCACTTCCTGCCATCTGCGCGCCTCCCCGAGGCCGGTGGCTTCGGTTTCAAGCCCTGTGGAAACCCTCCGCGCCCTCCATCACGATCACCCGGAACCCCGCCTCGTCCACGCCGACGAACCGCCCCTCCTCCAGCCCGCGCATCCGCCCCTCGCCCTGGCCCACGGCCACGGGCTCCTGCGGATGCCTGTGCCAGGGCGACCAGCACAGGAAGGTCCCCTGCTGCGCATACGGGCTGTAGAAATAAGCCAGCGACCCGTGCATCGACAGGGCCCCAGCGCCACGCAGCGCCTGCGGCAGCGCCAGCACCTTCTGGGTGTGCGATGCGGGCTTGAGCAGTACCAGCGGAAAATCCGTGTAGGGCGAGAACGCCAAGGTGCGGTGATCGACGCGGACCGCGCAGTAACAGTCGGCCACGTCCACCGCGGCAGCGCCCATGTGGGAGAGGTAGGCGCCCAGCAGGCGGCCCTCGAAATCGAAATACGCGAGCCCCTGCTGCGAGGGCTCGACATCCCCGAACACCCCCTCGTCGAAATACGTGACGACCAGTTGCTCCTGCAGCACGACCACGTCCGCGATCGCATCGCCCGCGCAGAACGACGCCAGGGTCGCGCCCTGGCGGTCCAGCACCCGGGCGTTGCAGCCCCCACCCCGGTTGCGCAAGTCCAGCACCAGGACACGCCCGGCGTCCAGCCACCGCACCAGGGGAAACTGCAGCGACAGTTCCGGATCGAGCCCGAAGCCGTCCCCGTCCCCGAACACCACGCGGTGCCCACCCCCGGGCTGCGCGAACACGCCCACCCAGGCCCCGCCGCGCGTCAGGTCGACGTCGCGCAGAGTGCCCCAGGCGGGATCGGTGAGGGTCTCAAGGATCTGCATGACAGTCGGCGGGAGGCAAGGCCCAACCACGGTGAGGGAACAGAACAGCCATTGTGCGGTTCAGCAGGCCCGCACGCGGCATGACCGGCATGAACGTGACCTCAGCCCTCCTCCTTGAGGGCGGCCTCGACGAGCGACAGGTCGGCCGCCGAGAAGCAGCAGAACGTCACGACCTCGACACTGGAGGGCCCCAGCGTGGCCTCGCGCACACTGCGCACGGCCACCTGCGCGGCCAGCGCGGGTGGGTAGCCATAGATGCCGGTGCTGATGCAAGGGAAGGCGATGCTGCGCAGGCCATGCTGGACGGCCAGCGCCAGGCTTCGCTGATAGCACGAAGCCAGCAACCCCGGCTCGCCTTGCAGCCCACCGCGCCACACCGGCCCCACGGTATGGATGATGTGCCGCGCCCGCAGCCGGTGGCCGCGGGTGATCTTGGCATCCCCTGTCTTGCAGCCACCCAGCAACCGGCATTCATGCAGCAACTCCGGCCCCGCCGCCCGGTGGATGGCCCCGTCCACGCCCCCACCGCCCAGCAGCGACGAGTTCGCGGCATTGACGATGGCATCGACGTCCAGGGTGGTGATGTCGGCTTGAAGGGCATTCAGTCGGGCGGGCATGGGAGATGGCAAACGGTCAGGATGCGGGAGGAAGAAGCCTGGGTCCAGGACCTCACCTGTTCATGCCGAGGCGATGCGCCACGACGGCGTTCACAGGATATACCTGCTCGGGCGGAAGCAGCCTCTTCAGCCTCTCTGCCTTTCCCTGCCGAAGCTGGGCATGCAGCTTGCGGACCAGTGGCGTCATGTCATCGATCCGCAGGATCCAGGATTGCGCGTAGTCCCGGATGAGATGCCGGCTCAGGCCCACCTGGATGCTGTAGTGATCGAGCCCCGCCCCCCGCAGGCTCCGCTCCGTGTCCCACTGGACATGGACCTGGGCCGCCTCGAACGCTTGCGCCCAGTCCTCGGTGGACGGATGAATGCCAGCTTCCGGAGAAGTCAGCACCCCGAGGGAGAGCGCCATGTCCCAGCAGTTTCTCTTGATCCGCACAGCCAGGACATGTTCCTGGCCAGGCTTCTGGCCCCACTGGCTGCGATGCATCAGCCACAGGAAGGAAGGCTTGATCCACGTCATCCTGCTGAAGGAGAACGGACTGACGAAGCGCTGTGCCTCCAAGGCCGGCAGCGCAATGGAAGACGGGTAGGCCTGGTAGACCACCACGCTTTCAGCGTCATGGTCGGCCCGGATCTCATAAGGTTTTGCCATCAGGTCGGCAGAATCGGCGGCATGGCGAAGGACACCCTCATTCCCGGTACAGCTTCAAGAACTTGAACATCCGGGGCCACTCGTGGCGTGGGCAGAAAGCCAGGGCGACTTCCTGGTGGTTCAAGGCGGCCTCGCTCAGGACGACATGGTCCTCAACCAACTTCGCCTTCTCGAACTCCTTGGCGTTCACCTTGCACACCGCCTTGAAAAACGGACCGGACAGCCACGCCTTCACTTCCGGGCGGTCCTGGAACTTCAGGTAGGCGGCCAGCGAGGCGTGCGCCACCGCGACCATCGCGAAACCCAGCGGCACGTCGTCTCGCACCAGGATGTACATCTTCATGCGGGGCGACCTGCCTGCTCAAAGCCCGAGGTCACTCAAGCCCGGGTGGTCATCAGGCCGGCGCCCGAGCGGCCAGTGGAACTTGCGCGCCGACTCGGCGATCGGCTGGTCGTTGATGCTCGCGTAGCGGCGCCGCATGAGCCCGTTCGCTTCGAACTCCCAGTTCTCGTTGCCATGGGAGCGGTACCAGTTGCCGGAGTCATCGTGCCACTCGTAGGCGAAGCGGACGGCGATGCGCGCGCCGTCCCAGGCCCACAGTTCCTTGATGAGGCGGTAGTCGAGTTCGCGGGCCCATTTGCGCCGGAGGAACTCGCGCACCTGCGCGTGGCCGGCAGGGAACTCGGCGCGATTACGCCACTGTGTGTCCTCGGTGTAGACCTGGACGACGCGGTCGGGATCGCGCGAGTTCCAGGCGTCCTCGGCCAGGCGCACTTTCTGCCGGGCTGAATCAAGGGTGAAGGGTGGGAGGGGCGGTTTCGTGTTCATGTGACTGCTTTCAGAAAACGGCAACCGTGGACGGGGCTGTCCGCATGCCGGGCCACAGCCTAACCTGGGCCGATGGATCCTTGCCCCGGACGCTGGCTTTGTCCTCTTGCCCACAAGGTTGGGTGCGCCCGTCCGCGACCTCAGACCAGGCTGGCGCCGATGTTGATCAACAGCGCCAGCACCGTCGTGTTGAATAGGTAGGCCAGGATGCAATGCACCGAGCCGAGCCGCCGCATCGGCTTGGACACGAACGCCACGTCAGCGGTCTGGCCCGAGGTTCCGATGACGGCCGCGAAATGGAAGAAGTCACCGTACTCGGGCTCCTCGTCGTTTGGGAAGCTCAGTCCCGGCGACTCGCCCTTGCACAGCGAGGCGTAGTAGTCGTGCGCGTAGTGCAGCGTGAACATCACCTGGATGAAGGCCCAGGAAGACAGCACGGTGAAGCCGGCGAGCGCCGTGTGCGCCAGCTTGGGCGGCCCCTCCATGGTCTTGGCCAGCACCAGCTCACCCGCGATGGCAGCCAGGTTGGCCACGCTGGAGACCACCACCATCGCGAGGATCACCCACTTGCCCTCGTCCTGCGACTGCGCCCGGCGCCGCATGTGGTGCGGGGCGGAGCGCACCATCATCACGGCAGCCAACAGCACATACAGGCTGGCCGCCGTGTCCCAGGCCAGCAGCCAGCGGGTCACACCATGGACCGCGAATCCGCCCTGCCAGCCCAGGTGCACCAACAGCCCGGCGCCCGCGGCGATGAACAGGCGCGGCCGCGCGCGGATCCAGCGGGACAAGGACAGGCCAGTGCGTGAACGGTGCATGTGCTTCGGGGCGGCGAGGCGCTTCCGCAGTGGGCATGAGGGAGACGAAATCTTAGGGCCTGTCCACCCTGGGAAGCCAGGCTGGCTTCCCAGGGTGGACAGGCCCTGATGAAATGTGAAATGACAGGCGAGCAGACCGATGGGACGGCTCGGCGAGCCCGCCGGATCCGACCGAGGGTTCAGTACACCCCGAAGACCTTCAGAAGGATGATGACGCTGAGGGGAACGCCGAGGATCCAGAGGACGATGCTTTTCATGGAGTTTTCCTTTGAGTTGATCCGAGGGAGTGGCTGCAGCGCCGGGTGCGCGTGGGCCTTCGTTTCGCAGTTGCCGATGAATGAATGTTTTTGGAATCTGGGGCGGCTGCTCGTGCCTGTGATGCCGATCCCCGTGAAATCCATTCTTCTTCAAGAGCGATGGCGCCCGTCGTCAGGTAGATTCCCGGCGTGGGGTAGGAGGTGATGCCGTTCCAGGCAACCAGGCGTTCGGCGGCGGCTACGTGCTCGTGGGCCGATGTCCTGGGCGCCGGTCGTCGGCGCCGACAAAGCCGGCCAATTGCCCGATCACCCGGTCCCCCTCTTCACACTCCGCCAGAAGGTAGGGGCCCACCCACTGATCAAAGCCAGCCGCGACCGTCACGCCCTGCCTGACGAAGGAAGGCAGGAGGCCCTCCTCAGGCCCGATGATCGGAGCCCCTGACTCGATGAACCGCTCGCGCCTCAGCCAGGCCAGCGCCTGCTGCCACTCAGGTGCATCGCCCGTCTCGAAAGTCAGCCAGTGGCGGCCGTTCGCAGCAATGACGAGCGTCGCCATGAAACCCTCCTTCATCCTTCATCAGCAAGACCCGCTTCTCAGCCAGATGTCTTGAATGGTCCCGTAGAGATCTCCGTTGTCACTGATGACCAGGGCGTCCCGGTCAAGCGGCAACGGCAACTGGCCCAGCCCCCGAATCAACTGGGACAAGGGATGCCCCGCTTCGGCCAAAGCCTCGGCCCGGCAGTAGACGACGACCAACTGGCGCCGGTGAGCGTCATTCGAACGAACCAACCGCCCGCGAAGGAAGCCGCCATAGTCCGGTTCGTCCTCGAGGATGTGTTCATGGCCGCGCGGGACATTCCTGCGGTGCGCATCCTTGGCGTCGAACAGCCTTCCATCGGGAAATATCCAGAAGACGAATTCCGGGCTGCCGTGCGTGAGATGCTTGATGGCGGTTCTTCTTCCCCGGTACTTCGGTGCGAGGAATTCAAACTGCGCCGCGGCAGCTTCGCGAGAGACAGAACCAACGGTGATCATCGGGTTGAAGGCGATGCGACGTGGGAGGCTGCCTGACTCAGCCCTGCGTCCGCATCACCCGGCGCGTCCAGCGCTTGAGCCCGCGTCCCCAGGCACGGCCGATGCGCCAGGGCAAGGAGGCGTGCACGCGCTGCAACACGCGCTGGCGCGTGGCGCGCCACCAGTTCAGGGCGCGGGCCACCCAGGCGATGCGCACCAGCTGCGACTCGACCACGATGAACAGCCTGCCCACCAGGGCCGTGCCCAGCAGCTTGGCCGCCACGATGACCGCCACCCCCAGCACCGCATGCCCCTTGTGGATGGCCCACAGCGCCATCAGCTTGACGGGGAACAGCGCCGCGGCCGGTACCGCGAACAGGGCCAGCGCGACCTTGGGGGAGAGCTGGCGCAGGCGGTCCTCCAGGCGGGCCAGAGGGGGCCACCGCATGAGGCGTCCTGCCCAGGCAGTGAGCGGCCGCCAGCCCCATTCCTCGATGAAGAGGATGGCCGCCAGCAGCGCCAGCAGCACCGCCCGCAGACCTCGCCACAGCGTCTTCAGCAAGGCTTTCATGGCCGCTGCCCTTGCCCTTCCCTCACCCCCGCAGCACCCGCAACGCCTGGGCGCAGTCCGCGATCAGGTCGTCGGCCGCCTCGAGGCCGATGGAGAACCTCAGCACCCGGCCCGGCCAGGCGGGCTGCTTGCGCATCGTGGTCAGGTCATAAGGCACGGCCAGGCTGATCGGCCCGGCCCAGGAGTAGCCCAGCTTGAACACCCGCAGGGCATCGAGGAAGGTGTCCACCTCCGCCGCACCGAAGCGCGCGTCCAGCACGACCGAGAACAGCCCGGCGGCACGCCCGTGCGCCAGGGCCCGCCAATGGTCATGGCCGGGCGAGCCGGCGAACGCCGGGTGCAGCAGCTGCACCACCTCGGGCTGCTGCGCCCACCAGGCCGCCAGCTGGCGCGCGCTGCGGTCCTGCGCGTCGTAGCGCAGGGTGAGGGACGGCAGGGAGCGCAGCACCAGCTCCACGTCATTGGCTCCCACGCCCCAGCCCACCCGCATGTGGCACATCTTCAGCGTGTGATGCAGCGACAGCTCCCGGGTGGTGACCGAGCCCATCAACACGTCGCCGCCCCCGGAGGGGAACTTGGTCAAGGCCTGCACCGAGATGTCGACGCCGAGCGAGCCATCGCCCGTCAGGTCGAAGGGGTTGAAGGCCACACCCGCGCCCCAGGTGTTGTCGAGGGCGGTGATCACGCCCCGCTCGCGGGCCCCTCGCACGAGCCCGGCCAGGTCGGGGAACTCCATCGTCACCGACCCCGGCGCCTCGATCCATATCAAGCGTGTGGCCGGGCCCATCAAGGCGGCCGTGCCCGCCGCATCCATCGGATCGTAGAGCCGGTGCTGGATGCCCCAGCGCGCCAGCTCATGGCGCGCCAGTTCCTTGCTGGGGCCATAGACGTTGTCCGGGATCAGCACTTCATCGCCGGCCCGCAGACAGGCCATGTCGACCAGGCTGATGGAAGCCAGGCCACTGGGCACCAGCAGGCATTGCAGCCCGCCTTCCAGCGTGGCGATGCGCTCCTCCAGGGTGAACGTGGTGGGCGTGCCATGCAAGCCGTAGGTGTAGCCTGTCTTGTCCTTCCACTGCCGGGCGTGCAACGCTGCGGTGTTGGGAAAGATGACGGTCGACGCCTTGAACACGCCCGGCGCCATCGAGCCGAAGCCTTCGGGCGGGGTATAGGGATGGTGGATGAGGTGGGTGGTGGGATCGGTCATGGTGTTTGGAAAAGGAGTCTCTGACCTCGAGCCAACGACCGGCAGCAGGGAGAGAACAAACAAGGCGGGCGCAACCGCCCTTCGAGGTGGTGCGAGGCAAGCCGCAACGGCTCCCTAGACCGGCCGCGCCACCAGGTCGTGCCCCTGCACGCCGATGACCCGGGCCCGCGTGAACTCCCCGGCCTTGAGTGTCTTGGAGGCCTTCTCGGGCGGCAGCAGGTGCACCACCCCGTCGATCTCGGGCGCGTCGGCGTAACTGCGCCCCACCCCGCCCTTGCGTCCCAGCGCCGGCGCCGAGTCCACCAGCACCTGCAAGGTGCTGCCCACGCGGCGCTGCAGCTTCTGGATCGAGGTCGCCTCGGCCACCGCCATGAAGCGGGCCCGGCGCTCCTCGCGCAGCGCCTGGGGCACCGGGTCGGCCAGCGCGTTGGCACTGGCTCCCTCCACCGGCGAGTAGGCAAAACAGCCTGCCCGGTCGATCTGCGCCTCGCGCATGAAATCCAGCAGGTGCTCGAACTCGGCCTCGGTCTCGCCCGGGAAGCCCGCGATGAACGTGCTGCGGATGACGATGTCCGGGCAGACCTCGCGCCAGCGCTGGATGCGCTCGAGGTTCTTTTCCCCGTTGGCGGGCCGCTTCATGCGCTTGAGCACCTCCGGGTGGGAGTGCTGGAACGGCACGTCCAGGTACGGCAGGATGCGCCCCTCGGCCATCAGCGGCAGCACCTCGTCCACGTGCGGATAGGGGTACACATAGTGCAGCCGCACCCAGGCCCCGTGCGCCGCGGCCAGCTCACCCAGCCGCTGGCACAGCTCGAGCATGCGCGTCTTGACCGGCTGCCCCTCCCAGAAGCCGGTACGGTACTTCACGTCGACCCCGTAGGCGCTGGTGTCCTGGCTGATCACCAGCAGCTCCTTGACCCCGGATTCGAACAGCCGCTGCGCCTCGCCCAGCACCTCGCCGATCGGGCGCGACACCAGGTCGCCACGCATGCTCGGGATGATGCAGAACGAACAGCGGTGGTTGCAGCCCTCGCTGATCTTCAGGTAGGCATAGTGCTTCGGTGTGAGCTTCACGCCCGCCGCCGGCACCAGGTCGATGAACGGGTCGTGCGGCTTGGGGACGTGCTGGTGCACCGCTTCCATCACCTCGTGCGTGGCGTGGGGGCCGGTCACGGCCAGCACGCTCGGGTGCATCTGGCGCACCAGGTTGCCGCCACCGGTGCCGGACTTGGCACCCAGGCAGCCGGTGACGATCACCTTGCCGTTCTCGGCCAGGGCCTCGCCGATGGTGTCCAGGCTTTCCTTGACGGCGTCGTCGATGAAGCCGCAGGTGTTGACGATGACCAGGTCGGCCCCGGCAAAGGTCTTGGAGGTGTCATAGCCCTCGGCCCGCAGCTGGGTGAGGATCAGCTCGGAGTCGGTGAGGGCCTTGGGGCAGCCCAGCGACACGAAGCCGATCTTCGGCGCGGGGGAGGAGGATGAGGTGGGTGGGGCAGCTTGCGTCATGCGCGGATTCTCGCCGATGCGCCCACCCCGCGACCGGGTGCCGCGCTACTTCTTGGGCGTGCGCAGGCCCGGCATGCCGGGGAAGAGCGATTCCGCCTGCTTGCTCATCTGTTCCTGCATCTGGTGGAACATGTGCTGGGACTGCTCGAAATAGCTGCCCATCCAGCCCTGCAGGATGGGCGCCTGGCCCTTCAGGAACTGCGTCCACAGCTCGGGCGAGAGGCTCTTGGACTGCTCGCTGAGCCGGGCTTGCAGCTCGGCGAAAGCCTGCATGTTCTTCTCGAGGTAGATGCCCATCAGGCCCTGCATGGCGTGGCCGTAGAAACGGATGATCTGGGCCAGCACCTGGGTCGAGAACATCGGCACCCCGCCGCTTTCCTCCTCGAGGATCACCTGCAGCAGGATGCTGCGCGTCAGGTCCTCGGAGGTCTTGGCGTCGCGCACCACGAATTCCTGGGCGGCCATCACCATCTTCTTCACGTCGGCCAGGGTGATGTAGGTGCTGTTCTCGGTGTCGTAGAGGCGGCGGTTGGGGTATTTCTTGAGCACACGCACACCTTGATCACTGGAAGCGGATGCTGCGGTGTCGGTCTTGGTGCGGCGGGACTGGGCCATGGAAGCTCCTGGAAAGGGCGGGCGCAAACAAAAACTGAAAATGTGCTGGATCGTTCGGTCGTGCGGATTCTAGAGCGTGCCGCCCCGAGGAAGGGGCCGCACGGCCACCCTCCCCGCTCAGGCCGGCACGCCCGGCCAGACCCGCATGGCCTGGTCGATGGTGGCCTCCAGTTGGGCACGGCGTGCGCCGGACTTGGCCGCCACGCCCAGGCCAGCCAGGACCGTGGTGAAGAAGGTCGCCAGCGAACGCACGTCCGCGCGGGCATCCAGCCCGCCCTCCTGCTGCGCCCTCAGCAGGCGGTCGCGCAGCGCGTGCTCGATGCCCTGGTGCGCGGCCGCCAGCGCCTGCTCGACCGCCTCGGGCACGCCCGTGCCACCCATGTCCGACAAGCCGTTGACCACGAAGCAGCCCGTCTGCCCGGACTCCGCAAACATGCGGGCCATGTCCTGCAGGAAGCCGCGCACCGCCTGCAGCCCTTGCGGCTCGTCCGCCATGGCCGCCAGCTTGTCCGCGACCCGCCGCCCCACGTAGCGCTCCAGCGCCTTCAGGTACAGCGCCTCCTTGTCGCCGTAGGCGGCGTACAGGCTGGGCTTGCTCAGGCCCATCGCCTGGGTGAGCTCCGCCAGCGAGGCGCCCTGGAATCCCAGCCGCCAGAACACCGCCAGGGCCTCGTCCAGAGCCGCTTCGTGGTCAAAGCCGCGTGGGCGCCCGCGTTCGCCAGCCATCGCCATCCCCATGAAATGAACAAGGCTTGAATTTTATACCGATCGGTATGTTATATTCGTACCGACCGGTACATAAATCAAGGCGGCCGCCTGTCACCGCGTCCCTTCCAACCTCACCTTTGATTGATTCGGAGCATTTCCATGACAGACCTGAAAGACAAGACCATCCTGATCACGGGCGGTACCACCGGCATCGGCCATGCCGCGGCCCGGCTGTTCCTCGACCGCGGCGCGCGCGTGGCCATCACCGGGCAGGACGCCGCGCGCGTGGACGAGGCGGCGCGCCAGCTGGGCGCTGGCGTGCTGGCCTGGCGCGCGGACGTCACCTCGGCGGCCGACATGGCCGCGGTAGCCAAGGAGGTGAAGGCAGCCTTCGGCGGGCTTGACGTGCTGCTGGCCAATGCTGGCATCGTGCAGGTGTCGCCCTTTGCCGACGTGACCGAGGACCACATCGACCGCCAGATGGACGTGAACTTCAAGGGCACTGTGCGCACCCTGCAGCAGATGCTGCCCCTGCTGCGCAACCCGTCGAGCGTGGTGCTCACGTCCAGCACGCTGGCCGAGCGCGGCGTGCCGGGCCTGGGCATCTACGCCGCGACCAAGGCGGCCCTGCGCTCACTGGCGCGCACCCTGTCGGCCGAGTGGCTGGCGCGCGGCATCCGGGTCAATGTGCTCAGCCCTGGGCTGACCCGCACACCGATCTACGGCAAGCTCGGCCTGAGCGAGGAGCAGGTGGCCGCCTGGGCTGCCGGCCTGCTCCAGAGTGTCCCGGCAGGCCGCATGGCCCAGGCCGAGGAAGTGGCACGCGCGGCCCTGTTCCTGGCCAGCGACGCCTCCAGCTACATGCTGGGCGAAAACCTCGTCGTGGACGGCGGGCTGGGCAGCCTCTGAGGCGGGCCACCCGGTCGAGCATCAGGAGGTCTGTGGACCCTCGGGCCCCTTCTGCGGACCTGCGTCCTTGATGTGGCCCCGCCACAGCAACCAGGCCGCCAGATAGCCCCACAGGCCGAACATGCGCTCGACCAGGGTGACGAAACGCAGGTCGGCGGGCGCGGTGCCACCGGTCGCCGACAGCAGCGCGTCCACGCCGAGCAGCGCGCCCATTCCGACCACCAGGTGCCCAACCACCACCGCGGCGATGGGCAGCAGGCTGGCGGCCACGCCCACGGCGCCCACGAGCTTGAGGGTGCGCGGCCGATGCAGGAAAGCCACCGACCAGAACAGCAGCGCCAGCATCAAGAAGGCCGCATACAAGAGGTAGTAGCGACCCACGAACGAGGTCGACAGTCCCATGACCAGCTGGATCTTGGCCACGGCCGCGATGGCGAAGAAGACAAAGCCGCCCCGGTTGAGCGGCTTCTTCAGTCCCATCTCATCGCAGAACGCCCAGGCGGCAAAGGCCGCTAAGGCCAGGGTGAGCAGGCGCAAGGGGGCCAGGGGCAGGGTCGCATGCGACAGCACCAAGGTCAGGAGGGCAGCCCCTCCCAAGGCCAGGGCACCGACCTTCGCGTTGAGGGATTCGGCCTGCGGGGCCAGCAGGGACATGCGCATGGGGGCTCCTGGGATCAGCACGGTGCTGCATTGTCGCAGGACGGGCTGTCCTCAGGCCTGCGGTGCGTGGCGCAGCAGGCCCATGAGGCGCAGGTCGTGGTACTGGCCGTCGACGAGGCAGGCGTCGCGCTGGCACCCCTCGTCCATGAAGCCGAACCGTTCGTAGAGCGCCTTCGCGTTCGCATTGTCGGCACGCACCGACAGCTCCAGCCGCGTGAGGCCGCGCTCCCATGACCGGTCGATGGCCGCCTGCATGAGCCGGGCGCCCAGGCCCTGGTGACGTGCCTCGGGAATCAAGGCAATGCCCACCACCCCGACATGGGCCCGCGCCTGGCCGAACACTGGCGAGACATCCACCCAGCCCACGACGCGCTCGCCCTGCACGGCGACGAAGTGCGGGAAGTCCCCTTCCGACAACGCCCGGTAAAAAGCAGCCGAATGCTCGTAGGGAGGCGCTTGGGTGGTGGCGAGAAAGCGCTTCTCGGCCGCCACCTGGTCCAGGGCATGGTGGAGGGAGGGGTAATGCGATGCCTGCGCCGCGACGATGCTGATGGAGGACATGGTTGTCATTCTCGGCCGTTCACCGACGTTGATGGCACGGACAGGGTCGCCCAGTGCGGCTGCTGGCGCACGACGTCCAGCAAGGCCTGGGCGATCAGGCCGTTGGCCTGCTCGCTGAAGTGCCCATCGGCGATGAAGTTGGCCGGGTCGCGCGAAGAGAACAGCCGCTCGGAGCTGACATAGCTCACCCCCAGCGCCTCCAGCGTCGGTCCCAGTTCCTGCAGCAGGGAGACCTCGGCACCGCGGTCCTGGAACAGCGCCACCACCAGCCGCTCCCCCTTGTCCGCCGCCTGCTGGCGAATGCGCTGCAGCAGCGCCCGCGTCACCGCCAGCTGGCCGCCCGGGTCGCTGCCCGGCCCCGCGTCATCGAGCCGGTAATGCTGCTCGCTGGCCACCCAGCCGCGCCTCACCAGCCGCACCAGGGCCGAGCGGTCCAGCACCGAGTCCTCGAACGCGAAGCGGTCGAAGCCCTGGTCCTGCGCCCGCAGCTGGTCCTTGAAGGCGCGCCAGGTGTCTCCGCGTGCCGCGAAGGCCTCGCGGAACGCCTGCTCGGTGTGCAGCAGCGGCGGCGTCTCGGAGAGCGTGCCGCCCTGCAGGGTGAACTTGGGAAAGGTGAAGGGCGCCGGGCTTTCGAAAGTCCAGCTCAAGCCCGAGATCGACCCGGCCTTGGCCAGGCTGGAGGCCAGGATGCCCACCACCACCACGTCGGCGTGGCGCAGTGGCGCATCGGCCCGGTAGGCCGCGTACGAATGACTCACCGGCGCGGCCGGCCCCCCGATCAGGCGCGGCGTCATGTGGCCATCGAGGGCGGCCATGGCCTCCACCGCATTGAAGGCGAACGACTGGCCGTACACCGCGACCAGCATGTCGGCCCCCGGCTGCGGCTCGGCCGGCAGGGTGCGCTGCCATTGCGCCGGATCGATCCATCCCGCCTGCACCACGGCGTTGGGCTGGTCGGCCTGCGCGCCGATCGCCTCGACCAGCTTGCCCTCGATCGAGCGCCCGAAGTTGAAATAGCGCGCCACCGAGGGCATGCGCACCTGGTTCAGGGCCACGTCCATGAGGGCCAGCCAGAGCACACTCCACAAGGCGACCTGCAGGACACGGCGGTAGGAGGAAGGAATCTGCATGCCTCGAGGTCTCCTGGCTAGAACTGGAAGTAGATGAAGGCGCTGCGCGCGTTCGCCAGACCCATCAGCGTGACCAGCCCCAGCCCGCTCACCACCCAGCCGGCCTTCCAGGGCTGCCAGTCGCGGTAGAAGGTGGCACGCCCGGTGCTGTACGCCAGTCCGTCGTACAGCAGCAGGAGGGCCACGCCGGCCAGCGCCGACAGGGGCGGCGCCTTCATGACCGTCGCGGCCGGGAAGGGCCCGCTCAGCAGCGTAGCGGTGAACTCGCCGATCTGCGCCAGCGACTGGGCGCGGAACAGCAGCCAGCCATAGGCCATCGCCACGCAGAACAATCCCCAAGCGGCCAGCCTGCCCGCCAGGCGCAGCATCGCGGCCCCCGGCACGGGCCGCTCCTTGCGCGCTGGCAGCAAGGCGTAGATCACCAGCAAGCCGCCCTGGTACAGCCCCCACAGCACGTAGTTCCAGGCCGCGCCGTGCCACAGGCCGCCCAGGCCCATCGTCAGCATCAGGTTCAGCCGGGTGCGCCAGGGTCCCTGCCGGTTGCCCCCCAGGGGGATGTACACATAGTCCCTCAGCCAGCTTGACAGCGAGATGTGCCAGCGCTTCCAGAACTCGCTGGGGGAACTTGCGAAATAGGGGAAGCGGAAGTTCGCGCTCAGCTCGATGCCGAACAGCTTCGACACCCCGCGCGTGATGTCCGAGTAGCCCGAGAAGTCGCAGTAGATCTGGAAGGTGAACGCCAGGGTCGCCAGCGCGATGTCGGTGCCCGAGACTGGCGTGGGACTGCCGAACACCGAGTCAACGCTGGGCGCCAGGCCATCAGCGATCGCGATCTTCTTGAACAGCCCCAGCAGGATCAGGAACAGGCCCCGCGTGAAGCCCTCGACGTCCAGCCGCCGCTCGGCCTGCAGCTGCGGGATCAGCACACCCGGACGCTCGATCGGCCCTGCCACCAGCTTGGGGAAGTAGGCGATGAACAGGGCATAGTCGCGCAGCCGCGTCGTCGCGGGCAGGTGGCGTTGATAGATCTCGATCACATAGCTCAGCGACTCGAAGGTGTAGAACGAGATGGCCGCGGGCAGCACGATCTCCAGCACCACCGGGTGCGCCTGCAAGCCCAGACTGGCCAGCAGGCTGCCCATCGAGGCGGCGAAGAAGTTGAAGTACTTGAACACGCCCAGCACCGCCAGGCTGACGCCCACATAGCCCAGCAGCCAGCGGCGCCGCACCAGCGGGTCGGTCGTCGCGCCGATGCGCGCGCCCGCCGCGTAGCTCGCGCCCGTGAGAAAGAAGATCAAGGCGAGGAAACGGACGTCCCAGCAGGCGTAGAAGTAGTAGCTGCAGCCCAGCAGCAGCCAGTTCTGCAGCGACCTGCGCCCCAGCAACCAGTAGGCGGCGAACACGAGCCCTAGGAACTGGGCAAATTGCAGGGACGCGAAATTCATTCGAACCGGACTGCTTCAGGAATGAAAGCGAATGCCAAAGACCAGCAACCCGGCATTCATGCCCTGCGGTTGATGGCTTCGCAGGAGGCGGACACTGCCGCGGCGAGCCCTGGCGGGCTGGGGAACGGGCAGTGGAAAAGAATTGGTAGGCGCGATTGGACTCGAACCAACGACCCCCACCATGTCAAGGTGGTGCTCTAACCAGCTGAGCTACGCGCCTAAGGTCTGACTCAAGAAGACCGAGACTATAGCACGCCTGGAGACCACCTCGCACCACAGGTGATGCCAACACACTTCACCCATCGCGACATGACCTCCTCAGCGCCGCTGCACGCTGCGCACGCCACTCACCTGCCCCACGCGGGCCAGCATGTCGTCCAGGCGCGTGACGTCGCGCACCTCGACCGTGAAAGTCATCCAGGCCGTGGGGCCGCGCGGGTCGTTGAGCGACTGCGTCTTGACGCCCACCACGTTCATCTTCTCCTTCGAGAACACCTCGGAGATGTCGCGCAGCAGGCCCTGCCGGTCGGCCGCCTGGACACTGATGTCGACCGGGTACAGCGCGGGGGCGTCGCCCGGCCCCGCCACCCAGTCGACCTGGACCGTCCGCTCGGGCGAGCGCCGGTTCATCTCGCGCCAGTTCGAGCACGTGGTGCGATGCACCGCCACGCCCTTGCCGCGCGTGACGAATCCGCCGATCGCATCGGGCGGCGCCGGCCGGCAGCAGCGCGCCAAGTGCGTCATCAGCGAAGGCACGCCCTCCACCAGCACCTGCGCCGCCCCACCTGGGGTGGGCTGGCGCGTGCGGAAACGCGGCGCCGGCTCGTCCGGCACGGGCTCGGAGGGCCGCAGGCCGGCCTCCACGTGGCGCAGCGAGAACTCGTCCTTGCCGACCGCCTCGAACAGGGCGTCGGCGCTGCGAAAGCCCAGCATCGACGCCACGTCGTCCAGCTTCATCACGGTCTTGCCTTCGCGCTGCAGCACCTTCTCCACCGCTTCACGCCCCTTGGCGATGGTCTGCTGCTGCGCCTGCGCGTTGAACCAGGCCCGCACCTTGGCACGCGCCCGGTGGCTCTGCAGGAACCCCAGTTGCGGGTTGAGCCAGTCCATCGAGGGACCGCCCTCTTTCACGGTGCTGACGTCGACGGTCTGCCCGTTCTGCAGCGGTGTGTTGAGCGGCACCAGCACGCCGTCGACCTTGGCGCCGCGGCAGCGGTGTCCCAGGCTGGTGTGCACGGCATAGGCGAAGTCCACCGGCGTGGCCCCGGCCGCGAGTTCGACCACCGCGGCCTGCGGCGTGAAGACGTAGATGCGGTCGTCCACCGCCGCGGCATCGCCACGCGCGACGAACTCGCGCTCCCAGGCCAGCAGCTGGCGCAGCACCGCCTTGCGGGCCTCGTTCAACCGCGCCTGCGCCTCGGTGGTGCTGACGCCTGCGTAGCCCTTGACGCCGGCCTCCTTGTAGGCCCAGTGCGAAGCCACGCCGAACTCGGCGTGGTTGTGCATGTCGCGCGTGCGGATCTGCACCTCCACAGCGCGCCCGCGCTCGTCCAGCACCACCGTGTGTAGCGACTGGTAGCCGTTGGGCTTGGGGCGCGCGATGTAGTCGTCGAACTCGCCCTCCACCGGCTTGAACAGCGCGTGGACCTGGCTGAGCACGGCATAGCAGTCCTCCACGCTGGGCACGATCACGCGCATCGCGCGCACGTCGAACACCTGGGCGAAGGCCAGGCCCTTGCCCTGCATCTTCTTCCAGATGCTGTAGATGTGCTTGGGCCGGCCCTGCACCTCGGCCTGCAGGCCGTGCGCCGCCAGGGCCGCGCTGAGCTGCTGGCGGAACAGCTCGACGCCGGCCTCGCGCTCGACCCGGCGCTCGTCGAGCAGGCGGGCCACCTCGCGGTAGTCCTCGGGCTGCAGGAAGCGGAAGGCCAGGTCCTCGAGCTCCCACTTGATCTGCCAGATGCCGAGTCGGTTGGCCAGCGGCGCGAACACCTGCAGGCTTTCCTCGGCCACCTCGCGCGCGCAGGGCACCCGAGCCCCGGCGTGGAAGCGCAGCGTCTGCAGGCGCGAGGCCAGCCGCAGCAGCACCACCCGCAGGTCCTGCGAGAACGCCAGCAGCATCTTGCGCACGCGCTCAGTCTGCTGGGCCTGCTGCGCCACGCCCACCTGGGCCTGGCGAGCCGCGCGCTGGATCTGCACCAGCTTGCGGGTGTGCAGCATCAGGCTGGCGTAGGTCGGGCCAAAGGCCTTGGTCACCACCTCCTCGGGGTGCTGCAGGTAGTCGGCCGCATAGACCAGGTACACCGCGGCCTGCATGGAGGGTGCCGCGCCAATGCCCTGCAGGATGGTGGCGACGCCGTCGGCGTGCACCAGGGCATCCTCGCCCGAGTGCAGCATCTGGCCGTGCAGGAGCGGCTGCGCGAACGCACGCGCACGCGTCAGTTGCGAGACATCTTCAGCGTCCTGGGCGTCAACCCATTGAACGATGGTGGAGGAGGGAAAGGAGGAAGTGGCACTGGCCTGGGGCTGACTGGTTTTCACATCCCGATCATGCCAACAAAAATGACTTCACCACCGCCACCTGGTCATCCTGGACCAGGGTCGGCGCGTGACCGACGCCGGGGAACTCGTGCAGCTGGGCGCGCGGTCCGCGCTGGGTCATGGCGCGGGCGGTAGCGACGTCCAGCAGGTCCGACTCGGCCCCGCGCAGCAGCAGGGTCGGGCAGCGGATCGCGTCATAGGCGCGCCACAGGACGGCTTCGTTGGCCTGCAGCATGGCCTCGGGCACGTCGCGGAAGGCCAGGCCGATCTTGGGGTCGTAGTGCAGGGTGAAGCCCGTGCCCTGCGGCTTGAGCATGGGGCGCGACAGGGCCATCCACTGCGCGCGGGTGTGCGGTCCGAAGCTGGCGGACAGCAGCTGCAGGTGGTCGGCCGCGGCCTCCTCGGTGTCCCAGTGGCCCGGCAAGCCGACATAGGCGCCGATGCGCTCGAGGGCTTCCCGCTGCAGGTGCGGCCCGACATCGTTGAGCACCAGCCGCTCCACGGGCGAGTCCGGCAGGGAGGCCAGCGCCATGCCGATCAACCCGCCCATCGAGGTGCCCACCACATGCAGGCTGTCGGCGTCGACCCGCGCCAGCAAGGTCACGATGTCGGCCACGTAGGCGGGGATCTGGTAGCCAGCAGGGTCGGTCAGCCAGTCCGACTGGCCGCGGCCCATCACGTCGGGGCACACCACGCGGTAGCGGTCGCACAGCGCACGGGCCAGGGTGTCGAAGTCACGTCCCTGGCGGGTCAGGCCATGCATGCACAGCAGCACGCGTGGATTGCCGGGGTCGCCCCACTCCCAGTAGCCCAGGCGCGGTAGTTGCTCCATCCGCAGGCAACGGACATGGTGCAGGCGGGGCTGGACGAAAGAAGAAGCCGGCGACGGGTCGGTCATGGAAGGCCCTCGTGTGTTCCTTGGCTACAGTGCAAGGTGGGTGGTCGAATCCATCGTACAACCGTGTTGTCGAACTTTTGAAAAGGAATGCTCATGTTGCAAGGAAAAACCGCGCTGGTCACCGGCTCGACCAGCGGCATCGGCCTCGGCGTGGCCCTGTGCCTGGCCCGGCAGGGAGCCAACATCCTCCTGAACGGCTTCGGCGAGGTCGAGGAGGCGCGCGCGCAGGTGAAGGCGCTGGGCGTGAAGGTGAGCTACTCGGGGGCCGACATGAGCAAGCCCGCCGAGATCGCGGACATGATCGCGCAGGCCCAGTCGGAGTTCGGTGGGGTGGACGTCCTGGTGAACAACGCGGGCATCCAGCACGTGGCGGCGGTGGAGGACTTCCCCGTCGAGAAGTGGGATGCGATCCTGGCCATCAACCTCAGCGCGGCCTTCCACACCACCCGGCTGGCGCTGCCCGGCATGCGGGCCCGCAACTGGGGGCGCGTGATCAACATTGCCTCGGCGCACGGGCTGGTGGCCTCGGCGCAGAAGTCAGCCTACGTGGCGGCCAAGCATGGCCTCGTGGGCCTGACCAAGGTGGTGGCCCTGGAGACGGCCACCACCGGCATCACGGTCAATGCGATCTGCCCGGGCTGGGTGCTCACGCCGCTGGTGCAGAAGCAACTGGACGCGCGGGTGGCCGCGGAAGGCATCGACAACGCCGAGGCGACGCGGCGCCTGCTGGCCGAGAAGCAGCCCTCGCTGCAGTTCACGACGCCTGAGGAGCTGGGCGAGCTGGTGCTGTTCCTGTGCTCCCCCGCCGGCAACAACGTGCGCGGGGCAGCGTGGGCGGTGGACGGAGGCTGGACCGCGCAGTAGGCCGGGGTCCGCTTGCGGTCACATCCGCATCATCCGAACGATCGATCCGCCGGTCAGGGCGACCGGCGATCGAGCGTTCGTTCACTCATCCTTGGGCAGGGCGGGGCTTCAGAGGCCATCGGGCCCCTGCAGGGAACCCATCTGGGAATCCGGGCCATCGGCCTCATCGCCCTTCTTGTTGGTGGGGTTGTCCAGGGGACGGCAGATCCGGCTGTGCAGACGGTTCAGCTTCTGAGAGCGCTCCATGGCCTGGATCACAGCTTCGGGGTTGAGCATCATGGCGAACGGGTTGGCGATCAGGGGCGTGTCTTGCATGGCGGGCTCCAGTGATGAGGGGCGGGTGAATACTCGCTCCCCACTCCAAAACCGCCCAGTCGGGGCAGCGCCAAAGCGTCTGTCAGTTTTTTCCTGACTCGGGTAGGTCCCGAGAGGGTGACCCCCAGGCCCTTGCCGACGGCATGCCCGCCAGCGGCTCAGCGGTAGCGCTGCTCGAGCAACTTGGCCAGTTCCGCCCGCCCGGCCAGGCGGGCGAAGGCGGCCGCGTCCAGCCCCTGCTGGTTCTTCTTGCGGCCGTCGGCCTGCCGGGCGGTCAGCACCCGCACGCTGGCCTCCTCACCGTAGCGGGCCGCCATCATCAGCGGCGTGGTGCCGTTGGGCGACTCGGCGTCGATGAGGCTGCCCTTGTCGAGCAGGAACGACACCACCTTGGGCTGCGGCCCCGTCGCGGCGTAGTGCAGTGGCGTCCAGCCCGACTTGTTGACCTCGGCCCCACGCTGGACGATCTTCTGGGCCCACTCCAGGCTGCCCTTCAGCGCGGCCATCATCAAGGGCGATTCACCCACGTTGTTGAGGGCATTGACGTTCACGTCCTTGGACTTCATCAGCACGGCCACGACGTCGTAGGACTCCTTCTGCAGCGCCAGGAACAGGCCCACCTGCCCTTCGGGGCTGCGGCTGTTGGGATCGAAGCCGCGCTCCAGCAGGCCCGCCACGGCGGGGCCGTCGTTGCGGTCGATGGCGGCGAAGAACTCCTCATAGGAGCCGGCCCGGGCCTGCGCACACACCCCCAGGGCCAGCAGCAGCGCCAGCAGCCAGGGCAGCAGGCCGCGCACGAGCGGCTTGCGGGACGACGGCCAGGGCGCCACGTCCAAAGTCAAAGGCACGCGGTTCAACATGAAGGAAAAGTCCACGGAAAACTCCCAGAAACAGTCGATCGGTCACAGCGCCGCAGGGCGGGCGCGGGTGAACAGGCGCTCGAAATTATGCGAGGTGGCTGCGGCCACCTCCTCCAGGGGAAGCTCTTTCAACTGCGCCAGGGCCTGCGCCACCAGAGGCACCCAGGCCGGCGTGTTGGTCTGCCCCCGGTGCGGAGCGGGCGCCAGGTAGGGACTGTCGGTCTCGATCAGGCAGCGCTCCAGCGGCACCCGGCGCGCCACCTCGCGCAAGGCCTGCGCGTTCTTGAAGGTGAGGATGCCGGAAAACGAGATGTAGAACCCCAGGTCCAGCGCCGCCTGCGCAACCTCCCAGCTCTCGGTGAAGCAGTGGAACACCCCGCTGTGCCGCGGGCCGGCCTCGCGCAGCACGGCCAGGGTGTCCTCGCTGGCACTGCGGGTGTGCACGATCAGCGGCAGGCCGGTCTCCCGGGCCGCCTGGATGTGGACCCGGAAGCGATCACGCTGCCACGCCATGTCGGCCACGCTGCGGCCTTCCAGGCGGTAGTAGTCCAGGCCCGTCTCCCCGATGGCCACCACCCGCGGCAGCCCCGCCAGCCGCACCAGGTCCGCCACGCCCGGCTCCGTCACACCCTCGTTGTCGGGATGCACCCCGACGCTGGCCCAGAAGTTGTCGTGCGCCAGGGCCAGGGCATGCACCTGGTCGAACTCCTCCAGGGTGGTGCAGATGCACAAGGCCCTGTCGACGCGGGCGGCCGCCATGTCGGCGCGGATCTGGGGCAGCCGCTCACGCAGCTCGGGAAAATTCAAATGGCAATGGGAATCGACAAACATGCGGAGAGGGAAATCCAAAAGGGTGAAGGAACGAGGCAGGGCCCGGGCAAGGGCCGGGCCTTGGCAGGTTGGCCGGCCGCAGCCAGGCCGCAAGCTCAGAGGGTCTGGGTCGGCTTGTTGGACGAGATGGCCGTGCCCAGGATGGCCTCGATTTTGATCTTGAGCTGGCGCGTCTTCTCATCGTTGGGGAAACTCACCCCCACCCCCTGGGTGCGGCCCCCGGAGGCGTTGGCCGGGGTGATCCAGGCCACCTTGCCGGCCACCGGGAAACGCTGGGGGTCTTCCGGCAGGGACAGCAGCAGGTAGATGTCGTCTCCCAGCCGGTAGTCACGGCTGGTGGGGACGAACAGGCCGCCGTCCTTGAGCAAGGGGATGTAGGCAGCGTACAGGGCACCCCGTTCGCGGAACACCAGCTGGATCACACTCGGTCGGCCGGCCACGGCACCAGCAGCGGATGCTTGCGCCAGGGGATTGCCGCGGGGGGAGGACAGACTCATGACGGCCAGTTTAGCGAAGGGCCACGCACCGGAAACGTGCGATTGGCCACTGTTTGCAGAGCAATTGCTGGAATTATTTGGCAGGCCCCCTGCCCTGTCCACCCAGGCCATCCCTGCCCAACGATCCTGCCGGCCCCCGCTCAGCGAGGCGGCTGCAGAGCCTGACGGGCCTCCTGGAGCAGCGCGGCCACGGCCAGGGGCTGGCTCCAGGGATGCTCGGCATGGCGGGCCATGCGCTTCAGGGCCTGGGCCCAGGCCGACAACGCCGGCAGCGCCGCTCCCGCCGGCACCGCCGGCGCGGGAAAGAAGCGCGGCGTTCCCCCGCAGGCCACGCACATCGCGTCGTGACACAGCTTCTGCAGCCCGTCCACCCAGCGCGGCAGCGGCCAGTTCGCCAGGGGGCCGCCCGCCTCCCCCTTCATCACCGCCTGCGGCAGGGCCTGCCAGGCCGCTGCCGTGATGCCCTCGGCCGCCCAGTCGCGCGCTGCCAGCGGCAGGCCGCCCGTGGCGGCAAGCAGGACCTCCGGCTGGTCCACACCCTGCCGCGTCAGCCATGCCACCGCCTGCGCCGGCGCCGGCAGTCCCACGGTCAACACTTGGCAGCGGCTGCGCAGGGTCGGCAGCAAGGCCTGGGGCAGGCTGCAGCTGAGGATGAAGCGCGCCGCGCCGGCTGGCTCCTCCAGCGTCTTGAGCAAGGCGTTGGCCGCCACCGCGTTCATGCGCTGCGCCGGGTGGATCAGCACCACCTTGGCCCGGCCGCGCGCCGAAGTGGTCTGGGCGAAGGCCACCGCGGCCCGCACCGCCTCGACCTTGATCTCCTGGCTGGGCTTGGCCTTGGCGGCCTTGCCCTCCGACGCCTCGGCCTCAGGTTCACCCAGGCGCCAACCCAGCGACTCCTGCAGGGCCTCTGGCAGCAGGCACAGCAGGTCGGGATGGCTGCGCGCGGCCACCCAGTGGCAACTGGCGCAATGCCCGCAGGGCCGGCCCGCCGCGTCGGGGCTCTGGCACAGCCAGCCCTGCGCCACGGCCAGCGACAGCTCGAAGGCCCCGGCGCCCGGGGGCGCGCACACCAGCAGCGCATGTCCCTGCAGAACATTCAGGGCCTGGTGCAGCGGTGCCTCGAGCCACGGCATCCCCAGCGCCTCGGGCAGGTTGGCGCTCGCGCCCGGCGCGTCCTGCGGCACGTCCGCTGCCCCTACCATCCACGCGACTCCAGCGCCTGGCGGATCTGGCGCCCCACCTCGGCCACGGGGACGGACGCGTCAAGGCGCACGAACCGTGCCGGTGCGGCCTCGGCGCGACGGGCGTAGGCCGCGCGGACCCGGCTGAAAAACGCCGTGTCCTGCTGCTCGAAGCGGTCGGGCGCCCGGGCCCCCGCCAGGCGCTGCGCCGCCACCTCGGCCGGCAGGTCGAACCAGAAGGTGAGGTCGGGCTGCAGGCCGGGATGCACCCAGGCCTCCAGGCGCTCCAGCACCTCGGCCGGCACCCCGCGGCCCCCGCCCTGGTAGGCCGCACTGGCGTCGGAGAAGCGGTCGCACAGGACCGTGTCGCCGCGCTGCAGGGCCGGCAGGATCACCTGCTGGACATGGTCGCGCCGGCCGGCGAACACGAGCAGGGCTTCGCTCAGAGGGTCCATGGGGTCGCGCAGCAGCAGCTCGCGCAGTTGCTCGGCCAGGGGCGTCCCCCCCGGCTCGCGGCTCACGACCACCGTCGCGCCGCGGTCGCGCAGGTGCTGCGCCACGGCCGCCAGGTGGGTGGACTTGCCGGCGCCGTCGATGCCTTCGAACGTGATGAATCTGCGTGTCAAGGGGGGCTCGCTCAAAGGACAGGAATGGGTGGAAGGTGGAAAGGACGTCAAGCCAGGGACCCGCAGGCGCCAGGCTCAGCGGCCCCGCTGGTACCGGTTGACGGCCCGGTTGTGATCGGCCAGCGTCTCGCTGAACGCGCTGGTGCCATCGCCCCTGGCCACGAAGTACAGGGCCTTGATCGGGGCCGGCTGGCCGGCGGCCATCAGCGAGGCCTTGCCCGGCATGGCGATGGGCGTGGGCGGCAGGCCTGTGCGAGTGTAGGTGTTGTAGGGCGTGTCGGTCTGCAGGTCGCGCTTGCGCAGGTTACCGTCGAAGGCCTCGCCCAGCCCGTAGATGACCGTGGGGTCGGTCTGCAGCGGCATGTTCAGCCGCAACCGGTTGACGAACACCGCGGCCACCTTGACCCGGTCCGAGGCGGCGCCGGTCTCCTTCTCGATGATCGATGCCAGGGTCAGCAACTCGGCCTCGCTGCGCAACGGCAGCTCCGGCGCGCGCGCGGCCCAGGCCGCGGCGAGGCGCTGCTGCATCGCGCGGTAGGCACGCCGCAGCACGGCCAGGTCCTTGCTGCCCTTGCTGTAGGCATAGGTGTCGGGATAGAACAGCCCCTCGGGCAGCGTGCCGGGGGGTGCCCCCAATGCGGCCATGACCTGCTCGTCGCTCATCCCGGCGATGGTGCCCTGCAACGCGGGCGCCTTGGCCAGCTCGGCGCGAAACTGGCGGAAGGTCCAGCCCTCGATCAGGCGCACCGTGGCCATGCTCTCGTCGCCCCGCACCATCTTCTGCAGCAGGCTGCGCGGCGTGACGCGGCGGTCGATCTCGTAGCTGCCGGCGCGGATCTTCTTGGACTCGCCCGACCAGCGGAACCACTCGTACAGCGCCCAGGGCGGCGCCTGCACCCCCGCCTGGACCCAGCCGTTGGCGATGTCGCGCGGCGCCGTGCCGGGCTCGATGGACAGCTCCACCGTGTCGGTGGCCAGGGGCAGGGGCTGCTCCAGCCACCAGGCCACCCCGCCAGCGGCCGCAGCCGCCGCCAACACCAGGAGCAAAAGGCAATATCGAATGACTTTCATTGAAAACACCGCCAAAACCACCAAGTTTGGCGAGGAGGAATGCGTGGCGGGTGATGATAATCGGCCCATGAACACCGCCCTCCCCCCCTACCACGGCGCCACCGAACTCACTCACTGGGGCCTGATGCGCGCCCAAGGCAAGGATGCCGCCGCCTTCCTGCACAGCCAGCTGAGCAGCGACTTCAAGCAACTGGACGCCCAACAGACCCGCCTGGCCGGTTACTGCACGCCCAAGGGCCGCCTGCTGGCCAGCATGCTGGCCTGGCAGGTCGCGCCGGATGACATCTGGCTGGCCTGCCACCGCAGCGTGCTGCCTGCCACCTTGAAGCGGCTGTCCATGTTCATCCTGCGCGCCGATTGCCGGCTGACCGACGGGCAGGCCCCGGTGGGCGATGCGCCGGTGCCGCGGCTGTGGGGTGTGGCGGGCGACCCGGCCCTGGCCATGCTGGCGGGCGCAGGCAACCCGCCCGCCTGGGCGCATTGCCGCCTGCCCGAGGGGTCGCTGGTGCGCCTGCCGGATGCGGCAGGCACGGCCCGGGTGTTGTGGGTGGCCCCCCAGTTGCCCACCCTGGAGGTGCCCATCCCCGAACTCGACATGGCGCTGTGGCGCTGGCTGGACGTGGAAAGCGGTGTCCCCACGATCGAGCTGTCCACCGCCGAACAGTTCGTTCCCCAGATGATCAACTTCGAACTGCTCGGCGGGGTCAACTTCCAGAAAGGCTGCTACCCCGGTCAGGAGGTGGTGGCCCGCAGCCAGTACCGTGGCATCCTGAAGCGCCGCATGTACCTGTTCGAGGTGGCCGCGCAGGCGCCGCTGGCCAAGGTTGGCCAGGACGTCTTCCATGAAGACGATCCCGGCCAGCCCGCTGGCATGGTGGTCAGCACCGCCCCGCTGCCCCAGGGAGGCGGCAGCGCCATGCTGGTGGAGATCAAGCTGGCGGCCCTGGAAGGCGGCACCCTGCACCTGGGCCACGTCGACGGCCCGGTGCTGACCCGCCGCCCCATGCCCTACCCCGTGCCCGTGCCCGTGCCCACCCCCGTCGCCGACAGTTCCAGCGCCAGCTCAAACCCTCTTTGAGCCGGGCGCATGCGCGAACTGTTCATTTATTACCTGGTGAGCCCCGCGCATGCCACCCCCTTCCAGGCCGCCGCACACGCCATGCAGGCACGCCTGCGCACAGCGCATCCCAGCCTCCAGGCGCGCCTGATGCTGCGGCATCCTCTGGAAGATCCAGGTGAAGGGCCCGGCCAGCCGGGGCTGCACACCTGGATGGAGACCTACGCCAGCCCGGCAGGCATCGATGCCTCCCTGCAGGCCGACATCGAGCGTGCCGCCGAGGCCCTGCTGCCCTGGCTGGCCGGCCCGCGCCACACGGAAGCGTTCGTGCCATGTGCCTGATCGCCCTGGCCATCGACCAGAGCCGTCGCTTTCCGCTGGTGCTGGCTGCCAACCGGGATGAATTCTTCAGCCGTCCCACCGCCCGGCTGGGATGGTGGCAGCCGCCGGACGGACCACCGGTGCTCAGCGGCCGCGATCTGCTGCACGGCGGCACCTGGCTGGGGCTGACCACCCAGGGACGCCTGGCCCTCGTCACCAACGTGCGCCGGCCCGGCTTGCCAGACCCCGAGGCACCTTCGCGCGGGCGCATCGTGCTGGACTGGCTCGCACATCGCGAAAGCGCCGACCGTTTCTGGATGCGAACCGCCTTGAGTGGCTTCAACGGCTTCAACCTGATCGCGCTCGACTTCAAGGACAGCCACTGCTTCTGGGCCTCCAACCTCACCACCCACCCGATGCGGCTGGGCAGTGGCCTGGTCGGCCTGTCCAATGGCCTGCTGAACGAACCGGAATGGCCCAAGGTGGGGCAGCTGAAGGCCCGGGTGGCGCATGCCCTCCAGCACAGCCCGCCCGACGCCTCGGTCGACAACTTGGCGGACCAGCTGTTCGCAGCGCTCAGCGACCGCAGCCTCGCTGCGGACGACGAACTGCCCGAAACCGGCCTCCCCCCGGCGCGGGAGCGCGAGCTCTCGGCCGCCTTCATCCGCACGGCTGACGGCCTGTACGGCACGCGCTGCAGCACCGTGGTGGTCACCGAGCGCATCCACCGGCGCCTGGTCACCCACGTGTGGGAACGCAGCTTTGTGGCGCCACCGGGCAGTGTGGCCCTGGTCCGGCGTTCCCAGTTGAAGCATTGGCCCCCTCGCCACACCGACCCGGCCGCCGAACCGGAGGCCGTGAGCGAGGCCGAAGCGGGCGAGCTGCCTCCGTTGGCTGCGCCGTCCCTTCCCGCCAAGCGCACCCGCATGCGCCGACTGCTGCGGCACCGCTGAGGCCGCCCTCCCTCAAGCCAGCGTCACGCCAATCGCCTGGGCCCGCGTTTCGCGGTCGTGAAGCTCGATCACCAATCGCACCGTCTCATCGACGACCCCTGATCCCAGCGACTCTTCGTAGTGACAAGCGGCGAAACCAGCCGCCAGCGCTTCGTAGCGAGCGATCCAGGCGGCCCGGCTGGCCTGCTGCTCGGGGCGCACCGGCCAGGCACCCGTTCGCGGGCGCAGGTGTTCCGTCACGCCAATGCGCCAGGGCTTGGCACTCAGCCGCGCCCGGAAACAACGCTGGAGGGTGCACATGCGCACATACACCGGGTCGGCGGACACCGCGGCAAAAAAGCGCTGCACCTCGTCGGAGGCAGCATCGAACGCCTGGTGGGTTGCCAGCAACCGAAGGCCTGCCGGCGTGCGGTAGATCCGCAGGTTCCACGCTGGGTGGCGGGCGAGGAAATCGCGAATGCGGCGGCGGGCCAGTTGCTGTGGTCCGCCCCGCAGGCGCAGGACCAGCCGATGCACGGCACGGGCCAGGGGCAGCGCGAGCAGCAGCGCCAGGACCATCAAGCCCGCCACCGCCGCCCGGCTCTCCAGCAGAACCCCCGCCCCAACGGCTGCCAGCGCCAGCACGGCGAAGACAAGAAGGCCCTGCCGGGCCGGAGTCTGGACCTCGAAGTCGATGTCTGCGAAAAGCACCCTCTCCGAGTTGAGGCAGCGTGCGCCGTAGGCGTTGCGCGTGACCACGACGTCGTCGCCATGGCGCGCGAGGACTTCTTCGCGAATCGGCCCACCCGTCGCTCCGTTGTAGGCCCGCTTGCGCTCCCGCCGCTCCAGCGCCTCGCCCGCGAGGATGCGCTGCAGGGCCTCTTGTGCACGCGCCTGCGCCATGCGCAGGGCATCCGCCTCGCTGAGCATGGACCAGCCGTACCGGCGCACGGTCACCTGCCGGCCCTGGGCGCGGTGCTGGATGCGGGCCTCGGCCCAATGGTCGGGAACGATCATGGCGTGCCTTTCATCGGGACATCCTCTTCTTCCCGCCAGCATCGTCGGGCGCTTCGAGCTTCAGAGCGAGACGAAGCCTGCGTACACCAGCCCCAGTGCAGCCACCACGGATGTCCAGGCTCCCAGCAGGTTGCCGAGATAGACGAGCTTGGCGGACAGCGGCCCCTCGGAAGACAGGCCCCGGTGGCCGACCCAGGCCCCCAGTGGCAGCGAGAAAGAGAACGCGTAGGACGAAACGATCAGGGTGACGGCGATGAACCATTTCACCCCGGCAGGCACCGCGAACGAAGGCAGCAGGGCTGCGACGGCCAGCATGAGCATGCCGCCCACGGGCAGGCTGGCATGGGCCACGCGCCAGCCGTGGACGATGTGGGCGGGGGCACCTCGGTTCACGGCACTCCCATAGGGGGCGCCGCACAGCAGGCCGATGAGCAGGACGATGGCACCGTGAAAGGCGAGGTGGCGGGAAAACAATTCCAATTCCATACAGGGCAAAGATGATGATGAGGGGAAGGATCGGGTTGTCGGAGAAACTCAACCGCCATTGCACCAGCCGCAGCCAAGCACGAAGCGGTCTTTCCCCAGCACCGACAGGCCCACGTGGGGCGGGCATCCAGCCCGGGTTGCAGCGCGGGATACATAGGGGGCGATGGGGTACCTGGCCGCGCTGCCCTTGATCAGCTTGAGGCCGCGGATCACCGCCTGCGGGTCGCCCTTGAATTCAGCGAAGACGAGCCCCGAGAAGCCCGGGTAAGGCGAGCCGAAGGACAGGGTCACCTTGTCGGCCGTCGCGCCCTCCAGCTGGAGGGGCTCGCGCAGCAGGACCTCGATCACCTCATCCTCGCCCTCCTCGTCGTTCGGGCGGACGTCGATGCCGAGGGTGGCCAGTTCCTTCTTCTTCCCTGGCAGCGCGCGGACGATGCCCAGGCTGTCGCCGCGGCAGACCAGCGCCTTCGACAACTGCTCGTTGACCGCGGCCGCGGAAGCCGGTGGGTGCGGGCTCTGGGTCTGCGCGTGCACAGACACGGCTGGCAAGGCCAGCAGGCAGCCCAGGGCGACAAGGCGCTTCTTCATGTGTGTTTCCTTGATGCTCATTCATGAACGGCGGTTGGAGACCGGGAGAAGACACCCACTACACTGCGGGCCCCTGGCGGCTCCCATCCTTCTCTTCTCTCAGGTCATGGACACCATTCTCAAGCATCTCTACCTTGCGCCCCTCGCGGTGCTGCTGCTCCACGCACCCAACGCCCTGGCCGGCCGGCCACTCGTGACCGAGGACGCGGACGTGCTCGAACCCCACCACTGCGAGTGGGAGTCCTTCGGACTGCGTGCCAAGGCACCCGGCCTGGAGGCCGCGCATGGCGGCAGCACCCAGTTCGGCTGCGGCGTCGGGCTGCGCTCCCAGGTCGCCCTGGGACTGAGCCGCAGCCGCGCCGACGGCGACACCGCGCACGGCCTGGCCCTCAGCGGCAAGACGCAGATCCTCCCCCGCACCGACGACCAGCCCCTGGGGCTGACCCTGGCCTGGGGCGCCACCTGGCTTCGCTCCAGCGGTGGCGGCACCCACCACGACGCCACCAACCTCACCCTCGTGGCCACGCGGGCGTGGGCACCTGGCCTGCTGACCCACGCCAACCTCGGATGGGTGCGCGACGTGCCGGCGGCGCAGGACACCATCGGCTGGAACCTCGCCATCGAGAAATCGCTCGACCACGGGGTCGATGTGATGGCCGAGGTCTTCGACGACGACCGGCAGCGCCATCCCTGGCTGGGCACCGGCCTGCGCTGGACCTTCCGGGAGGACCTCAGCGTGAACGCCTCCCTCGCGCAGCAGACCAGCACCCGCGAGCGGCAGGTGACGCTGGGCTTCAAATGGGCGTTCTGAGGCGACCTGTTCAGCGTCGCCTGAGGGCAGCAGGCATCAGCGGTTGGTCTCCTGGTACCAGTACACGCGGCGGCGCGGCAGGTTGATCACCGGGTTGACGCGCACGCCCTCGATGGCCGACTTCTTGGGATTCGGCGCACCGATGACGAAAGGCACCTGCTTGCTCTTGCCTGTCGAATCGACGATCGTGACGATGCCGGCCACCGGGCTGGGCGGCAGCCCGCCGCCGGCCAGCTCCTGGGACGAAGGCGCCTGGCAGAACAAGGGCATCGCGTAGCTGCGCGCCAGGCCGAGGTTGGCCGAGCAGGTGTTCGCCGACGAGGAAGTGGACGGCTGGTTGGTGCCGAAGTAGGTGTTGCCCCCGATCGTCGTGGCGGCATTGACGACCTTCTCACCGGCCGACAGCGCCACGTAGCAGCCATGGCCTGCGGTCGTGGAGCTGGTCCCCGAGGCCGTCAGGTCGGCGAAGCTGACGATCGATGGGGTCTCGGGCGCGCCCTTGACGAGGCGCTTGTCGTACACCGTGAAGAAGTGATCCTGGGTGGTCTTGAGCAGCGGCTTCTCGCGGTCGCCCGAGCCCAGCATCAGGGCCGCGAAAGACTTGGTGAGCACGACATCCGGAGCGAACAGGAACTTGCGGCCCGAGGTGGTGCCGCCTGACAGGTCGGCCACCTGGTAGACCGACCACTTGTCGACGGCCGACTCGCCGGCAGCATTCTCGAAATTCACACGCCAGATGCCGCCACCGAGGTCCACCGCGTAGGCCCGGTCGACATAGCCGTCGTAGTCGCTGTCCACCAGGGCCACGTCGGCCGCCACGGCATGGGTCATGCCGCTGAAGGCCTTGCGCAGCTCGCCCGTGACGGCGTCCAGCACGTAGACGCGGTGGCCCATGGTGGTGACGCCGGCGGGGCTGGTGTCCTCGGCTGTGTCGTAGCCGCCGCCGAAGATCAGCACCGGGTTGGTGTTGCCCTTGATGCGTGCCACCTTGGGTTCGGACCAGGTCTGGCCCAGCTCCGGCAGGTCGGTGCTGGTCTTGCGCCACATGAACTTGGGCACCGCGGGGTCGGTCACGTCAAAGGCGTAGAGCACGCGTCCCCCGCGGCGCATTCCCACGTACACGTAGACCTTCTCGCTGCTGCCGTTGGCGGCCAGTTTCTGGTACACGCCGATGGGCCCGTCCACGAAGTAGTCGCGCGCGCTCGCGGCCCCCGGCACGGTGGGCAGCACCAGCTCGGGGTAGTTGGCGCGCAGGCGCTTGAGCTTGCCGAAGTTCTCCTCGGGCACGAAGGACCAGAGTTCCTGCCCGGCCCCGCTGCCCGACTGGTTGCCGTTCATGGCGTGCAGCATGCCGTCGTTGCCGCCATAGAAGACGACCACGCCCACCGTGCCGCCATAGTTGACGACCGCGGGGCGCGAATGCAGCACGTCGCCGTGCACGGAGGGGCGGATGGTCGTCGTTCCCCCGGGCCCGTTCTCGTCACCCGCGTTGTCCGCGCCGCGCAGCCAGTTGATCAGGTCGGTGCGCTCAGCGGCGGTGGACGTCCCCAGGGCGGTGGAGGTGACGAGTGTGTTGCCGTCGGCGAAGGACGTGGCCAGTGCGGCGTTCAAGTTCGTCGTGGTGCTGCAGCCCACGCAGGTGTAGACCTTGCGGTCTGCCTGCGACGTGGCGTACACGGTGCGAAGCTGTTGCGCGGTGCTGCCCTTCTCGACCACCTCGCCGTCGGGCGAGTCGGACGCGGAAGGAGGCGTTCCCAGCAGCTGGTTGGTCCAGAAGCTGCTGGAAGACGTCCAGTAGGACACGGCCGAGGGCGTGATGAACCCTGTGGACGAGCTGATCGCGGCCGCGCCTTGTGAATCCACCAGCTCGATGTCGCCCGACACGGAGAGCTTGAACTGGTACTGCTTGACGTTGCCGCGCCAGCGGGGCTTGGCGCCCGAGTCGGGACGGAACATCCCCATGTAGACCTGGTTCAGGTAGGTGCCGCGCGCATTCACCGACACCGGCAGGCTGGCCGAGGCGAACACCGTGTTGGCCGCCTGGATCTCGTTCAGGATGTCCGTGAGCGCCGTGTACAGCGTGTCGGCCGTGCTGGCGGAGCGGTACTGCCCGCCGCCGGCCTTGGCGATGCCTTCGATGTAGTTCGGGTAGGTGCCGTCGCTCGAGGCCCCCGTCACCGCGACGGTGTGCACCGTGATCGCCTGCGTGCCGCTCATCGAGCTGACGTCAGCGCTGTTCATGTAGCGCGCCATCTCGTCGGCCCAGTTGTTCTGGTCAGAGGTGGACACCGGCTTGCTGGCATTGGTGTAGACGATCTTCGTGGTGTTGGCGTGCAGCGCGACGAGGCGGTCGTAGATGTCGCTTTCCGCCGATTGCGGGCCACCGTTGGCGATGAGGATGACGTGGTTGTTGGCGCAGGACGCCGCCGCCGGGCTGATGTAGTTGCCGGCGGACGCGAACGCGGTCATGTCGACCTTGGCGGCGGAAGAGCCCGCCGTCATCCCCGTGCCGTTGTAGGGCGCGGCATTCTGGTAGTAGAGGAATGCCTCGTACAGCGCTCGGGCGAAGTCGGCGTTCGAGCCTTTGTCGTCGGTGATGCCCAGGCCCTTGATCAACGCCTTCAAGGTGGCCTTGTTGGCGGAGCTCAGCTTGATGAAGGCCTTGCGCGGGTAGCTGCCGTTGTAGGGCGACTCGTTCAGCAACATGATGGCGATGTTGATCTTCGCGTCGTTCGTCGGGTCGGACACCGCCGTGTTGACCGGCATGGCGTCGATCACGTTGTACAGGGCGCACTTCTCGATCGCCATCTTCTTGCCCTGCTCCTTGTTGGGATTGCTGGACTTCGGGCCTTCCAGGGTGGCCACGCCGTTGTCCTTGTAGAAGCAGTCCGGCACGGAGATGCTGCTGGACCAGTTCGCCGAGCTGTCCAGGATCAGGAGCACGTTGGGCAGGGTCGAATCGGACGAGCTGGGATTAGCGAAGATGTCGATGTCTTCCGCGTGCGCCGCGGCGCCCCACAGGCCCAGGCCGAGCCCCAGGCAGGCCAGTGCGGAACGGCAAAGTGACAGTGCTTTCATGGCAGCCTCACGAGGTCTGGAACAACAATCTCGATGTGATGCAGCGCCCGGGCGTCGCTCACTCAGGGACAGGCACTGGCCGCGTCCGTCTTGGGACCGCGGATCTTGATGCCCTGGTTCACCGCCACGAATGCCTTGCTGCGGGGGTCGCTCACCGTGACACGCACGTTCCACTCGCTGTCGGTGCACAGGGAGTCACCGCTGGTGGTACCGGACAGCCCCTCGATGCCCGCGTTCTGGGCCGTGCCCGAGCCCATGCACGAGCGGTCCGACTCGGTGTCCGGGTCCAGGTCGGAGTTCTTGATCGACTTCACGCGGTAGCACGAGGGCGCCGGCGACACCTGGGCCGTGTAGTCGGACTGCCCGTCGCCGTCCACGTCCACCATCAGCGGTGTGGCTGCCACGGTGTCGGGCGCGCTGCTGAACAGCGTCGTGCTGATGACGCGCTCCAGGCTGGATTGCGCCGCCGAGAGGGCCTCCTGGCGCGCCTGCGTGTTGCTCATGATGCGCAGGTTGGCCGAGCTGCCGTTGTGCGCCCACACGGCCGACAGGCCCAGCACCATCAACAGGATCAGCACCACGATCAGAATGGCGCCGCCCTGCCGGGCCGGGGCACCGGCCCGGAGTTTGTTCAAGTGTCTCGTCTTCATCATGTCCCCTCCCGCGCCGTGCTGGGGTTGATCAGGTG
>CBINPE010000027.1:0-40948 GCA_966252435.1 uncultured Burkholderiales bacterium | reverse complement strand
ATGCGCCGGCTGCTGCAACAGGGTCATCCGTTGAACTGGGACGAGCTGCTGTTCGTGGGCTGCGTCGCCCTGACCTACGGGCTGGCCCGCCTCACGCACACATCCTCGTTCATCGCCGTGTTCGCCTGTGCGCTGGTGCTGCTGACCCGCCCCTCGCCCGAGGCCGCCCATCCCGCGCAGGACAGCCTGACCGCCTCGCTGAACGAGCGTCTGTGCCGCTTCGGCGACCGCTGCGAGCGGCTCGCGGAGGTCAGCCTGGTGCTGGTGGTGGGAGCCGCCCTGTCCACCATCACCTGGAAAGCCGAGATGGTGGGCTTCGCGGTCCTGATGGTGCTGGTGATCCGGCCGCTCAGCGTCATGGCGGTGCTGCACCACCGCGGCCTGCCGTCCTCGCAGCGGCGCCTGATCGCCTGGTTCGGGATCCGCGGGATCGGGACCCTGTTCTACCTGCTGTTCGTGCTGACGCACGACCTTCCCGGCGACCTGGCACGCACCCTCATCGACGCGAGCATGATTTGCATCGCGCTGTCGATTTTTCTGCATGGAATCTCCGCCACGCCCCTCATGAACTGGTACCAGGCGCGCCGCGCCCGACATGCGCTGCCGAGGACACGCCCTTGAGCCGCGGGCCGGCGCGACGGAGACGGGGTCAGTCGAGGAGACTGCCCTCGGTCATCTCGGCCAGGTCGATGATGCGGTCGGGCGCGATGTCGGAGGCCTCGGACCGCGGCACCTCCTCCAGCAGGCCCAGCTGCAACGCGTCGCCCTGGGCCGCCTCGGCGGCCTCGTCCGGCATCTCTTCGTCGTCATCCAGATGGGCTTGCAGCAGGCCCTCATCGGTGAAGCGCAGCGGTCCGGGCTCATCAAGCAAGGGCAACTCATGCTGCGCAACAGCGCGAGGGGGCAGACCGGCCACGTCGCTGCCGGAGTCCGAGTTGTGGCTGGGGCCCAAGGCGGCCGTGTCGCGTCCCGGGGCATTCAAGGGGGCACGTTGAACTTGCAGTAACACACTGGTGGCCATGACAGGATTTCCTCGGTGGTGGATGAAGTGAAGGGGAAAGCGAACGGTGTCTGCATGCGACCCACGCCGCATTGAGCACCTGCATGCTTTGTCGGCAAGACCTGTTCCCTGCCGGGTGCCTGGCGTTCAAGGCTGGCGTTGGCGCGACCCTTGGCCGCCGCCCTCCTTGTCCTCGCCGCCGCGCTGGATCACGCTGATCTCTCCATCGCTTTCGATGAAAGCCGAGGCCACCTTCGACAGCTCGTCCACCCCTTGTTGCCGCAACTTCGACATCAGCTCATCCACCGACAGCCATTCCTTGCGCAGGTTGTGACGCAACAGCCGGCCGTCCTGGACCAGCTTCAGCGGCGGTGGTTCGATCCAGCGGCGCAACCTGCGTGAGCGAAACGCCAGCCAGTCCAGCAGCGAACTCCAGCCCCACAGCGTGGACACCAGCAGACAGCCCTCGGTGATCGAGCGGTATTCACCGGCCATGGCGTTCTGCGAGGCGTCGGCAATCAGCACGATCAGCAGCACGTCGGCGGTCCCCACCGAACCCACGTCCCGCCGCGCGAACACCCGCAGCAGCGCGAACAGGAACCAGTAGACCACGCTGCCACGCAGCACCACGACCCACCACGGCTGGCTGAAAGCGAACATTTCCTGCAGTTCGTGCATGTCCGGCATGGAAGGTGCCCCTGGATCGAAGAGAGGGAAAGGCGCCGCTGACTCGGCAATTCCCATACCCGGCCGCCCCGCTCCTTCGTCCTACATGCCATCGGCGTGGTGTCTCACCGCTGCCGGTCCGCGTGACGGCCAGGATCGCATGTCGTCGTTGTTCCTGGCTTTTTCTTTGCCGTTCCATTGCCGTCCCCTTTCTTCATCACTCACTTTCTGGAGACCCACCATGGCACCGCAAGCATCCGTATCCGATCCCATCCTCAAATCCATGCCCACGGCGGAGGGCATGCGCGAAGGCACTTTCCTGAGCGAGCGCGCCGTGTCCTGGAGCGCCGTCTTCGCGGGCGCGGCCGCAGCAGCGGCCCTGTCGCTGATCCTCCTGATGCTGGGTGTGGGCCTGGGCCTGTCCTCGGTCTCCCCATGGACGCAGGCCGGGCTGACCGCCGGGGCGCTGGGCTTGTCGACCATTGCCTGGCTGACGGTCACCCAGTTGCTGGCCTCCGGCGCGGGCGGCTACCTGGCAGGGCGCCTGCGCGCGCGCGCCTTCACGCCGCACCTGGATGAAGCCTATTTCCGTGACACCGCCCACGGCTTCCTGACCTGGGCCGTGGCCACCCTGGCCACGGCGGCGTTGCTGGGCTCGGCCCTGAGTTCCATCGTCGGCACGGGCGTGCAGGCCGGTGCCTCGGTGGCGGGCGGGGCGGTGCAGGCAGGGGCCTCGGTGGCCAGCGGCGCGGTGCAGGCGGCAGGTTCGCAAGGCATGTCCGGCCTGACGCAAGGCAACGGCGAAATGCTCCCCTACTTCGTCGACCTGCTGTTCCGCGACAGCGACGTCAATGCAGCGCCCTCCTCCAGCAACAGCCTGCCGCCCGAAGCCACCCAGCGCAACACCGCGGAAGCCTTGCGCATCTTTGGCCAGGCTTTCTCTGCCGGCAACCTGAACCCTGAAGACACGCACCGCCTGGGCCAGCTGGTGGCCCGCCAGACCGGGATGTCGCAAGAGGATGCTGAAAAGCGCGTCACCTCGGTCTATGACCGCGCTCAGACCCGTGTGAAGGAGAGCGAGCAATCCCTGCGCAACATGGCCGACGAGGCCCGCAAGCTGTCAGCCCGCACGACCTTGTGGATGTTCATCTCCCTGCTGATCGGCGCCTTCGTGGCCAGCCTGATGGCCACCTACGGGGGCCGGCACCAGCGGGCGGCGTGAGCGCGTAGCAAGGAAGGCGAAGCCGCAAAGCCAAAGCCGCAACCCAAGGCAAGGCAATGCGAGGCGGCAGGGGGAGAGGGGCCGCAGGCCCACCCTCCCCCTCCCTTGTTCCTTGACTCTCGTCAGTGGGCGCTCTTCACCCTGCACTCAAGCTCTGCTGCACCCGCGCTCGCACATTCGGCAGGCACGAGCCGCACTGCGTCCCGCACTTCAGCTCGCGCTGCAGCTGCGCGAGCCGCTCCTGCGCCGTCCCACTGCAGCGCAGCAGCACGCCCTGGATCTGCGCCGCGTTGACGTTCAGGCAGGTGCAGACCTGCGGGCTGGGTGGCGGCGCGTCACCGGGCGGCTTGCGGCCGGCGGCCAGCAGGCGGTGGGCCGGTCCCGGCACTGCCTGCTCCGACTGGAGCATCGCGCGCATCCAGTGGTGCGCCGATCCATCGCCAGCCAGCAGGAAAGCGTCCAGCTGGCGCTCCCGCCCTCCTTCGGCAGCCCGGGTGCGCAGCGCGCGGCGCTGGTGGCGCTTGCGGTCTTCATAGCGCAGCACGCCGTGTTCCGTGGCCCCCAGGCCGAACACCGCCTCGATCTGCGCCAGCAGCTCGGGGGGCGGCGCCTCCGCCGAGGCGGCGCGCAGCATCAGGCCGCCGCGCTGGTGCCCGAACGGCACCAGGCTGGCGAAGCCGAACTGCGACAGCAGGCCCTGCAGCTGCGACTGGCAGCGCAGCAGCTCGCCCTCCTCGAACCAGCCCATTGCCATCAGACGCCACGGCAGCTCGGCCCTCAGCAGCTTGACCGCGCAGTGCTTGAGCTCGGGCTGCTTCGAACTCGGGCAGCCGGTCCGCGTGGTCAGGGCGTTCACGCCAAGGGCTGCCGTGCCGTTGCCGGTCTGCCCCGAGACGAACTCCTCGCCCCAGTGCATGGCGATGAACACCTGGGCCGGCGCCACGCGATCGCTGGCCTGCACAGGCAGCACCACCGAGCCGCGGCGCGAGGTGACGTGCACCAGGTCACCCTCCGCCAGGCGCAGGTGCTGCAGGTCCTGCGGATGCACCTCGACCACCGGCTCCGGCGCATGCCCGAACAGGCGCGCCACCGTGCCGGTGCGGCTGCCGCCATGCCACTGGTCGCGCAGCCGGCCGGTGAGGAGGCTGAAGGGAAAGCGCGCGTCCCGCGGTTCGGCCACCGGTGTGAACGCCACGTCCGCGAAACGCGCGCGGCCGTCGGCGGTGGGATAGCGTCCGTCCTCGTACAGCCGCGCCCGCCCCTCGGCCGCGCCTTCGGGCAGGGGCCACTGCTGCGGTCCCTTCGCTTCCAGCATGGCGTAGGACAGGCCGGTGATGTCCAGGTCGCGCCCGCGGGTGCTTTCGCGGTGCTCGTTCCACACGCTCTCGGCCGTGGGGTAGTCGAACAGCGGCGGCCAGTCAGGATGCAGCCGGGCCTGCAGGCGCTGCGCGAAATCGCGCGCGATCTGCCAGTCGTCGCGGGTCTGGCCAGGGGCGGCCACGGCCGGCCGCACGCGGCTGATGCGGCGCTCGCTGTTGGTCACCGTGCCCTGTTTCTCGCCCCAGCTGGTGGCCGGCAGCTGCAGGTGCGCGTAGGCCGAGGTGGCGGTCGTGAACGCCTCCTGCAGCACCACGAACTCGCAGCGCTCCAGCGCGCGCCGCACCAGGGCCTGGTCGGGCAGCGACTGGGCCGGGTTGGTGCAGGCGATCCACAGGGCCTTGATCTCGCCCTCGGCCGCCGCCTCGAACATCTCCACCGCCGTCTTGCCCGGCTTGGCCGGCACCTCGGGCACGCCCCACAGCGCGGCCACCTCGGCGCGGTGCGCCGGGTTGCCCAGGTCGCGGTGGGCGCTGAGCAGGTTGGCCATGCCGCCCACCTCGCGCCCGCCCATCGCGTTGGGCTGCCCCGTGAGCGAGAACGGCCCCGCCCCCGCACGGCCGATCTGGGCGCAGGCCAGGTGCAGGTTGATCAGCGCGGCGTTCTTCGCGGTGCCGCTGCTGCTCTGGTTCAGGCCCTGGCAGTACAGGCTCAGCGTGGGCTGGCGCGCCGTGCCGGGCCCCTCGTCGCAACCCGCGAACCAGGTGGCGGCCTGCACGATGGCCTCCTCCTTCAGGCCCGTGAGCGCAGCGGTGTGACCCGGGGTGTGGTCGCGCACCCGAGCCTGCAGCGCCTCGAAGCCAGTGGTGTGCGCGGCCATGTAGGCGGTGTCGACCCAGCCTTCGCGCAGCATCAGGTGCAGCATGCCGTGGTAGAGCGCGACGTCGCTGCCAGGTAGGATCTGCAGGTGCAGCTCCGCCATCTCGGCCGTCTCGGTGCGGCGCGGGTCGACCACGATCATGCGCTGGCGCGGGTTGGCGCGCCGGGCGTCCTCGATGCGGCGCATCAGGATCGGGTGCGCCCAGGCCGTGTTCGAGCCGGAGATGAACAGCGTGCGCGCCAGGCCCAGGTCGTCATAGCTGCAGGGCGGCGAGTCGGCGCCCAGGGTGGCCTTGTAGCCGGCCGCCGCGCTGCTCATGCACAGGCGCGAGTTGGTGTCGACATTGTTGGTGCCGATCAGGCCCTTGCCCAGCTTGTTGAAGACGTAGTAGTCCTCGGTCAGCAGCTGGCCCGAGATGTAGAAGCCCACGGCGTCGGGGCCGTGCTGCTCGATGACGCTGCCGAAGCGCTCCACCGCCTCGTGCAGCGCATCCTCCCAGCTCACCGCGTAGGCGGGCGCGCCCTGCTGGATGCGACGCAGCGGCTGCAGCAGGCGGCGTTGCAGCGTGACGGGCTGCGCGGCCGTCAGCGCCAGGGTGCTGCCCTTGCTGCACAGGCGGCCGAAGTTGGAAGGGTGCGCGGGGTCGCCGCGCACGCCGGTGATCTGCGTGCCGTCGCTTTCGATGATCACGCCGCAGCCCACGCCGCAGTAAGGACAGGTGGAACGGGTTTCCCGCTGGCTCATGGATCGTCTGCTCCCGCCCGGCTCAGGCCGCGGCCTTGTTGTCGTCCGGATGGCCGGCGTCGCCCTCGCCGAACATCAGGGTGTCGCGGATGTCGCTGATCTTGCGTCCCTCGCGCAGCAGCTGGAAGTACCACGCGCCGTCCACCGTGTCGCCGTACATGCAGGCGCCCACCAGCTTGTCGTCCTGGATCACGAGCTTCTTGTAGATGCCGCCCTGCGGGTCGCTCATGACGATCTCCTCGAAGCCTTCGCCGCCGGTGAAGTTGCCGGCGCTGAAGAGGTCGATGCCGGTGACCTTGAGCTTGGTGCTGGTCAGGCTGCCGCGGTACAGGCCGATGCCCATCTCCGCCAGGTGCGTGGCGCAGACCTTGCCCTGCTCGAACAGCGGCGCCACCAGGCCGTAGGCGATGCCGCGGTGCGCGGCACACTCGCCCACCGCGTAGATGCGTGGGTCGGTCACGGTCTGCAGGGTGTCGGTGACGACGATGCCGCGGTGGCAGTGCAGGCCGATCTTCTCGGCCAGCGCGGTGTTGGGGCGGATGCCCGCGGCCATCACCACCAGGTCAGCGGGGATCTCCCGGCCGTCCTTGAAGCGCACGGCCATCACGCGGCCGTCCTTGCCGGCGACGAGCCCTTCAGTCTGCGCGCCCATCGCGAAGCGCAGGCCCCGCGCCTCGAGCGACTTGCGCAGCAGCTCGCCGGCCACGCTGTCGAGCTGGCGCTCCATCAGGTTGTTCGAGTTGTGCACCACGGTCACCTGCATGCCGCGCAGCATCATGCCGTTGGCGGCCTCCAGGCCGAGCAGTCCGCCGCCGATCACCACCGCATGCCGGTAGACCTTGGCGGCCTCGATCATGTCGTTGGTGTCCTTGATGTCGCGGTAGGCGATCACGCCGGGCAGGTCCTTGCCGGGGATGGGCAGGACGAAGGGGTTGGAGCCGGTGGCGATCAGCAGCCGGTCGTACGCGGCCTGGGTCCCGTCCTCGGCGGTCACGATGCGCCGGCGGCGGTCCACGTCGACCACCTTCTTGCCCAGGTGCAGGGTGATGCCGTGGTCGGCGTACCAGCTCAGGGGGTTGAGCACGATCTCCTCGAGCGTCTGCTCACCGGCCAGCACGGGGCTGAGCAGGATGCGGTTGTAGTTGGGATGGGGCTCCGCCCCGAACACCGTGATGTCGTACAGGTCGGGCGCCAGTTTCAGCAGCTCCTCCAGCGTGCGCACGCCGGCCATGCCGTTGCCGATCATCACCAGTTTCATTTTTTTCTTCATGGCGTTCTCAGGGGGTGGACCATCGTTGAATCGGGACACGCAAGTTGGATGCCGAGCGCCACAATCGCGCCATGAGCTTCCACGTCGACATCGGTCATGCCAGCGCATGCGGCCCGCGCAGCGCCAACGAAGACTTCGCGGGGGCCACGCTGGCCCCGCCGCCCGACCAGGACCGCGGCCTGATCGCCGCGGTGGCGGACGGGGTGTCGGCCGGCGGGCAGGGCCTGGAGGCGGCGCAGACCACCGTCATGGGCCTGCTGGCGGACTTCTTCGCCACCCCGCCCACCTGGGAGCCCAGCGTGGCGCTGGACCGCCTGGTCAGCGCGCAGAACGCCTGGCTGGCCTCGCACAACAAGCGCCGCCTGGGCCTGGACGCCGACGCCTCGGCCCTGACCACGCTGACCGCGCTGGCGCTGCGCGGCCAGACCTGGACGCTGGCGCACGTGGGCGACACGCGCGCCTGGCTGCTGCGCCCCGCACCCGCCCCGGCCGCCCAGGACGGCGACGAGGCCGAGGCCGACGACGAGCGGGACCCCGGGCGCGACCTCACCCAGCTCACCCAGGACCACGCCTTCGAGCACCCCGACCGGCGCAGCCAGCTGACGCGTGCGGTGGGCCTGGACGACGTGGTCCGCATCGACTTCCTGCAGGGCGACGTGCGCGTGGGCGACGTCTTCCTGCTGAGCACCGACGGCGTGCACGGGGTGCTCAAGCCGCGCCAGCTTGCCGCGCTGCTGCGTGACGACACCGAAGGGACTGACAGCCCCGCCCAGCGCGCCAGCCAACGCATCGTGGCGGCGGCGCTGGCGGCGGGCGGCCGCGACAACGCCACCGCCCTGGTGATCCGCGTCACGGGCCTGGACACGCGCCAGCTGCAGGACGAGCTGGCCGACGTGCGGCGCCTGCCGGTGCCGGGCCTGCTGAAGGTGGGCGACGTGCTGGACGGCATGGCCATCACCGGCGTGCTGGCCGACACCGGCGTGCACCGCCTCTACCAGGCGCGCCGCGGCGACGACCGGCGGCTGCTGGTGCTCAAGACACTGCACCCCTCGCGCGCCAACGACCCGCAGGAGCGCGCCATGCTGGCCCACGAGGCCTGGCTGGGCCAGCGCGTCAGCGCCGGCGGCGAGCCGGGCTTCGTGCGCGTGCACGAGCGCGCGACTGACGCCAGCGCGCTGTACGTGGTGTTCGACTGGCACCCCGGCCACACCCTCGAGCAGTTGCAGAAGACGCGCGGCCGTCCCGGCGTGGCCGAGGTCGTGGCCGCGGCCGTCGAGTGGGCGCGTGCGCTGGGCCGCCTGCACCGCCAGGGCGTGGTCCACCGCGACATCAAGCCCGGCAACCTGCACCTGGGCGATGACGGCCGCTGGCGGCTGCTCGACCTGGGCGTGGCGGTGAGCGGCCGCGAGACGCAGGCCCAGCGCGAGCTGCACGCGGGCACGCCGAGCTACATGAACCCCGAGCAGTGGCTGGACGCCGACGAGGGCGGGCGGGCCGCCGACAGCGGCAGCGACCTGTTCGCGCTGGGCGTGACGATGTACGAGTGGCTCACCGGCCGCCTGCCCTACGGGGCGGTCGAGCCCTACCAGCACGCGCGCTACCGGCGCGACCCGACGCCGCCCTCGCGGCTGCGCCCCGACGTGCCGATGTGGCTGGACCGGCTGCTGTGCAAGGCCGTGGCCCGCGACCCGCAGCAGCGCTTCGAGACCTCCGAGGAGCTGCTGCTGGCCCTGGAGCGCGGGGCCTCGCGGCCCTTGAACGCCGTGGGCCCCACGCCGCTGGTGCGGCGCGACCCGGCCGCGCTGTGGAAGATCGCGCTGGCGTTTTCGCTGCTGTTCAACGTGATGCTGGTCGTCTGGCTGTTGTTCCTGCCGCGCTAGGTTTTTTTGTTGCGGCGGCGAGATGGCCGAGGCCGCTGCCCCCACCCCAGCCCTCCCCCAGCGGGGGAGGGAGCCCATCACCCTCCCCCGCTGGGGGAGGGCCGGGGTGGGGGCAGCGGCGCCACGCCATCTCATCGTTTGTCTCCTCCAGCCTCGCGGTGTCACGACGCCAGCGCCACCCGGGCGCGGCCGCCCTTCTCGGCCCAGGTGCGGGTCCAGCGCAGCTGCATGACGCGCATCATCAGCAGCGCGCCCAGGGCCAGGCAGGCCACGCCCACGAAGCCCCAGAGGTAGGTGCCCGTGTACTGCTTGGACAGCCCCATGGCGTTGGGCACCAGCCCGCCGCCCAGCGCGCCAATCTCGCCGATCATCGAGCTGGCCACGGCCGTGGCCAACGGCCAGCGCAGCGGCACCAGCTGGAACAGCGCGCCGTTGCCCGCCCCCAGGGCTGCGAAAGCCAGCATGAACAGCAGGGTCGACAGCACCAGCGACTGGTCGGCGCTGCCGCACAGGACCAGCGTCAGCGCCACCGTTGCCAGCACCGCGGTGAGGGTGTTGATACCGCCCCAGTGGTCAGAGATCCAGCCACCGAAGATGCGCACCGAGGCGCCCATGAAGGCCGCCAGCGTGGTCAGCTGGCCCGCCTGCACCTTGCTCACGTGGAACTGGTCGAAGTAGTAGGTAGGCAGGAAGCTGGCCAGCCCGATGAAGCCGCCGAAGGTGACGGCGTAGATGGCGCTGAACGCCCAGCCGTCACGCTCGAACAGGCAGGCCACGTGCTCACGCAGGCTGGCGTGCTCGCCGCGGTCGGGCGGCTCCTTGGCGAACAGGACCATCACCACCATGGGCAACATGATGGCCGCGGCGGCCATGCCGTACACCGCCTGCCAGCCGTAGGCGCGGGCCAGCGGCGGGGCGATCAGCACCGACAGCGCGGTGCCCACGTTGCCTGCGCCCACCAGGCCCATGGCCAGGCCCTTGTGACGCGCCGGGAACGAGCCCGAGCCCAGCGACAACGCCACCCCGAAGCTCGCCCCCGCGATGCCCAGCAGCACGCCCATGGCCAGCAGGTCGTTAAAGTTGTCGACGCAGAAGTAGCCGAACAGCATGGCCACGGCGATCAGCGTCATCTCGATCAGGGTGGCGTTCTTGCGCCCCACGTACTGCGCCAGCACGCCCAGCGGAAAGCGCATCAGCGCCCCCGCGAAGATGGGCACCGACAGCATCAGCCCCTTCTGCGCCGCGGTGAGCTGGTAGGTCTCGCTGATGAAGGGCGCCATCGCCCCGTTCACCACCCAGATGCCACACGAGAAGGTGAAGTACAGGAAGGAGGCAGCCAGCGTAGGCCAGTGACCAGAGCGGAAGAACGTCGAGAGTGATGGCATGGGCGTTCAGGAAGGCAAGAGGAGGAAGAAAGGAACAGGAAGGCGCGAATCGATAAATCGGAGTGAAAGGGATGAAGTCGTGGAGGCGTGGGCGGACCGTGGCGGCAAGGAGGCGCTGGGGCCACGGGATGGGCACTCGATGCGCAGCAGCTCCCACCCCAGCCCTCCCCCAGCAGGGAGGGAGTCCGCTCCTTCCCCCGCTGGGGGAAGGTTGGGATGGGGGCGCAGCTGTCGCAGGCAGCGCCTTGTTTCTCGTCCACGCCCTGCGAGATGGGCGCATGCCACAGGCTCCCCTTGGGAGGAAGGATGGGCGTACCGCGTGCCTTGGCAGTGCTTCACCGATTGGGGGCGTCGTTGCCCCGCTGTCCCCCATCAACGCAACTTGTGTGCCAGACCTCCCGTCCCGATGGCGAGAGGGCCCATGCGGGCCGCAGCCGCGGACTTCCGTCACACTTCGCGCCATGTCCATGCCTCACTGCACACCGCCCATGTCCTCTGTCACCCTGCTCACGCACGCTCCTTCGCCTGAACCGGCCCAGCTGGCAGTCCTGCGGCAGGCAGGGTTGGCGCCGCAAGCCGTGTTGCAGTGCGACATGTTGGTGCGGGTCCTGGATGAAGCCGCACCGAATTTGGTCGTCGTGACGGCGAGGGCGCTGCATGCCGCGCCCTCGCCCTGCCTGCATGACCTGCTGCGTGCCGCGCTGCCGGGTGAGCGGGCGTCGTTGCCCTGCCCGCTGCTGCTGTGGCTGGCGGACGAGGCCACGGCGGAAGACGCGCAAACGCTCATCGCACTGGGCGTGCACGAGGTGCTGCTGGGCCCGGTGAGCGCGGCGCAGCTGGCGCTGGCGGCAGGGCTGGCGCAGGCGCGCTGGGCACGCGAGCGGCAGTGGCATGCGGACCAGGCGACGCTGCAATCCAAGCTGAACGAGCGCAAGTGGGTGGAGCGCGCGAAGGGCGTGCTGATGAGCGCACGCGGCATGGGTGAGGACGAGGCTTTCGCGCTGCTGCGCGGCGCGGCGATGGCGACCAAGCTGCAGCTGGCCGACGTGTCGCGTTCGGTGATCGACGCGGCCCAGTGGGCGGACGCGATGAACCGCAGCGGCCAGTTGCGCATGCTGTCACAGCGGCTGGTGAAGCTTGCGGCCCAGCGCCAGGCCGGGGTGGACAGCCAGGGCACGCCGGCGCTGCAGGACGAGGCCACGCAGCGCCTGCAGGCCAACCTGTCGCACCTCAAGGCGCTGCTGGACAACAACGCCACCGCGCACACGCCGCTGGCCGGGGCGCTGGCACAGCCGCTGCGCGCGGTGCTGGCGGGCTGCCAGGCCTTGAACGAGGCGCTGATGGGGCTGAGTGGCCAGCGCCGCAGCGCCGCCTCGCTCAAGCTGCTGGAGGCCGTCGACACGCCGGCTCAGCACCTGCTGGACGCGGCAGAAGCCTTGACGCAGACCCTGGAGGCGTCGGGCGGCCGGCGCGGCCTGGACCTGGTGAACCTGTGCGGCCGTCAGCGCATGCGTGTGCAGCGCCTGGCCAAGGAGGCCCTGCTGGGCCTGCTGCTGCAGCGGCCCGACTGGCAGAAGCAGCTGCTGCCCATGCAGGACGAGGTCGAGCACAGCCTGCGCGAGCTGGAGAGCGCCCCCTTGAGCTCACCGGAAACGCGCGAGGCGCTGGCGGCTGCGCGCGATGAATGGCTGCGCATGCTGCGCGCCCTGCATGCCCCGGACACCCCCGACAACCGGGCCACCCTGTGCGCGTCCAGCGACGCGCTGCTGGCGACCTTCGACCGGCTGACGGCGGCGTATGAGCACAGCCTGCAGGTGATCCTGGGATGAAGCGGCTGCTGCGTGGGAAGTGACCGGTTCGGGACCGAGCCGTATCCGCCTGTAAGTCCTGCAATCCTTGACTACCGGGGCCCCGCTCGCGGGCTTGTTGCGCCACATTCCATGCACCCCCACTGCGCACAAGCACAACAACATGGTGATCTTCGGATCGGGCGTCCGGTCGAGCCTGCAGCGCGCCCTGCCTGCCCTTCTGGCCATCGCGGCCCTCCCCGCGTCCGCCGCGGTCAGCGGCATCCAGGCCCTGCACCACGACGGCCAGACCTTCGTCACCTGGATGGACGCCGAGACCGGCACGGCCGGCACCAAGTACCGCTACACGCTGTACCGCGCCGCGGCGCCCATCACGCAGGCCAACCTCGCCGGTGCGCGGCAGGTGGCCACCAACATCCTGCCCTTCTCGGGCAAGCGCTTCGGCTACGCCTTCAACATGACGGACCGCGCCGACCCCACCAAGCCCATGGCCGTGATCCAGGAGGGCGGCAGCCCGCTGCCGCTGTGGAGCGGACTGGCCGTGTACACCGCGCAGGCCGGCGAGTCCGCCTACTACGCCGTGGTGGCGCGCGACACGACCTCCGGCACCGACCAGCCCGTGGTGGCCGGGCAGAACGCCACGACGGCGCCGGTGGCCGAGAGCGTCGCGCCGCTGCGCCCCATCCAGCTGCACACCGCCGCCAGCGTCTACCCCAGCCTGGGCATCACGGGCCGGCAGGGCCTGCCGCTGCTGCTCGTGCTGCACGCCAGCGGCGCCAACGGCGGGCCGCCCGACGAGCGCTCGGACTACTACGAGTTCTTCGGCAACGGCGCGATGGGCTACCACGACGGCCTGCAGACCGCCCTGGGCGTGCAGGAGTGGCGGCTGCCCGCCGGCAACATGCTGCGGCTGTTCACCCGCGACACGCTCGTGCACCCCAGTGGCGCGCAGGGCTTCGAGACGTACTGGTTCGGCTACAACATCGTGCCCGAGGGCGCACCCGCCGGCACGCCGGCGCGCGCGCAGCCCTACACCGAGAACCGCCTCGACTGGATGTTGCAATGGACTGTCGACCATTACGGCGCCGACACCAACCGCCTCTACGCCGAGGGCCAATCCATGGGCGGCTGGGGCACGCTCTCCTACGCCCTGCGCCGCCCGACCCGCTTCGCCGCCCTCTACCCCGCCATGCCGCGCACGCGCCAGACCGTGCTGCCCAACCTGGACCCCGGCACCGCGGGCAACATCACCAAGGCCTCGGGCGCCAACCCGCTGATGCCGGACAACACCACGCGCTACTTCGACCGCATGGACTCGGTGGCCTATGTGGCCGCGCGCCACGCGGACCTGCCCTTCATCGGCTGGTCCATCGGCCGCAACGACGGCTATGCCACCTGGCAGGAGCAGGTCGACTTCGTGCACGCCCTGCAGGCCAGCCGGCATGGCTTCGCCTTCGCCTGGAACAACGGCGACCACAGCGCCGGCACCGAACCGATGGTCCTCGTCAAGCAGGACTATCCGCCGGAACTCTTCGCCCTCAACAAGAGCTACCCGGCGCTGACCCACAGCTCCCTCGACAACAACCTCGGCAACGGCGACCCGGCCAATGGCGACCTCGTCGGCGGCATCAACCTGGGCTTCGCCTGGTCCGACATCGTCGACCAGCCGCGCCAGTGGTCGGTGCGCCTGTCCAACCGCCTGGCCACCGCGCGCATGACCGTCGACGTCACCCCGCGCCGGCTGCAGCAGTTCACCCTCAACCCAGGCGACCAGGTCAGCTGGACCAACTCGGCCGGCGGATCCGGGGTGGCCACCGTCGACGCCTGGAACCTCGTCACCATTCCCGCCGTGGGCATCAACCCCGGCCAAGCCTCGGTGCTGACCCTGAGCAAGGACTCCGCCGCCGACACCACCGCACCCACCGCCCCGTCCGGGCTGAGGGCCACGGCGGCTTCCGCGTCGCAGGTCAACCTGAGCTGGACGGCCTCCACCGACAACCTCGCCGTCACGGGCTACCGGGTGCTGCGCAACGGGACGCCAGTGGCCACGGTCACGGCGACGAGCCACAGCGACACCGGCCTGGCGGCCGCCACCGCCTACAGCTACACGGTCCAGGCCCTGGACGCGGCAGGCAACGTGTCAGCCCCCTCGGCGGCCGCGACCGCCACCACGAGCGCCCCGGCATCGATGCCCACCACGACCACGCCAGAGCCCCCCGCGGGCGGCTCTGCGCCCTCTTCCGGCGCTTCCTCGCCGTCCGCCTCGCCAGCAGGCGGTAGCGGCTCCGCCGAGGGCCAGGCCGCGGCGGCGGGCGGCTGCACCATCGACCCGCAGGGCCACGACGCTGGCCTGGTGCTGTTGCTGGCGGCGGCCACGCTGGTGCGCAGCCGGAAGTCGGTCCGCGCTGCACGGGCCAAAACGTGACGGCGCTGTCGGGCGCTCACTGAGGGCGCAAGCTTCGACAAGCTTTCAAGACACAGCGTCTGGTGCCACGGGACTGACGCTCGGTACGCAGCAGCCCCTACCCCAGCCCTCCCCCAGCGGGGGAGGGAGTTCGCTCCTTCCCCCATTGGGGGAAGGTTGGGATGGGGGCGCAGCCTTCGCAGGCAGCCACCTGTTTTTTGTCCACGCCCTTTACCGCCCGACGGCGAATACATCGCTCAGTGGCGTACCGCCCACTCAACTCAGCCCCGTCACCGGCAGGCTGGCGCCGTGCACCGCGCGCGCCGCGTCGGACGCCAGGAAGCTGATCACCTCGGCCAGCGCGCGCGGCGCCACCCAGCGTGCCGGGTCGGCCTCGGGCATGGCGGCGCGGTTGTCCGGGGTGTCGATGATGGAAGGCAGCACGCAGTTGACGTTGATCCCCTGCCCCTTCAGCTCTTCCGACATCGACTCCGCCAGGCGCACCAGGGCGCTCTTGGACGCAACGTAGGCCCCCATCCGGGCGACCCCCTTGAGCGCCGAGTTCGCGCCGACGCAGACGATGCGCCCGCCACCCTGCGCCAGCATCGCCGGCACCACCGCGCGCGCCGCGGCAAGGAAGGTGCGCACGTTGAGGTCGAGCATGACGTTCCACTGCGCCTCGGCGGTCTCGTGCACCGCCTCGCCCATGTGGAAGCCGCCCGCCAGGTGGCACAGCGCATCGACACGCCCGCACTGCGCGATCGCCCCGGCCAGCGCCCCCTGGGCACCCGCGGCGTCCAGCAGGTCGGCCGTCACGCGCAGGTGCTTCGCGTCCATCTCACCAAACGCAGCGTCCAGGGCGGCAGCGCCGCGGTCCACCAGCACCAGCCGCGCCCCCTGCCCGGCCAGCAGGGCTGCCACCGCGCGCCCCAGGTGGCCGGCCGCGCCGGTCACCATCACGGTCCGGCCGGCGAAGGATCCCTCGGGCGCGCTCATGCCGGCGTGCCCCCGGCGCGCCGCGCCGCGTAGGCCCCGCTGCCGCGTGTGACCACCTCGTCCTGCGGCAGCACCATGCCGGGTTCGAAGGTCGGCAATGCGCGGATGCGTTCGTAGTGCGGCGCGAAATCGATGCGCGCCAGCTCGAGCAACTCGTCGAGGTCCTTGATCATGAAATAGGTCTCCTGAAAATCATCGATGCGGTAACGCGTGCGCATCACGCGCGCCAGGTCGAAGCGCAGGCGGTGGGGCGAGGGATCGTCCAGCGCGAACACGCTCTCGGCGGCGGAGGACACGATGCCCGCCCCGTAGATGCGCGGGCCCTCGGGTTGCCACACCAGCCCGAACTCGACCGTGTACCAGTACACCCGGGACAGCGGGTCGAGCATACCCAGCTTCTGCGCGCGCAGCCCGCCTTCGCCATAGGCCTGCATGTAGTCGGCGAAGACCGGGTGCATCAGCAGCGGCACGTGGCCGAACACGTCGTGGAAGACATCGGGCTCTTCCAAATAGTCGAGCTGGTGCGGCCGGCGGATGAACTGCCCCGCCGGGAAGCGCCGGTTCGCCAGGTGCTCGAAGAACACCTCCCCTGGCACAAGCCCGGGCACCGCGACCACCTGCCAGCCGGTGCGCCGCTGCAGGGCGTCCGAAAGACGCCGGAAGTCGGGGATGCCTTGCGCCCCGATCGGCAGCGCGGCCATGCCTTCCAGGAAGGCGTCACAGGCGCGCCCCGGCAGCAGGCGGGTCTGTCGCTCGAACAGGGTGCGCCACACGCCGTGCTCCTCGGCGGTGTAGTGCTCCCAGGCCTGGTCGATGGTCCAGTCGGCGCGTTGTCCGCTGGGGCCCGTGGGGGTGGTGGATGTCAGCATGGAATCTCCTCTTGCGGCAGGGCCGGCCCCACCGTGCCGCGGCATTCGCCAAAACCGATGCGCCGCCAGCCCTCGCGCCGGCAGCTGCCGCGCAGGATGACCGTGTCGCCGTCTTCCAAGAAGGCGCGGACCTCGCCGTTGGACAGCCGCAGCGGCTGGCGCCCGCCCTGCGTCAACTCCAGCAGCGAGCCGCCCTGCCCCGGCTCGGGGCCCGACAGCGTCCCGGTGCCCAGCAGGTCACCGGTGGCCAGTGGACAGCCGTTGACGGTGTGGTGTGCCACCAGCTGCGCGGCGGTCCAGTAGGCGTCGGTGAAGCCGGAGCGGCTCAGGCAGTCGCCGCCGTGGCCTGCCTCGCGCATCGCTGCGGTCTGCAGCCAGACCTCGAGCCCGACGTCGATCGCGCCGTGTGCGCGGTTCGCGGCCGAGTCCAGGTACGGCAGGGGCGCCGGGTCGCCCGGCGGGCGCGTGAAGGCGCGACGGAACGGCGCCAGGGCCTCCATCGTCACCACCCAGGGCGAGACCGTGCTGGCGAAGCTCTTCGACAGAAAAGGGCCCAGCGGCTGGTACTCCCAGGCCTGGATGTCGCGCGCGCTCCAGTCGTTGAGCAGCACCATGCCGAAGAGGTGGTCCTCAGCCTCCTCGATGCCGACCGGCACGCCCGCGGGGTTGGCCGCGCCAATGAACAGCCCCAGCTCCAGCTCGTGGTCGAGCCGCGCCGTGGGGCCGAACTGCGGCGGCATGCCCTCTCCGGCCGCGCGCACCTGGCCGCGCGGCCGCGGGAAGCGGTGCGGGCTCGGCGCGATCGACGAGGCGCGGCCGTGGTAGCCGATCGGCATCCACTTGTAGTTCGGCAGCAGCGGCTGCTCGGGCCGCAGCAGCCGGCCCACGGTGGTGGCGTGGTGGATGCCGGTGTAGAAGTCCGTGTAGTCGCCGATGCGGCAGGGCAGCCCCATCCGCACCGCGGACTGCGGCCGCAGCGCCTCGCGCCAGGCCAGCCGCGAGGCGCTGCCTTCGCGCAGGCCCTGGCTCAAGGCATGGCGCAACGCGGCGCGCTGCGTCGGGGGCAGCGCCATCAGGCGGTGCATGTCACCGTGCTCGACCAGACCTGCGCGGGCCAGGTCGAGCACCTCGTCGCCGATGGCCACGCCGAGCCGCCAATCGCTGTCACCCGGCGCGCGGAAGCGCCCGAAGGGCAGGTTCTGGACAGGGAAGTCGGTGTCCACGGTGTTGGCCGATTCCACCCAGCTGCGCCAGGCGGGGTCGTGGGTCTCGTCGAGGCGGAGGGCCTCGCCCCCAGCGGCGCGGCTCATGCCTGCCACTCCCGCGCATGCAGGAAGGCCGCATGCGGCGGCGCGCGGCGCGTGCGGCTCCAGTCTTCCAGCATCCGCCACTTCACGGCGTCCATCCGCTGCAGCAGGGCGGCCTCCTCAGGATCGGGGCAGGCCAGCTCAAGGCGGTGGCCGTTGGGGTCGAAGAAGTAGATCGAGTGGAACATCCCGTGGTCGGTGACGCCCAGCACCTCGACGCCTTCGTTCTCCAGGTGCGCCTTGAAGGCCAGCAGCTCGTCGCGGTCCTTGACGCGGAAGGCGATGTGCTGCACCCACTCCGGCGTGTTCGGGTCGCGCCCCATCGGCGGCTGCGTGGGCAGCTCGAAGAAGGCCAGCACGTTGCCCTGCCCGGCGTCAAGGAAGACGTGCATGTAGGGATCAGGAGCACGGGTCGAGGGCACGAGGTCCTCGGCGATGGCCAGCACGAAGTCCATCTTCAGCATGCGCTGGTACCACAGCACGGTCTCGCGGGCGTCGCGGCAGCGGTAGGCGACGTGGTGAATGCGGTCGATCTTCATGGCGCTCAGACCTCCTCGGTCTGCCGCAGCACGCCGCGGCGCAGCTGGTCGCGCTCGATCGACTCGAACAGCGCCTGGAAGTTGCCCTCGCCGAAGCCCTCGTCACCCTGGCGCTGGATGAACTCGAAGAACACCGGGCCCAGCAGCGGGCGGCTGAAGAGCTGCAGCAGCAGCCGCGGGGGCGTGCCGTCCTGCGGGTTGGTCGTGCCGTCGAGCAGGATGCCGCGCTGGCGCAGCGCTGCCACCGGCTGGCCATGGCCGGGCAGGCGCGCCTCGAGCCCCTCGTAGTAGGCCGCGCCCGGGGCGTCCATCAGCGGCACGCCGGCCTGGGCGAGGCTGTCGATGGTGGCGAGCAGGTCGTCGCTCAGCAGGGCCACGTGCTGGATGCCCTCGCCGTTGAACTGCATCAGGAACTCCTCGATCTGCCCGCTGCCGCCCTGCCCGGCCTCCTCGTTGAGGGGGATGCGGATGAGGCCGTCGGGCGCGGTCAGGGCCTTGGAATGCAGGCCCGTGTACTCGCCGCGGATGTCGAAGCGGCGGATCTCGCGGAAGTTGAACAACCGCTCGTAGAAGCCGGACCAGAAGGCCATGCGCCCCCGGTAGACGTTGTGCGTGAGATGGTCCACCACCTTGAGCCCGTGGCCCCGGGGATGGCGGTCGACACCCCGGATGAACTCGAAGTCGATGTCGTAGAGCGAGCGCCCCTCCTCGAAGCGGTCGATCAGGTACAGCGGCGCGCCGCCGATGCCCTTGATGGCCGGCAGCCGCAGCTCCATGGGCCCGGTGGGTAGCACCAGCGGCTGGGCGCCCAGCTCGAGGGCGCGGGCGTAGGCCTGGTGGGCATCCCGGACCCGCAACGCGAAGCCGCAGGCGCCGGGGCCGTGCTCGGCGGCGAAATAGGCCGCCAGGCTCTTCGGCTCGCGGTCGACGATGAAGTTGATCGCCCCCTGGCGGTACAGCAGCACGTCCTTGGAGCGGTGCCGGGCGACCAGCGTGAAGCCCAGCTGCTCGAACAGGGGCTCGAGCACACCCGGCGTGGGCGAGGCGAACTCGATGAACTCGAAGCCCATCAGGCCCATGGGGTTGGGATGGGGGGTGGCGGGACTGCGGTCGGACTGGCTCATGGCGGGGGACCTTTCCTGCGTCTGGGGTGTGAGTGGGCGGCCAGTGTGTGCCCGGCGACGGGCGGCGTCAGTTCCCGCGGTGACAGCGGCGTGGCCCTTCGAAACCCGTCTCAGGGAGGTTGGAGGGGTAGGTGCCGGGAGCGCCCCCACCCCAGCCCTCCCCCAGAGGGGGAGGGGGTTCGCTCCTTCCCCCGCTGGGGGAAGGTTGGGATGGGGGCGCTCCCGGCGCCACACCGCCAACCCTTCAAGAACCCTTGAGACGGGTGCTGGAACTTAGAACTGCATGAACGACAGCCCCAGCCCCAGGCTCGTCTGGCGGAAGTTGTAGTCGGTGAGCGTCTCCCCGTAGCCCCGGTAGAGCTGCACCAGGTAGCGCACACCATTGGGCTGGTCGCGCAGCACGGGATGGCTCCACTCCAGCTGCACCGCACCGCAACGCATCCCCTGCAGCGTGCTGCGGTACAGCATCGACACCGTCGACACGCCCGGCGACCAGGTCAGCTGGAACTCGCCGCGACCGTGGTAGCTGACCAGGTCGGGGTTGTTGTCGTTCGCGAGGTCCTCGCGCAGGCGCTTGGCCAGGCGTGTCGTGAGCGCCCAGTCCCCCCGCTCGAAGCCGGCGCCGAGGTAGAGCCGGTTCCAGCTGCGCGACAGCGGATCGGCCTGCCCGTTCGACTGGTGCGCCAGGCCCAGCTGCACGTAACGCCACGTCCAACCCCCCGGGGGCAGCGACCGCAGCGACGCCGGCACGGGCACGACGTAGATCGCCTCCGGTTCATAGTCGGTGTTGCGGAAGGGCTTGGAGTCCGTGCCATTCCAGATCTGCCACAGGGTCTGCTGGGTGTATGCGAGCCACAGGTCGGCCTCGTTCAGGCCGACGTCCTGCAGCACCTTGGTGCGCAGCGACAGCTGGAACTTGGACTCGATCTCGCGGTAGGCCGGCAGCGCGACCGGCGCCTGCGTGGGCGAGCGCGGCAGGCGGTTGATGCGGCTGGTGGCGTGCACGGGCAGCGCGTAGTTGGTGCGGTAGCCCGTGAGGTTGAAGGTGCCGCGCTTGTCCTGGGGCTCGAGTTCCCAGTAGCTCGACAGCAGGCTGGGGTCGGGCCGGCGCTCCTGGGGTGCGGCCGCGGAGGTGGGCACGTCCTTGGGCGCCAGCAGGCTCGTCGTGGCCGCCGGCGGCATCGCGGCCGCGGCGGACGCCGGGCCTTCGGTGGTCAGCGGCACCGGCGCCGAAGGCGCGCGCCCCGCCAGGTGGTCATAGCACAGCAGGCGGTCGGCCGCCGGACCGATCGCGGCACAGGCGGCCAGCGTCTTCTCGGCGGGCTGGGCCGGCGGGACGCCCTCGCCCCAGGCCCAGGCGGGGAGACAACCCAGGCCGAGCAGGGCCCGCGCCACGCGAACGCGGCCGGGCCGCAGGGAAAAGGTCGACGGTAAAAACAACAGGGTGGGCATGTCGCATCCAGCGTCCGCATCGGCGGCCGCACATCGGTTTCACAACAACTCAGACAGAATCATCGCATTGCCCGTTTGCGGCCCGCTCGCCACCCTCACTGCCATGCCCGACGCCCTCTCCCCCACGCCCACCGACGCCTCCATGTTCAGCGCCCTGCGCCGCAGCTTCCCGGCCGACCTCGACGCCCCCGCCATCACCGTGCCCGGCCCCGAGCCCCTGGTCTACCGCTGGCGCGACCTGGACGAAGCCAGCGCCATGCTGGCCAACCTGCTGGCCTTCCTGGACCTGCCGCCCGGCGCGCGCGTGGCCGTGCAGACCGACAAGTCGGTGGAGACGCTGCTGCTGTACCTCGCGGTGCTGCGCGCCGGCTGCGTCTACGTGCCCCTGAACACCGGCTACCAGGCCGAGGAGATGCGCTTCTTCATCCAGGACGCGCAGCCCAGCGTGGTGGTGTGCGGCAGCGCGCATTTCGGGCGGCTGTCGCAGATCGCCTTCCTGGCCGGCGTCAAGCACGTCTTCACGCTGGACAGCGACCGCAGCGGCACCCTGCTGCAGCGCGCCGCCGCCCAGCCGCGCACCCACGCGCCGGTGGCGCGGCACGCGGACGACCCGGCCGCCATCCTCTACACCAGCGGCACCACCGGACGCAGCAAGGGCGCCGTGCTCAGCCATGGCAACCTGCTGAGCAACGCGCAGACCCTGCGCCACTACTGGGACTGGCGCAGCGAGGACGTGCTGCTGCACGCCCTGCCGCTGTTCCACGTGCACGGCCTGTTCGTGGCCTGCCACGCCGCCCTGCTGGGCGGCAGCCGCATGGTCTGGCTGCCGCAGTTCGACCCGCAGGCCGTGATGGAAGCCCTCCCCCAGTCCTCCGTCTTCATGGGCGTGCCCACGCTCTACACCCGGCTGCTGGCCCAGCCGGGCTTCAATGCCGAGACCTGCCGCGCCATGCGCCTGTTCATCAGCGGCTCGGCCCCGCTGCGGGCCGACACCTGGGAGGCCTTCCGGGCACGCACCGGACACGCCATCCTCGAGCGCTACGGCATGAGCGAGACGCTGATGCTGACCTCCAACCCCTGCCGCCCCGCCGACGGCGTGCGCCGGCCCGGCACGGTGGGCCGCCCCCTGCCGCAGGTGGACGTGCGCATCACCCAGGGCGGCGCGCCCGTGGCCACGGGTGAGGCGGGCGACGTCGAGGTGCGCGGCCCGAACGTGTTCAAGGGCTACTGGCAGCTGCCCGACAAGACACGCGAGTCCTTCACGGCCGACGGCTGGTTCCAGACCGGCGACGTCGGCCAGCTCGACGCCGAAGGCGTGCTCACCCTGCTCGGCCGCTCCAAGGACCTCATCATCACGGGCGGCATCAACGTCTACCCGGCGGAGGTGGAGAGCGTCATCAACACCCTGCCGGGCGTGGCCGAGAGCGCGGTGATCGGCGTGCCGCACCCCGACTTCGGCGAGGCGGTCGTGGCGGTGGTGGTGCAGGCGCCCGGCACCCCCGGCGCGAACCAGGCCGAGGCTGAGTGGCTCCACGCGCTCAAGTCGCGCCTGGCCTACTTCAAGGTGCCCAAGCGCATCCTCGTGGCCGCCGAGCTGCCGCGCAATGCCATGGGCAAGGTGCAGAAGAACCTGCTGAGGGAGACCTGGCAGGGGCTGTTCGAGGCGGCGTGACGGAGGCCGTCCTCGCACCCACCGTCACCTCAATCCGTCCCGGTGAGCGACTCCGACCAGCGCAGCCGGTCGGCCAGCATGGGCAGGCTCTCCAGGCCCCAGTAGAGCTGGCCGTCCAGCGCGATGGCAGGCACGCCGAAGACCCCCTGCTCGATGGCCCGCAGGGTGGCCGCGGTCAGGGCCGCCTTCATGTCGGGGTCGTGCGCCGGGTCGGGGTTGTCGACCGGGGCCAGCAGGGCCTGCAGCTCGGTCAGGCGCCGCGGATCCGCGGGATCGTGCCCGCCGTGCCAGACGTGGCGGAACAGCGCCTCCACCACCCAGCGGCTGGGCGTGCCGCCGGGCCCCGGCCCGCAGGCCATTGCCAGGCGCAGCAAGGGCAGTGAATTGAACGGATGCACCGCCGGCCACTGCCAGCCCACCAGCTCGTACTGCCGCGCCAGCCAGTGGACCTGCCGGATCATCCAGGCCCGCTTGGGGGCGATCTCCGCCGGGCCCTTCTGGCCCCAGTGCTTCAGGATCGCGCCCAGGAACACCGGCTGGTAGCTCACGCTGTACGACAGGCCCGCCAGCACCTCGGGCAGCCGCTCGAACGCCAGCCAGGCGTAGGGCGAGACCACGTCGAAGTAGAAGGTCAGGTGCGGCAGCGTCCGCGCCAGCAGCACCTGGGTCAGCTCAGGCTCGGGCTGCGCCTCCAGGATCACCAGCGGCAGGTCGGCGGCCTCGGCCAGCGGCCCGGCCACGCGGATGTCTTCGAGTTCGTCCCTCATGCGCCGGGGTCTCCTGGCAGAAGCTCGCGCCGCTCGCGCAGGAGGCGCCACAGCCGCAGGCGCTGGCCGTCGCTCATCCCGCGCCAGGCGCGGATCTCATCGATGGTGCGCAGGCACCCCTGGCACTGCGCGGTGTCGGGATCCATGCGGCACACGCCCGTGCAGGGGCTGGGCACACCCGGGTTCCCGGGAGGGCGCAACACGGGCTCGGTGGCAGCCATCGCGGGCAGCAGCTCGGCCGAAGCCGACGCCATGCCGTGACCGGCCGCGCGCGCACGGTTGCCGTCCGGGGAGAAGAACGGGGCCATGGGTGCCGTCACTGTCGTGGAAGTCATGGCCGCGCCGTCATGCCGCGGCGTTGACACGGCCGTCCCGCGCCTCGGCCTCGGCGGCACGCCGCGCCAGCAGGGCCCGGCCGACCCGGCTCACCGGCGCGCGGCCGAGCACGCGGGCGATGGCCGCCACCGTGTCGATGAGCGGCTCCATGCGCACCCCCGTCTGGATGCCCAGGCCGTCCAGCATGAACAGCACGTCCTCGGTGGCGACGTTGCCGGTGGCGCCCTTGGCATAGGGGCAGCCGCCGAGGCCGGCCACGCTGCTGTCGAACACGTGCACGCCCATCTCCAGGCAGGCGTAGATGTTGGCCAGCGCCTGGCCGTAGGTGTCGTGGAAATGCCCGCTCACCTCATGCAGCGGGAAATGCTTCAAGGCCCGCGCCATGGCGGCCTGGACCTTGCCCGGCGTGCCCACCCCGATGGTGTCGGCCACGCCGCAGTGGTCCACGCCCAGCTCCTTCATGCCCACCACCACGCGCTCGACCTCGTCGGCGCTGACCTCGCCCTGGTAGGGGCAGCCCAGCGCGCAGGAGATGGCGGCGCGCACCTTCACGCCCTGCGCCTTGGCCTCGCGCACCACGGGCTCGAAGCGGCGCAGGCTCTCTTCGATGCTGCAGTTGATGTTGCGACGGCTGAAGGCCTCGCTGGCGGCGGCGAACACCACGATCTCGTCGGGCCGGCTCTGGCGCGCCGCCTCCCAGCCCTGCAGGTTCGGCACCAGCACCGCGTGGCGCACGCCGGCGGGGCGCTGGATCTGCGCCATCACCTGGGCGTTGTCGGCCATCTGGGGCACCCAGCGCGGGCTGACGAAGCTGGTGACCTCGATCTCGCGCAGCCCCGCGGACTGCAAGCCATGCACCAGCGCGACCTTGTCGGCCGTGGACAGGGGCTGGGCTTCGTTCTGCAGGCCGTCCCGGGGGCCGACTTCAACCAGGGTGACGTGGGTGGGGCGCATGGTGATGAGGGAAACTCGATGAGAGGTGAAGGGACCGGGAACGGGACGAAAGGGTGGGTGGGAAGAACAGAGGGGCGGCGCGGCAAGCCGCCCCGCCGGGTTCAGGCGGCCGCGGGAGCCTCCGCGGCATGGGTGGCGAGGCGCAGCAATTCTGCACCTTCGGCGACCTGCTCCCCGGCCGCGAACAGGCATTCCTCCACTTCGCCGTCGGCCGGTGCGTGCAGGGTGTGCTCCATCTTCATGGCCTCCATCACCGCCAGGGGCTGGCCGCGCTGGACCCGGTCGCCCGGGCGCACCAGCATCATCAGCACCTTGCCCGGCATGGGCGCACGCAGGCCACCCGCCGCCGCGTCGGCATGCTGCGTCCAGCGCAGCACCGCCTGCGCCTGGCCCTGCGCCTCGGGAGAGAACACAGCCCAGGCGGCCAGGCCGGTGGGGCCTGGCGGCAGCGCGTGCACGGTCAGGCGCTGGCGCGTGCCGCCCAGGCCCAGGTCGAAGACACCCTCGCCCCGCGGGATGATCTCGCAGTCCTGGGGCTCCAGGGGAAGGTCCTCCAGCGCCAGCTGCAGCCGGGCCTGGCCGTCGCGGCCGCGTGACAGGGTCGCCGTGACGGGGCGGCCCTCGACCTCGAGGTCCCAGTGCCAGCGGGCTTCGCCGTGCGCGCGCCAGCCCTGCACCTGCCCCCAGGGATCGGACCAGGAACCGCCGCCCGGCGGGGCCGTGGCCGCGGCCTGCTCGGCCGCCTGGAGCGACTGCGCCACCACGCCCGCGGCCACCCAGTGCCAGGGCAGCGGCGGCGCGCCGAACAGGATGGCGCGCTCGCGCTCGATCAGGGCGGTGTCGAGATCGGCCTGCGCGAAGGCGGGACTGGCCACCACGCGACGCAGGAAGGCGACGTTCGTGTGCAGGCCCACCAACTGCGTCTGCGCCAGGGCGTGGGACAGGCGGGCCAGCGCCTGCTCGCGCGACTCGCCCCACACGATCAGCTTGGCCAGCATGGCGTCGTAGTGTGGCGAGACGACGTCGCCCTGCTGCACGCCGGTGTCCAGGCGCACCTCGGCCGGCGCGAAGCGGACCGCCTCGGGCCAGCGGCACACCGACAGCCGGCCCGTGGAGGGCAGGAACTGCGCCTCGGGGTTCTCGGCGCAGATGCGGGCCTCGATGGCGTGGCCACGGCGCGGGATCTGGTCCTGCGTCAACGGCAGGGGCTCGCCCGCCGCCACCCGCAGCTGCCAGGCCACCAGGTCCTGGCCGGTGATGGCTTCCGTGACCGGGTGCTCGACCTGCAGCCGGGTGTTCATCTCCATGAAGTAGAACGACAGCCCCCCGTCCGCGCCGCCTGGCTCGGCGATGAACTCGACCGTGCCCGCCCCCACGTAACCTACCGCGCGCGCCGCCGCCACCGCCGCCTGGCCCATGCGCTCGCGCAGGGCCTCACTGAGCCCCGGCGCGGGCGCTTCCTCGAGCACCTTCTGGTGGCGCCGCTGGACCGAGCAGTCGCGCTCGAACAGGCTCACAACCTGACCATGGCGGTCGCCGAAGACCTGCACCTCGATGTGGCGCGGTCGGGTGAGGTAGCGCTCGATGAGCACGGCGTCGTTGCCGAAGCTGCTGCGCGCCTCGCGCTGGCACGAGGCCAGCGCGGCGGCGAAGTCCTCGGCGTGTGTCACCACCCGCATGCCCTTGCCACCGCCGCCCGCGCTGGCCTTGATCAGCACCGGGTAGCCGATGGCATCGGCCGCCTGCTGGAGCCGGACCGGGTCCTGGTCGGCCGCGTGGTAGCCAGGCACCAGGGGCACGCCGGCCGCCTGCATCAGTTGCTTGGACTCGGCCTTGAGCCCCATGGCCCGGATCGCCGCGGGGGGCGGTCCGATGAACACCAGGCCGGCGTCCTCGCAGGCCTGCGCGAAGTCGGCGTTCTCGCTGAGGAAGCCGTAGCCTGGGTGGATGGCCTGCGCGCCGGTCTCGCGCGCCACCTGCAGGATGCGCGCGCCGTCGAGGTAGCTCTGCGCGGGGCTGGCGGCGCCGATGCACACGGCCTCGTCGCCGCTGCGCACGTGCAGTGCCTGCGCATCGGCCTCGGAATAGACCATCACCGTTCGCACGCCGAGCCGGCGGGCCGAAGCGGCCACTCGGCAGGCGATCTCACCCCGGTTGGCGATCAGGATTTTGGTGAACATGCGGCTCCCATCTGGTTGAAGAGGAACTGAAGCGGGTGAGGCCTCCTGGGAAGGGTCGCTCCCCAAGACATCACCCGCTCTTGCAAAACATGCATGGTGCCACGGCTTGGCCTGCCCACGGCTCAGGACGGTTGTTCCACCTCACGCTGGAGGTTGCCCAACCCGGCCTCGAAGTCCTCGCCAAGCAGGGTGTCCACATCGAAGAACACCCCCAGCAGGCGGTCCATGAAGGGGCTGGGGCCGCGCATGCGCCAGCTCACTTCGGTGCCCGACCCGGCGGCCGCACCCGGCCGCAGGTCGAAGTCGACGTCCAGCAGCCCCTCGAAAGGCTCGGCCATCTCGAACACCATGTGCACGTGCCGCGGCGGGTCGGCCGCGGTGATCTGCAGGCGGGCGAAGTTGTTGCGGTTGTCCTCGTCGAACTCGAAGGCGGCGCCAGGTCCGCTGGCCGGGCCTTCGTAGGTGCCGCGACGCGTGAAGGGGCTCCAGGTGTTGAACCCGCGCACCTCGTTGATGAGAGGGAAGATCGCCTCGGCCGGCGCCTGGATGAGCCGATGCCGCTCCACCTCGAAGGTGTCCGGCCGGGTGGCCGCGTAGCCGAGCAGGCCCAGCACGCTCAGGGCCATCAGCATCCCCGCCACGCCCAGGGTGGCCAGCACGATCATCACGAACCGGTTTTTTTTCATCGGGGGCGCTCTTTGGAGGGATGGATCATAAATTCGGCGCTATAAACCGCGCTCTGCCAGCGGCTCTCTTTGCATTTCTTTTCCTACCCTTCCTTGCCTTCTCCCGCATGACTTTGGCCCGACCCCTGGTTGTCCGCTTCGGCGCCTTTGGCGACACCGTGTTGCTCACACCGCTGCTGCGGGCCCTGGCCTTGCGCTGGGGCCAGCCGGTGGACCTGCTGTCCTCGGGTCCCTGGACGCCGCGCCTGCTGGCCAACAACCCGCACGTCGGCGAGATCCGGCTGCTGCGCAGCCGGCGCGCGCCTTACTGGCTGACGCCGAGCCAATGGCGGGCCGTGGCCTGGCTGCGCCGACGGGGCAGCGGGCCGGTCTACTTCTGCGAACGCGACAGCCATGGCCGCGAGCTGCTGCGCCGTGCCGGCCTGCCCGATGCGCAGGTCGACCAGCCCTGGGACGACTGGCCGGGCGACGGCGTGCACTGGGCCGACTGGTGGATGGACGTGGCACGCCGCACCCCGGCCGCCTTTGCCGACCAGGCTCCGCCGCCGCTGGCGCCGGGGGTGGTGGCGCCACGGCCCGAGCTGTTCATCACCGAGGCCGCGCGCGCGGCGTGCGAGACCTGGCTGCGGCAGCGCGGCTGGATCGACGCGCCGCTGGTGCTGGTGCAGGCCGGCCACAAGAAGACCCACAAGCGTGGACGCATCGGCACTTCGGACCATGCCAAACACTGGCCGCCTGGGCACTGGGCCACGGTGGTTCGGGGCGTGCGCGAGCGGTTGCCGGCGAGCCGGGTGCTGATGTGCGGCTCGCCGCGCGAGCATGGGCTGGTGCAAGAGATCATCGACCTGGCGGGCCCCGATGCGCGTGTCCACAACCTGGCGCGCGAGCTGCCCATCGAGCGGCTGCTGCCGCTGGCGGAGCGGGCCCACAGCATGATCAGTGTCGACACCGGCCCGGCCCACGCGGCGGGTGCGATGGACTGTCCGCTGGTGGTGCTTTACTCGGTCTTCGGCTCAGCACGCTGGCGCCCACGCCCGCCCACCGCGCCAGTCATCGCCCTGGGCGGTGAACGCGGCGAGGCCAGCCGGCTGACGGACATCGCGCCGCAGGCGGTGGTGGAGGCTTGGGAGGCGCTGGGGAGAGGCACGTGAGTGCCTCTGGCAAATAGCCTCATGGCCTAATACAGAACCTTTAAACCATTCCAACTTGCACTTACGAAGATCTTTAATAGATCATTTCGAATGCAATCTCTACACACTCAATACCCTATCTGGCGCGGGCTGCTGTTTCTAATTTATCGCCAGAACTAAACAAGCCCAGATCCACTCAGAATCTTCAACACGGCGACAATTCAAACGAAACCTTCAGAAGGCGAACACCCTTCCATAAATTTCAATATTCACCCTATTGAAGCATTTTAGAGGATTTTGACCACTCATAAATAAGAATGTGGCATCGAAAATGTCAGACCCAGCTGCTATGACCCTAGGTCACCAGGCATTTCAAGCTCGAGTAGATTTATCGCGCTCGCCGCGGGTGGCAGATAATTTCTTGCCCGTACTGATTGCAAGAAATTTTCAGGCAGAAAAATACCATGCATCCGAACATAAAAAGCAAGAGTATCATGCCATGCCCACTCACCATCGGTTCTAATTGACGAAGTTCCTGCAATCGCGGCATCATGGAGTTGTGACTCTTCCGCTCCTGGTGAGGATATCCAGATTGGACATTTCGCCAGATATGTGGCCACCAATTCAGACTCAGCCTTTGAGAGTGAACCTCTCGGCGCTGATTTAATAGACGGAAATCCTTCTCCACAGTGTTCCGCCCAGAAACCAAGAATGTGCTCTTTATTCAATTTGACCTCCATTATTTTTAGGCTTAAAGCTACGCCACTGCCCCGTATTTCTAAAACCATGAGGACCTATCACAACTCGACCGTTTGGCCAAACAAATAGCTTATCCGTCGGGGCCAACACTTCCTGACCAATTCGGTTTGAGAACAATTGAGCAAAGCCATTGTCCAATTGACCAACTCTGCAGGAGGCCAATCGAATTGATCCGCCCGTGTAATCGGGCTGAGCAAGAACCAGTTCCGCCAGCTCATCGACACTGTAAGGCCTCCAGGCACCATTTTCGAACGCAGCAACTCCAGTAGGGTTGCCATGTATAACCACATCATAATACCCATTAAGTGGTTTAAGGTTGGCAGCAGTACTGACCGTGGTCGCATCGTTCCCTAAAGTTATACCCAATTCAACCGGCCTTACAGCATTGCCAAGTTCTGCCTTCCGAGCGTTTTGCAGCTCAAGGACAGAGCCTGCAGGCTTGCCCTCTAAGACGGGGCCGACTGGGTTGTCAGCAATGCGCCGAAGTGCCGCTGCTTCTTCGGCCACTTTGGAAGAGCCACTGATCACTTCAGCGGCCTTACCGGCGCGGCCGATACGACCCGCTGCGCTGACCTCTCCACCCACTGCCAAGCTGCCTATATCAAACTTGAGCCGACCGACCGCCTTGGCCCAGTCCCCCTGCTCGATGGCTTCCATGTAGGGCTGAGCCACACCCTTGGCCACGTTGCCCAGCTTGTCGGCCGTTCCCAATGGATCTGTGGCCCAGGAATAGGGTGAAGTGATCGGGCCGACCTGCTCCACGAAGTTGATGACTCCCTGGTTGATCCGCTCCGTTCGCTGCGTGTCCAGCAGGCTCAGCGGGGTGCCTGCATGGATGAGGTTCTGAGCCAGCTTGCCCGCACCTGCGACTGCGTCATAGGCGGCCTTCGTGGAGCCTTCCAGATCGCCCAAATAGTCGGCCGCCGACTTGGCCAGGGCGCTGGCCACAGGGCCATGTGCTGCTCCCTGCGCCTCCAGGTCCTTGCGCCAGCCGTCGATGGCCTTCTCCGCCTCGTTGACCTTCTGCGTCACCGCCTTACCCAGGTCATCGATCTTGTCCTGCAGCGCGCTGTACGAACTCTTGGCCTTGTCGATCCCGCCCATCACGCTGTCCCAGACGCCCTTGTCTGGACTGGTGACTGCCGGCGGCGTCACTGCCGCTCTGGGATGCCACTGATCCACGTCGACCTTGGAACCGTCATCCCAACCGTCGTTGGTGGTGGGCTTGGCTTCAGCCAGGGCTTGTCGCTGCTGCGCCTCCCGCTGGGCCTGGATCTGCAAGCCAATGACGTTGTCCCTGGCCTGCAACTGCAGGCCTTGGGTGGCCACCGGCGTGCTGGCATCGGGCAGCAACAGCGGTTGATCCGGCCGGATGGCCCGGGCGTTGGTAATCCCGTTGACCTCGAACAGCTGGCCCACGTAGTTGTTGATCTCCCGCTGGGTGGCGTTGGGACCGAGCTGCGCCCGGGCCACGCGCTCCAGCGAGCCGCCATAGTCTCCTGCGCGCACCCGTGATTCCGTCCGCACCGGCACATCGCCCACCTGTGCATGCGCCTGGTCGCTGGCCAGGTCCATCCCGTTGAGGCTGTCGATCGCTTGCTGGATCTCTGGCGGCGTCAGCTGGAAGGGGCGCTGTTGCTGCGCCAGTTCAGACTGCCGGAACGAGGACTGCGCCGCATTGCGTGCCTCGTCCCTGGCCCGCTGCTGGGCCCGCTCCTCTTGCGCGGCATCGTCCAGTGCGCGCTGGTTGTCTGCTTCCCACTGGGCCCGGTCACCGTACAGATCCGCCGGCGGGCTAGCCTGCTCCAGCGGGTCCACCTGCGGCGTCGGGCTGGGCGCGGAGTTGAAACCCGAAGGCTGCTCCGCCGATGGGTTGTTGCCATTCCGCGGCTGGTTGACGGGGTTCTGCTTCTCGGGCGGTGTCTTCTGGTCCGAGTCCACGTCCATGCCGTTGCGCGACGTGTCCTTCATCAGGTCTTGGACGTACGGCTTGACCGTCGCATCCCCGATGTCGTTGGCGACCGAGCCCCAGAACCGCTCACCCCCATGCCCACCACTGCTCACGCCAGCCTTGGTGATGCTGCTGGCGACCTGCCCCATCGGGCCTTTGACGTCTGCCTTGATGTCCTGTGCCAGCTCCGACGCCAGGGCCGAGCGCACCCCATCGATGAACTTGCCGCCCGAGGCCTTCGCGATCAAGCCCTGCACCGCGATCTGGTTGCCCAGGTTGTTGGCAACCGGCATGGCGATCTTTTGCGGATTGATGCTGTCGGCCGGGAACAAGGCACCCGTGATGGCGCCCGTGACCATCCCCTTGAGTATCGCCTTCTCGTCGATCCGGCCATTGACGATCAAGCCCGTGGCCGCTGTCGTGGCCGCCGCGGTGATGGCCCCCGTGATCGCCCCCGTGGCCATCACGCCCGCTGCGGTCGAGGTGCCGATCCCCATGGCCGAGGCCACCGCCGGCCCGGCCGTGCCCGCGGTGAAGCAGGTGATGGCCACGCACGCCGCAATGGCCACCGCCATCTTCCACTTGTTCTTCTTTTTCTTCGGCGGAACGATGTTGCTCGTGTCCGTCACGAAGCCCACCCCGGGAATGAAAGCCACCGCCGTGGCATCTTTCAACTTGGGCGGGTTGGCCAGGTCGATCTTGACCGTGCCCTGCGGCGCGCCCGTCTCCAGCTGCCCCAGGTGCATCGAGGCCTGCCCGCTTTCCGAGTAGCTGACGGTGAAGTGCTGCGCTCCGCCCGCGCCCTTGATCACGAACTCGCCGTTGCGCTCCTCCAGCTCACCGAACAGCCGCCTCATCACCTGGCCCTGCGGGTCCGTGCGCTGCATCAGCGCCGCGTGGAAAGCCTTGGTGTCGAAGACCTGCGTCTTGACCTCGTGCGCCTTGCCCGACTCGTCGTGCACGACCTGGGTGTGCTCCACCCAGCCCAGGCGGCTGCGCCCCGCGATGGCTTCCTGCAGGTTGTTGATGTAGTCGTCGCGCGCCCGCACCATCGCCTTGTCCAGGCGGTACATCAGCGTGGCCAGCTCCAGCCCGTAGCGCCCCCTCAGCGAGGCCGTCACCGCGTTGTCAGGCAAACCCTCGTGGCCGTCGTAGGCGGCGAGCACGTCGGCATAGTTGTCCAGCAGGTTCTGCTGGATCGCCGCACGCTCCTCCTTGCTGGCCTTGGGCGTGCTCACCAGCGCCACGGCCTTGTCGTTCACCGCCCACGTCGCATCGATTTTCCAACTGACCTGGACCCGGTAACCCGAGGCGCAGTTCATGGCCTGGAGGTTGGAACTCGGGCCTCCATCGGCTACCTGGACCGACCCATGGAGCTGCACGAATCGCCTGGATTCCTCCGTGTTGCGCGCCATGTAGTCGTTCACGAACGCCTTCAGGTTGAAGCCGTTCACAGGGCCGACACTGCGCTCGGTGTCGGGGGTGTAGGTGCGGGTGTTCCACTTGCCCGAGGCCATCGCCTCCTTCAGCGCTGCCTCGAAGGCGCCATCGACGTCCTCGCGGGAGAAGCTCAGGCCCGCGTAGCCCTTGGGCACGCCCAGCCGCACCAGCACGCATGACATCTCGAGCTCGCTCACACCGGCTGCCTGCGCCGTCTGGCTCACGCTCATCCCCAGCTCGTCCATCCAGCACAGCACCTGGTACGGATCGGACCACACCTGACGCAGCCGGGCGACCTGCTCCGGCGTGGGGCCGGTTGGCGCGGCCGGGGCCGGGGTGGGAGCCGCCGCCGGGGCGGGCGGGGCCACGGGTGCAGGGGCGGGCGTGGGTGCTGCCACCGGCGTTGGCGTTGGCGCGGCCACAGGTGCTGGCGCGGACGCCGGGGCAGGAGCAGGTGCGGCCGCCTCGGGTAGCGCAGCCGGTGCCATCACGCCGGCCATCTCTGCGCTGGCCTGCACGCCCAAGCCGGGGGATTGGGCCAGCGTCCGGATCACTTCGGAAAAGTCGGTGGTCGGTGTGATCGCTGGCAACTGCGCAGCGGCGGGCACCAGATGGATGTCATCCAACTGCACGGTGCCGGGCAGTTCTCGGGGGTCCAGTGCCGGGGGCAGTGCTTTGGCGTCATCAGCCTGCAGTTCCACAGGCATGCCCGGGTGCTGGAACGACTCGGGCTCGAACGTGCCCCAGCGAAACTGCTTGAGCTGCTCTTCCCACAGATCGATCTTCGGACGCTCGTGCGCCTCCCTCAGCAACTGCACCCACGCGTCCCCCTCCCCACCAGGCTGTACCGCCCAGTCCTGCCCCCACTGCTCGACCTTGCTCATCCCGGACTTCCCCTGCCTCAGTGCCTCATCCCTGCCTTGCGTGAAGGCGTGCCAACGCAAATGGCCCGGTGAACCGGGCCATTTACGTGTTACTGGCCGATCTGGCCGAACTTGTTGTAGGTCTTGGACAGGATGTTCATGGTCCCGTCAATGATCCCCGAGTCCGCCTGCGCCTTGAGCAGCGCGGCCGACTTCTCGCCGGCGCTCGCGGTGCTGGTCATCAGTTCGGTCAGACGCGCCAGGACGTCGTCCTTGGCTTTGGCAATGGCGCCGTTGGTTGCGTCGATGGTGGTAGCCATGTGTGTTTCCTTCCTTGGTTTGTTGAATGCGCGGTTTTTGGGCAAAGCTCCGCCATGACACCCCGCGCGGTGTCTGCGAAGATTTCGTTGGATTCGGTGGTGGGCGGCCTACTGGCCGAAGCCCACGGTCAAGGCCTGCGCCATGCTCAGTGCCAGCGCCTCGTTCAGTTCGTTGGCGACGCCGATGTCGGACGGTGGTTCGCCATCGTCAAGCGGCACGTTCAGGCGGCTTTCATTGGTCTGATCACTCATGTTCTCGTACTCCCGTTGGCTCGCTCGTTGGGTCGCGTCCAACGGTTCACACCTTAGCCCAATCCCGCAAATGACCAGCCCGCGGTTTGGCGCAGAAAAAGACCAAAACCGCGGGCTACTTTCAGGCTGCTGTGCGGATAATCCGCGGCCCCCTGTTTCGCGGCGCTGTCACCGCAAGGCAGGGCTCACGCCAAGGGATTCAAGCGGGCCCCGCCATCCATCCGGCAGGCCGCTTCTCCAGGAAACTCCGGATCCCCTCCTGCCCCTCCGGGCTGCTGCGCACGTCGGCGATGAGGCGTGCGGTCTCGGTCTGCAGCGCCTCGGTCAACTCCCGGTCCATCACGTCCTGCACCAGGGCCTTGCAGGCCCGGGTGGCCTGCGGGCCATTGGCCACGATGGCGTTGACGATGGCATCGACCTCGCTGTCCAGCGCGCTGCTGGCGCAGACCTCGTGCACCCAGCCCAGCGCCTGCGCGCGCTGCGCGCTGAAGCGCTCGGCCGTCACGAAATAGCGGCGGGCAGCCTGGACGCCCAGGGCCCGCACCACGTACGGGCTGATGGTGGCGGGCACCAGGCCCAGCCGCGCTTCGCTCAGGCAGAAATGCGCCTCCTCGGCCGCCACCACCACGTCGCACACCGCCGCCAGCCCCACCCCGCCGCCGTAGCAATCGCCTTGCAGCCGCGCCACCACCGGCACCGGGCAGGTGTACAGCGTGTGCAGCATCCGCGCCAGCGCCTGGGCGTCGGCCAGGTTCTCGAACCAGGTGAAGCCGGCCATCGCACGCATCCAGTTCAGGTCGGCCCCTGCGCAAAATGCCTTGCCCTGCGCCGCCAGCACGGCCACGCGCACCGTGTCGTCCGCGCCGATCTGCTCGAACGCCGCGGTCAGCTCGGCGATCAGGGCCGCGTTGAAGGCGTTGCGCACCTCGGGCCGCTGCAGTGTGACGCGCACGACATGGGGTTGAGGACGCTCGACGCCCAGGTGTTCAAAAACGTTCGTCATGCTCATGAAGTCTCCAAGGAAAACGGAAAACTGCTCAAGTCGGATCAGAGCGGCGCGACGTCACCGGCCCCTTCCCAGGGTCAAGGCGCGGAGGGCGAGGCCGGGTCCGGCAAGGTGGCGCCCGGCACCCACACCACCTCCTCGTCGACCGCATACAGGCGGCAGCTCCCCCGGCCCTGCTTCTCGCAGCTGGCCAGCGCCCGGGCACGCGGCGTGGCCCCGCCCCAGGCCGAGCCCCACGCCCCCGAATCAGGCTGGATGGCGAACGCCCGCGGCGTGGGCTGCCGCAGCCAGGTCCGGTAGCCCTCGCGCGCCCTGTCGGAACGCAGCGGCACGGCGACCACATCGTCCACCCCGGCGAAGTCGCTGGCCGGCGGCATCGCAATATCGGCCGGGCCCGGCGGCAGCGTCACCACCACCTCGGTCGACAAGCCCTGTTCCGCCATCGCCTGCAGCACCGGCTCGCGCCAGATCGGCACGCCGTCGGGCGAGCTGAACATCGCGTGGGCGTCCCGCTTGAAGGCACCGAACGCGATCAGCGCGGCCGGCCCACCCGCCTGGGTGTACTTCTGGTGCGCCTCATGGAACAGCCAGGGTTGGAAGTAGCTGTCGTTGTCCCCGTAGAACCACAGCGAGCGCAGCCGCGTCTGCTCGCCATAGGCAGCGTACGCCTTGATCAGGTTGTGCTCCCAGGCGGGACAGTTCTCCTGGCGCAACCCGCCCGCGAAGTTCACCAGCAGCCGCGTGCCCGGGTGCGGATGCATGCCATACGCCAGCGTGGTGAGCCCGCCGTGAGACTGGCCCACGACGATGTTGCGCGACACGTCCGCCCAGGGCTGCGTGTCGAGCCAGGCGAGCGTGCGCACCACCGAGCGCGCCTGCTGCTCGCCGTTGCTGTAGACGTTGCAGCCCCCGGAGATCTCGCGCCCGCCGGAGCGGCTGAAACCCTGGCGCATCGGCACCGCCACGACATAGCCGCGCTGCACGAACTCGCGCGCCGCCACCACCGGCCGGTAGCGCGGCTGGAACTTCGCGTCACCCGGCGAGCGTCCATGGTTGATCAGCACGACCGGGAACGGCCCCGGCCCGGGCGGCTTGAACAGCGTCAACTCCAGCTCAGGCTCGGACAGTCCGGCAGCCGGCACCGTCAGCACCTGCTCGCCCAGTGCGCTGTCGAGCACTGGCTCGGGCGGTGCGGCCTGCACCGATCGCGCGTCCAGCGTCAACGCCAGCAGCAGCGACAGCACCACCAGCACACCCCGCCCTCGCGCCATGCCCAGGCGCCTCACATCCGGAACACGCCGAAGCGCGTCTCGCCGATCGGCGCGTTGAGCGCGGCGCTCAGGCCCAGGGCCAGCACGCGGCGGGTGTCGGCGGGATCGATCAGGCCGTCGTCCCAGAGGCGGGCGGTGGCATGGTAGGGGTGGCCCTGGGTCTCGTACTGCTCGCGGATCGGCCCCTTGAAGGCCTCCTCCTCCTCGGCCGACCAGCTGCCGCCCCGCGCCTCGATGCCTTCGCGCTTGACGGTGGCCAGCACGCTGGCCGCCTGCTCGCCGCCCATGACCGAGATGCGCGCGTTCGGCCACATCCACAGGAAGCGCGGGCTGTAGGCACGGCCGCACATGCCGTAGTTGCCAGCGCCGAAGGAGCCGCCGATGATCACCGTCAGCTTGGGCACCGCCGCGCAGGCGACCGCGGTCACCATCTTGGCGCCGGCCCGGGCGATGCCTTCGGTCTCGGCCTTGCGGCCGACCATGAAGCCGGTGATGTTCTGCAGGAACACCAGCGGCACGCGGCGCTGGCAGCACAGCTCGATGAAGTGCGCGCCCTTGTCGGCGCTTTCCGAGAACAGGATCCCGTTGTTGGCCACGATGCCCACGGGCATGCCCTCGATGTGCGCCCAGCCGGTGACGAGGGTGGTGCCGTAGCGGGCCTTGAACTCGTCGAACTCGCTGCCGTCGACCACCCGCGCGATCACCTCGCGCACGTCGAAGGGCTTGCGCGTGTCGCGGGGGATCACGCCATGCAGCTCCTGGGGATCGAAGCGCGGCGGGCGCGGGGGGCGCATGGCCAGGGCGCCCGGCTTGGCGCGCAGATCCCGGTTCAGGCGGGCCACGGCCTCGCGCGCCAGCGCCAAGGCATGCTCGTCGTTGCGGGCCAGGTGGTCGGCCACGCCGCTGAGGCGGGTGTGCACGTCGCCGCCGCCCAGGTCCTCGGCGCTCACCACCTCGCCGGTGGCGGCCTTCACCAGGGGCGGGCCGCCAAGGAAGATGGTGCCCTGCTCCTGCACGATGATCGTCTCGTCGCTCATCGCCGGCACATAGGCGCCGCCGGCCGTGCACGAGCCCATCACCACCGCGATCTGCGCGATGCCCTCGGCGCTCATGCGGGCCTGGTTGTAGAAGATGCGGCCGAAGTGGTCGCGGTCGGCGAACACCTCGTCCTGGTGAGGCAGGTGGGCCCCGCCGCTGTCGACCAGGTAGATGCAGGGCAGGCGGTTCTGCTGCGCGATCTCCTGGGCCCGCAGGTGCTTCTTGACGGTCAGCGGGTAGTAGGTGCCGCCTTTGACGGTGGCGTCGTTGCACACGATCATGCATTCGACCCCGCACACCCGCCCGATGCCGGCCACCACGCCGGCGCCCGGCGCGGCGTCCTGGCCGTCCTTGTCGCGGTAGACCTGCAGCGCGGCCAGTGGCGCCAGCTCGAGGAAGGGAGAGCCCGGATCGAGCAGCCGCTCGACCCGCTCGCGCGGCAGCAGCTTGCCGCGCGCGACGTGCTTGGCCCGCGCGGCCTCGCCGCCCCCTAAGGCCGCGCGGGCCACACGGGCCCTCAGGTCATCGACCAGGTTGCGCATCAGCGCGGCGTTGGCTTGGAATTCTTCGGTGCGGGGGTTGAGCGACGACGCGATGACAGGCATGGGATCTCCAGGACAGGGCGAAACGCGAAAGATGACGCGGGCAGGACCACAGGCCCACCCGCGCGCCGACGGCCCGCCGGCAGGCTGGGTAAGCCCGCTGCGAACCGCTGAGCCGGAATTGTCGTCCAAGCCCGGCCGGCTGGCGTGGGTCAGGAACCTGTCGCCTGGCCGCCCGCCCAGCGGTAGCCCACCCAGCCCAGCACCTCGCGCGGGATCGAGTACAGGTCGCGCCATTCGAAGAACTCGGCGTGCGCGGTGCCCAGCGCGCTCACGCCCGCCTGCTCGAAGGCCAGGCGGGTGCGGCTGAGGTGGAAGTATTGGCTGACCAGCAGGGCGCTGTGCCATCCTTGCGCCCGCATCAGCGCCGCGCAGTTGCGCGCGGTGGCGCGGGTGGTCACGCCCTGGCTGTCGACCCACACCTGCTGCGCCGGCACCCCATGCGCCACCAGGTAGGCCTTCATCACCAGGGCCTCGTCCACGCCCTCCACGCCGGTGCCACCACTGACGATCACCTGGTGCACCAGGCCTGCGCCGACCAGCTGCACCGCGCGGTCCAGGCGCGCCGCCAGCCGCGGCGAAGGGGTGCCGTCGGGGAAGGCCTTCGAGCCCAGGACCACCGCCACGTCTGCCGGCCGCAGGCGGTCGTTCAGGCCATCGGCCACCAGCACGAGTGCTGCCAGCGCGAACACGGCCACGGCCGCCAGCGCCGCCCGGACCAGCAGCCGCAACCTGCGCCGCCAGCCGGCCGTCGAGGAGGAGGAGAAGGAGAAAGCGCGCGGGCGGCTCAAGGACGCGGCCCGCTGGCGAACTCGATGCGCTCCACCTGGTAGCCACGCCGCGCCATCAGCGCCGGCAGGCCCAGGGGTCCCACCATGTGCAGGCTGCCGACCGCCACGAACACACGGCGGCCTTCCCCGGCATGCAGCGCGTCGATGCGTTCGGCCATCGCGAGGTTGCGGTCGTCCAGCATCTTCTTCATGGCCTCGCGCTGGCGCGGCGTGTCCATGCACTCGCACCATTCGGCATAGCGCGCCAACTCGTCGTGTTGACTCTCGGCCCACACGCGCGCCACGCGCCGGATGCCGCGCTGCGTGCTCTGGTTTTCCAGCCCCTTCAGCCCCAGCTCCATGCCTTCGCGCAAGTCCTCGGGCGACTCGGCGCTCAACAGCGCGACCTGGGTGGCGGGGTCCTCGAGCGAGCGCACCGTCTTGCCGGCCTGATGGGCCAGGCGGCTGAACATCAGGTCGGCGGCATAGGCCGTCTCCAGGCCGTCGCGACGGGCGGTGAGCGCGGTCAGGGTGACCAGCACCATCTCGGGCGAGTAGGTTCCCATCAGCATCCCCCGGGCCTCTTCCGGCATGCAGGCGAGCTTCACCTGCGCCTGCAGCCGGCGCGCCAGGTCGGCCGGCAGTGGGGCGGCGTCGGGCCGCGCGCCCAGGCCTTTCTGAACGCCCGCCAGGATGGCCGGATCCAGCAAGTCCAGCTCGAGCGCCACGACCTCGCTGCCGTCGAACGCCCCGCGCACAGCCGGCCCCGGGAAGACCCAGGCCAGCTTGCCGACGTGCAGGGTGCCGTAGAGATGGGAAACGTGCCCCTCCTTGGTCAGGCGCCACAGGAAGCCCCGGTCGCGGGCCTGGGCCTGGGCTTGCTCGCGCTGCGCCTCGGAGGGAGCTTGCAACTCCGGTGGGCAGTTGGCGGCTGCAGCGGCCAAGGCCGCGCCGCCGAGCAGGCTGCACGCCAGCAGGCGGCGTCCCAGGGCGACCAGAAGGCGCGGGAGGGAAGAGCGCCCCTTCACGGGCGCCACGCCGGCGACGGCGGCAAAGCGGAGACGGCGCAACACAGGTTCGTCCTCGGGGTGAAGCAATTCATGATGTCCGCGATTCTGAGGGAAGGCGGGCGGCTGGCGGCTGGCAGAATTCGTGAAGGACCGATCGAAGCGGTCCGCCATGATGCTTCCACCCCCCGTCGCCCTTCCTCCCGACACCTCCGCCTTCGACCGCGACGGCTACCTGCTCCTTCCCAACGTGCTGGCGGCTGCCGAGTGCGCGGCGCTGGCGGCCAGGATCCGGCGTGCCGACAGCGCATCCGGCGGCACCCGCCGGATGCTGGACCGTCCGTGGTGTGCCGCGCTGGCCGGGCAGCTGCACCGTCATCCGGCCGTTGCGGCCTGCGTGCCGCCGTCCTGGGTGGCGGTGCAATGCACCTACTTCGAGAAGTCGGCGCGTCACAACTGGGGACTGCCGCTGCACCGCGACCTCGTCATGCCCGTGGCCGAGCGGGTCGACCATCTGGACCTGGGCGGCTGGTCGCGCAAGGAGGGCCTGCTGTTCGTGCATCCGCCCGCCGCGCTGCTGCGCCCGTTGGTGGCGCTGCGGCTGCACCTGGACCCTTGCGGCCCGCGCGACGGCCCCGTGCACGTGGTGCCGGGGTCGCACACGGCGGACCCCACCGGCGATGCGCACACCGACACCCCTGTGCCCTGCCTGGCCGAGCCTGGCACCGTCCTGCTGATGCGCCCCCTGCTGCTGCACGGGTCGGCGCGCGCACAAGGCACGAGCCTGCGCCGCGTGCTGCATTTCCTGTGGGGGCCGCCCACCCTGCCGCTGGGCCTGCGCTGGCCGCAAGCGGCTTAGCAAGAAAGAAAAGAAGCGCTCGCTGCCTGCGTTGCACTCCGATACCGCTCAAGAAACAGCGCCCGGTGCCACGGGATGGGCACTCGGTGGGCCGCAGCCCCTACCCCCGCCCTCCCCCAGCCCGCCCCCCGCCCTCCCCCAGCGGGGGGGGGAGCCCTCCGTACCCCCCCGGGGGCAGGGTGGGATGGGGGCGCAGCCGTGGCAGATAGCCCCCCGGTGGTT
>CBINPE010000026.1:0-41869 GCA_966252435.1 uncultured Burkholderiales bacterium | reverse complement strand
TCCTCGTCGCGGCGCGCACCGCCCATCAGCACGTCGAAGCGGTGCTCCTCGATGGCCTCCAGCAGGGCCACGGTCTGGTGGCCGTTGCGGGACTCCAGCGGGTGGCTCAGGCGCACTGTGCCGCGCCGGATCGAGTCCTCGAGGTGGCCGACCACCAGGCGCTCGCCCATCTCGGCCACGCGCTGGTCGCGGAACTCGATCACCTCGGGGAAGTTGTGCCCGGTGTCCACGTGCAGCAGGGGGAAGGGCAGGCGGCCCTTGTACTGGCCGGGGGCGGTCTGCGTCTTGAAGGCCTTCTCGGCCAGGCGCAGCACGACGCAGGAGTCCTTGCCGCCCGAGAACAGCAGGGCGGGGCGTTCGAAGGCGGCGACTGTCTCGCGCAGGATGAAGATGGCTTCCTCCTCGAGCCAGTCGAGGTGGGTGTGGTCCAGTTCGGGGAGCAGTTGCTCCAGGGTCAGGGGGGCGTTCATGAGCGCGTTCCAATCAGGGATACATCATCGGATGAGCTGGCGTGCAGGCCGCATTCCTTGGCTTTTTCGTCTTCCCACCACCAGCGGCCGGCGCGGAAGTCCTCGCCCACGGCGATGGCGCGCGTGCAGGGCTCGCAGCCGATGCTGGGCATGAACTCGTCATGCAGCGGGTTGAAGGGCACCTGGTGCTGGTCGATGTAATGCCAGACGTCGTTCCAGCTCCAGTCGGCCAGCGGGCTGAACTTGATGCGGCCTTCGCTGTCGGGCGCCTGGAAGGGGACGTCGCCACGGTTGGCCGACTGCTCGCGGCGCAGGCCCGTCACCCAGGCGCTGCGGCCGGCCATCATGCGGCCGAGCGGCTCCATCTTGCGCAGGCCGCAGCAGGCCTTGCGCAGCTCGATGCTCTGGAACATCGCCTTCTCGCCGTGCGTCTTGACGAAGTGCACGACCGACTCGCTCACCGGGTGGAACACCTCCACAGGCAGGCGGTAGTGGGACTCGATGCGCTCGATCAGGGCCACCGTCTGGGCGTGCAGCATGCCGGTGTTCAGAGTGGCCAGGGGGATGGGCAGCTGGTGGCGGGCGATCAGGTCGGTGATGACCATGTCTTCCGCGCCCAGGCTGGTGGATTGCACCACGCGGCCCAGGTGCTCGCTCGCCGCGTCGTGCAGCACGCTCAGCGCATGCTGCACGCGGTCCTCGAACCCGGGCTTGGCGCGGGCATAAAGCTGGATGGCGGTCATGCGCGGGCCTGTTGGGTCTGCTGTTGTTCCTGACGGACGAAGCGGGGACGGTTGTCCGCCGTGTCGCCCTGGTAGTGGCCACTGAAGAAGGTGAGGGCGCGCTCGGCGCTGGCCTGGACCTGGTCGCCACGCAGGACGACGGCACTGAAGCCGGTGCGCTGCAGCAACGGCATCATGTCCACGACGACCTCGCCGGTGGCGCGGATCTCTCCCGCGTAGCGGTGGCGCGAGCGCAGCAGGCGGGCCTGCGAGTAAGCGCGGCCGTCCACCCACTTGGGGAAATGCAGAGAGACCATGCCAATGCGGTCCAGGTCGCCGGCGATGTCAGTGACGTCGACGTCGTTGGCCAGGGCCACGGCCACGGGCATGCCGGTGGGCCAATGGCTGCGGACGCTGTGCCATTGCATCAGCGTCAGCAGGCTGTGGGGCTGGGGCGTGAGGGTGACGATCGGGCCGTCTTCACCGCTCACGGTGTGCCAGGGGTCGGTTTGGCGGGTGATGAACTTCATGTCGTTCGCTGGGTGGCGTTTCGTTGGTTCTCGGGCCTCACACCGCCTTGGCGGTGCTGCGGCGGACGGCGTTGGCGGCGGTCTTGAAAGGCTCCAGGCCCACGCGCTTGACGGTGTCGATGAATCGCTCGGCCGCGGCGCGGTGGCCTCGGTAGGTCTCGACCACGGCTTCAATCACGTCGGGCACCTCGTCGGCGGCGAAGGAGGGGCCGATCACCTTGCCGGCGACAGCCGCGCCGCTTTGGGTCGACCCGTCCGAGCCAGCCAGCGTGATCTGGTACCACTCGGCGCCGTCCTTGTCGACGCCCAGGATGCCGATGTGCCCGCTGTGGTGGTGGCCGCAGGAATTGATGCAGCCGCTGATGTGCAGGTCGATGTCGCCAATGTCGTGCAGTTCATCGAGGTCGTCGAAGCGCTCGGTGATGGCCTGCGCGATCGGGATGGAGCGGGCGTTGGCCAGCGAGCAGAAATCACCGCCCGGGCAGGCGATCATGTCGGTCAGGTGGCCGATGTTGGGGGTGGCGAAGCTGGCGTCGCGTGCAGCCTGCCACAAGGCGTGGAGGTCACTGGCGCGCACCCAGGGCAGGACCAGGTTCTGGTCGTGGGAAACGCGCAGCTCACCCTGGCTGAAGCGGTCGGCCAGATCGGCCGCAGCCCGCATCTGGACGTCGGTGGCATCGCCGGGGGCCTGGCCGGAGCGCTTGAGCGACAGCGTGACGGCGCGGTAGCCGGGCCGCTGGTGCGCATGGACGTTGCGTTCCAGCCAGCGGGTGTAGGTCCGGGGCGCGTCGGCCGGCATCGGGACCGCGTCCGGTGCGGTGGTGTCGCTTGCCACGGCGGCGGGCAGCTTGAAGTGCGCCTTGACGCGATCGAGCTCGGCCTGAGTGATCAGGTGGGCCGAGCCGTCGAGGTCCTTCTCGAGGATCTGGCAGAACTCCTGCTCCACCTCGTCGATGAAGCGCTGGCCCTCGGCCTTCACCAGGATCTTGATGCGCGCCTTGTACATGTTGTCGCGTCGGCCAAACCGGTTGTAGACGCGAACCACGGCCTCGATGAAAACGAGGATCTGCTCCCAGGGCAGGAATTCGCGCACCACGGTGCCAATCAGCGGCGTGCGGCCCATGCCGCCGCCGACCAGCACCTTGAAGCCGACCTGGCCGGCCTCGTTCTTCAGGAGCTGCAAGCCGATGTCGTGCCAGCCGATGGCGGCGCGATCCTCGCGTGCCCCGCTCACGGCGATCTTGAACTTGCGCGGCAGGAAGGCGAACTCTGGATGCAGGGTGCTCCACTGGCGCAAGATCTCGCAGTAGGGCCGCGGATCGACGATCTCGTCTGCCGCCACGCCGGCGAAGCAGTCGCTGGTGATGTTGCGGATGCAGTTGCCGCTGGTCTGGATGCCGTGCATCTGGACGTCCGCCAACGCGTCCATCACATCGGCGCTGCGCACCAGGGGGATCCAGTTGTACTGGACGTTCTGGCGGGTGGTGAAGTGGGCGTAGCCGCGGTCGAATTCCTGGGCGATGCGGGCCAGGGCGCGCAATTGGCGTGAACTCAGCTCCCCATAGGGAACCGCCACGCGCAGCATGGGCGCGTGGCGCTGGATGTACCAGCCGTTTTGCAGACGCAGCGGGCGGAACTCGTCTTCACCCAGTTCTCCGGCGAGATTGCGTTGCAACTGATCGCGGAATTGGGCGGCGCGCTGGCGGATGAACTGTTGGTCGAATTCTGAATAAGCGTACATGCTGATGCCGTGAGAGGACCCTGGAGTCGAACTGTAGGGGAGTGTTCTTATCCCAAGGAAGGACTTATTTGTTGTGTGAATATGCTTCGTTGAAATATGGTGGAACGTCAATGCAGCCGAACCGGCCCGCTGTCTGGGTCAGGGTGGAACGAAAAAAAGCCCGGTGCAGGCACCGGGCTTTCGAATCAAAATGGCAGACTGCTTGCGGCAGGACCCTGATCAGGCGCGCTTGCTCTTGCTGGTCACCGTTTGGCCGGCGGCCTTGACGGCGGTGGCGGTCAGGGCTTGGAAGTTGGCTTCGGCGACGTCGGAGGCTTGCTTGGCGGCCTTGTGGACGCTTTCGTAGGCGTTGTTGGCGGCAGCCACGGCGGAGCGCACCAGGGCGACGGCGTTTTCGGTGCCGGCGGGCGCGTTCTTCACGGCGGTGTCGATCACGGCCATGACCTTGCGCTGGGAGTCGGCAGCGGTTTCCTCGACAACCTTGGTGATGCTGGCGTTGGTCGAGGCGGCGATGTCATACAGGTGACGGCTGTAAGCGGCAGCCTTTTCGGCGGCCGGCTGGAGCAGGCCGGTTTGCAGGGACAGGAATTCCTGGGCATCCTTGACGGCCAGGGCGGCACGGGTGGCCTCGGCGGTTTCATTGACCGCAGCCTTGGCCACTTGCAGGTTCAGCTCGACCAGCTTTTCAACGCCTTCAAAAGCTTTGTTGGTCAGGCCGAAGAGGGTCTCGAGATTGGCTTTGTGGGCGGCCACGATTTGTTCAGCGGTCAACATGGGGGAATCTCCTGAGTTGGTGGTTGGTCGATCTGACACAGCTTTTGTTGCGCTGCACCATAACGCAAGAGTATAGGTGGCTTCAGTGACAATTCAAGCGAATTTTGCTGCAGCGCAGCATTTTGGAGAGCTCACTCCAAAGGACGCTTCTTCCCAAGTACAGCACGGCCCTCCTCACTTCGCCACCGTACTCAGCGAAGGGGCGTTAGCCTAACGCCTAGACCTGCACAACACAATGAATTTCACAGTATTTCAGCGCAGGCTTTCTACTCGGATCAATTTGTCCTCCATGTCGCGCGCTGCTAGGTGCTTCTGGGCAAGCACCTTGGAGTTGGTGACAATCACGGCCGGAGGAAATAAACCAAAGTAAGGTGGAAGGTTTTTCCGGCCTAACTTTTCCGGCATGCCGTGCCTGAAGACCGTCGCGTGAAGGGCCGGCGGGTACTTGACCTTGCGAGACCATCCCATGGACACCGATTCCCACACCCTTCTGTCCACCGACAGCCAAGCCAGCCTGGAGCGCTTCGTCCAGTCCTTGTGGATCGAGGAAGGCCTGTCAGCCAACACCCTGGCGGCCTACCGCCGTGACCTCACCCTGCTGGCGCAATGGCTGCAGCGCGTGCAGGCGCTGCCCTTGAATGAGGCAAGTCCGGCCCTGCTGAGTGAATACGCCTTCGTGCGCCATGCGCAGAGCAAGGCCAGCAGTGCCAATCGGCGCCTCAGTGTCTTCAAGCGCTACTTCCGCTGGGCCCTGCGCGAGCGTCTGGTCCAGAGTGACCCCACCCTGACGCTGAGTGCAGCCCGGCAGGCGGTGCGCGTGCCGCGCACCTTGAACGAGTCCCAGGTGGAGGCCCTGTTGAATGCACCGGCCGTGGACACCCCCCTCGGCCTGCGCGACCGCACCATGCTGGAGCTGATGTATGCGAGCGGCCTGCGCGTGACCGAGCTGATCAGCCTGAAGACCGTGCATGTGGGCCTTGGTGAGGGGGCGTTGCGGGTCACCGGCAAGGGCGCCAAGGAGCGGCTGGTGCCATTCGGTGAAGAGGCACACGCCTGGCTGGTGCGCTACCTGAAGGAGGCCCGCGGTGTGATCCTGGGGCCGCGCACCAGCGATGCCCTGTTCGTGGCCAGCCACGGGGGGGCGATGAGCCGGCAGATGTTCTGGCGGCTCATCAAGGCTTATGCGCTGCGCGCGGGCGTGACGGCACCTCTTTCCCCCCACACCCTGCGGCATGCGTTTGCCACCCACCTGCTGAACCATGGCGCGGACCTGCGGGCCGTGCAGCTCCTGCTGGGGCACGCCGACATTTCCAGCACGACCATCTATACCCATGTCGCCCGGGAACGCCTGAAGTCACTGCACGCCGCCCACCACCCGCGCGGCTGACCCGGGGCAGGGCGGCTGGCACGGGCAAATGACCACCAATGCCCCGGCTGATCGGGGCATCGCCGAGGAGGATCCCGTCGTCCAATCAGGACAACTTGTTTGTGGTCCGACACACATGGCGGTCACTCCTTTGCCTTCCTCTGCACCCGACAGCGGTGCTGCACGCGACACGGGGCGGCCCCTGGGCCGGTTCCGGCTGCTGCAGTTGCTGGGCCGCAGCGAGCACAGCATGGCGTGGCTGGCGATGGACCCGCGCCTGGGGCAGGAGGTCATGCTCACCATGCCGCGGACACAGCCGGCCGATGCCGATGCCGTGGCGCAGTGGCAGCAGCGCGCCAAGGGCGCCGCGCGGTTGTCGCATCCTCATCTGGCACATGTCGTGGAGGTGGGGGTCGAGGGCAACTGGCCCTTCGTGGCCGTGGACCGGGCCTTGGGCCAGACGCTGGATGAATGGCTGTCCTCGCATCCTCTGCCGTCCGCGACGGAGGCTGTGGGCTGGCTGTGCCAGGTCCTGCAAGGCTTGGCGTTCGCCCACGAGGCGGGCGTGGCGCACATCGATGTGGAAGGCTACAGCGTGCTGATCAGCGAGCAGGGCACGGTGCGGTTGATGGGCCTGGGTGCGGTGTCGGATGCGGCCGGCCTGCTGGAGGAGGTTGAAGCCCGCAGCCTCACCGACACCCGCGGCCTGCAGGCCCAGCGTTCGCTGGCGGTGCAGGACGTGCTGGCGGTTGGCCTGTTGCTGCATCGCCTGCTGAGCGGCGAGATGCCCCTGTCGCAGAAGGACCTGAGCGCGGTGATGCGCCTGCTGCCCCCGCTGGGCACCGAGGTAATGCGGCTGCCGCGCAGCACGCCCCAGCCGGTGGCCGAGGCGCTGAGGGCCATCGCCAACCGGGCCGTCTCGGTCCAGGTGCGTCAGCGTTACCTGAGCGCGCGCACGCTGCTGCGTGCACTGGAAGGTTGGCTGGACAGTGAGACACAGGGGCGCGGCGGGCCCCTGGCGGTGCTGATGGACAGGCTCAACACGGTCGGGCACCTGCCGGCGCGGCCGGGGGCGCCGCGCAATGCGGCCCAGTCGCTGCGCTGGGATGCACAGCGCAACGACGAGATCGCCGAGCAGATCCTGGAGGACATGGGGTTGACCCTGGAGATGCTGCGCCAGGTCAACTCGGCCCAGGTGCAGTCCTCCCAGTCCGGTGCAGTGCCCGTCATCACGGTCCGCCGCGCAGTGGCACTGATGGGGATGGAGGGAGTGCGCCGCTGCGGCATGGCGCTGCGCCAGTGGCCCGGGCCACTGACGGAAGTGGGGGCGGCGGCGCTGCTGCAGGCGATGGAGCGGGTGCGGCTCGCCGGCGGCGTGGCCCAGGCGCTTGCCCCCGCGGGCTATGACCCTGAGATGGTGTATCTGGTGACGCTCATGCAGAACCTCGGCCGCCTGCTGGTGCAGTACCACTTCGCGGAGGAGGCCGAACAGATTCGCCATCTCATGCGGCCCGCGCCGCCCGTGAAGGAGGGCGGTCCCGAGCAAGCGGGCCTGGGAGAGGTCGCGGCATCGTTCGGCGTGCTGGGCATGGACATCGAGACGCTAGGGACCAGCGTGGCCAAGCACTGGGGCCTGGGCGAGGACGTCCTGCACATGATGCACCGGCTGCCCATGGGGCGTCCGGTGCGTCAACCGGACAGCGACATCGACTGGCTGCGGGTCGCGGCCAGCGCGGCCAACGAGGTGGTCGATGCTGTCACCCTGCTGCCCTCGACCCGCTGGGGCGCGGCACTGGCCGCTGTGGCGCAGCGCTACGCACGGGTGTTGTCCGTCGATGCGCGCGGATTGCAGGAGGCGCTGAAGTCCTCGCGTGACCTGCTGCGGCAGGGGCGTGTGCTGTGGCGTGGGACGGCGTCTGTGGTGAGTGTCACGGCGCCCACCGGCGAGAGTGTGGCGGAGCCCGCCCCAGCCGCGGTGGGGGGGACGCTCAGAGAACGCTTGAGGGCGAAGGCGGCCCGCACACCTGGTGACGCACCGGAATGAAATCTACTTCTCGCTCGGAAGCCGCGGCCAACGCATCCCCCAGCCGAGTCGGGCGATTCCAGTTGAGCCGTCTGCTCGGGGAAGGGGCACAGTCCACCGTCTGGCTGGCGCACGATCCGCGGCTGGAGCGTGCGGTGGCCATCAAGCTGATGCGACCGGCCGCCTTCGACAATCCCGGCGGGGTGGACCAGTGGCTGGTCGAGGCGCGGCATGTCAGTCGTCTGAGCCATCCGAACATCGTGCAGGTGTTCGAGGCGGACATCCATGCACAGAACCAGCCCTACCTGGTGTTCGAGTATGTGCCCGGCCGCACGCTTACCGAGCATCTGGCCGCGCGCGGCACGCTGCCCGCGCACGAGGCGGTGGCTTTGATGCTGGGCATCCTGGACGCTCTGGCCGCGGCCCATGAGGCGGGGGTGGTGCACCGCGACCTGAAGCCATCGAACGTGCTGGTGGACGGGACCGGCCGGGCCCGGGTGATGGACTTCGGGATCGCTGCACGCATCAAGGATGAGACGCAGTTGCCCAGCGCGGGGGATGTGATCGGCACCCCGGGGTACATGTCGCCCGAGGCGGCGCGCGGTCTGCCGCCTGTACCCGGCATGGACGTGTTCGCCGCCGGCGTCGTGATGGCGGAGGTCTTGAGCGGGCGGCGCCTGCTGGCGGAGACCGACCCCTACCGGGCGGTGCAGCGCGTGGCCAATGAGGACATGGTGCTGCCGGCCAACCTGGGGGTGGACGTCGACGAAGGCCTGCGCGCCATCTTGATGCGCTCGCTGGCGCGCGACCCGTCGGTGCGCTATGCCGACGCGGCCGAGTTCCGCGAGGCGCTGCGGCAGTGGGCCAAGTCAGGGACCCAGGTCGCGCTGGCCTCGGACGGCCTGTCCGGCACCCTGGCTTTCCTGCTGCGCCGGTTGCGGCACAAGTCGGATTTCCCGGCCCTGTCCGATTCGGTGGCGCGCATCCAGCGCGTGGTGGACTCGGAAAACGAGAGCCTGTCCAGCCTGACCAACGAGATCCTGAAGGACGTTGCGCTGACCAACAAGCTGCTGCGCATGGTCAACACGGTGCACTTCACGCATGCCGGGGGGGGTGGCATCAGTACGGTGTCGAGGGCGGTGGCGCTGGTGGGTTTCTCGGGCATCCGCAACCTCGCTCTGAGCCTGGTGCTGCTCGACCACATGCACGACAAGGCGCATGCCAATCACCTGCTGGAGGAGTTTCTCGGCGCGCTCATGGCGGGCTCGATGGCCAGCGCGCTGGCGCCTTCGCCCCGGCACACCGAAGAGGCGTTCATCGGGGGCATGTTCCACAACCTCGGCCGCCTCCTGACGGCGTACTACTTTCCCGAAGAGGCGCAGCAGGTGCGCAACATCCTGGCGACCAGCGAACATCCCCAGAGCGAGGCCGCCGTGACCGTGGGCGTGCTGGGCCTGAGCTACGAGGCCCTGGGCCTGGGCGTGGCCAAGAGCTGGGGCCTGCCGAACGTGCTGCAGCAGTGCATGAAGAAGCCACAGGGGCTGCCGCCTTTGCGGCAACCTTCGCCTGTCGAGGAGCGCATGTACTGGTCCGTGGTGGTGGGCAGCGAGATGGCGGACCTGTTGCGCCATGCAAGCGTCGCGCAACTGCCCAAGCGGCTGCACGCCCTGGCGCAGCGCTACGGCAAGGTGCTGGGGATGAACGCGGCGGAGATCCACTCGGCCAGTGCGCAGGCGCGTCAGAAACTGCTCCAGATGGTGCATGCGATGAACTTGCACGTGGCGCCGGATTCGCCCGCCGGCCGCTGGCTGGCGCTGCCGCCTGAAGACAGCGAGGCGATGCCGGGCCCGGCCACGCTGACGTTCACCGGCACGGCCGACGCGGCGACCGAGATCCTCACGATGCCGCCCTCCGATCAGGATGACGCAGCGGCGGCGCCGGCCGCCGCTTCCGCGGTGGACATGCTGCTGGCGGGCATCCAGGACATCACCAACAGCATGGTCGAGGACTTCAAGCTCAACGAGATCCTTCGGATGATCCTGGAGACGATGTTCCGGGCCCTGAAGTTCCGGCGCGTGATCTTCTGCCTGCGTGACGCCAAGCTCGACATGCTCACCGGCCGCTTCGGCCTGGGTGAGGATGCCGAGACGGTCGCCAAGACGTTCAAGGTGCCGCTGAAGGCGGGGCGCGACCTGTTCTTTGCTGTCTGCGCCAAGGGCACGGACACGCTGATCTCCGACACCAACACCGAGAACATCTCGCGCAGCCTGCCGGCGTGGTACACGAAGTCGGTGCGGGCTCCCAGCTTCCTGCTGCTGCCCATGCAGAACAAGGGCGTGTCATTCGCGTTGATCTACGCGGACATGGCCAAGGCGGGGGAGCTGGTGTTGAACGAGAAGGAGTTGTCTCTGCTGCGCACCCTGCGCAACCAGGCGGTGCTGGCGTTCATGCAGTCCACCTGAGGGACAGGCGAAGTGAGCAGGGAGTAGATGAAGGTTGACGAGCCTGATCCCGGCACTGGTTGCAACAGTTAGGGCTGCTTCGTTCCCGACCTGACCCGGTTGGCCGTGCTTCCATGCGGGGAGGCCCGTCAAGCACGATTGTAGGGGATGCCGCAGGCCTCCCCGCACAGAGCCTCAGCGAAGTTGCAGGGCATCGTCTCCGAAGACCAGGTTGAGCGGGTCGATGCAGAGCTGCTTGGGACCCGCCTCGACCTGTCCGGCGACCCAGGCGCGCACGCCCTGCGCCTCGGCCACCGCCACGGTGCGCTCGGCCTCGTCAGCCCGCACGAACAGGGCGAAGCCGGCGCCCATGTTGAGCGTGCTGTAGGCCTCGCGGTCATCCTGCCCGGCGTGGGTCTGGATGAACTTCAGCACCGGCGTGACCTCGGGCACGGTGTGGATGCGGTAGGTCAGCGTGGCAGGATGGCGCAGCAGCTTGCGCCAGCCATGGCCGGTGATGTTGGCGCAGTAGCGCGGCGTGATGCCGGCCCGGTAGAGGGCTTCGGTGACGGGGGAATACAGCACGGTCGGGGCCAGCAGGGCCTCGCCGTAGCTCGGGCCGCCGTCGGTGACCGGGGTCAGGTAGCCCTGGGGCAGCCGCTCGACCAGCTTGCGCGCCAGGCTCAGGCCGTTGGCATGGATGCCGCTGGAGGCCAGCAGCACGATGGCATCGCCCGGGGCCAGGCGGTCGCCCACCGACAGGCGTTCCTTGGGTTGGATGATGCCGGTGCAGCTTGCCGCGAGGTCGATGCGTCCGTCCGCCACGATGCCGGCCAGCGCGGGCGTTTCTCCACCGCCCCAGGCGACCTGGCAGGTGTCGCAGGCCCGTTTCCAGCCCTCGACCAGCGCCTGGGCGCGCTGGGCGTCGGCAAACCACTCCGAGCCACCTGCGGCCCAGTAGGCCTGCACCACCAGCGGCGTGGCGCCGACGGTGATGAGGTCGTTGATCGCCATGGCGATGGTGTCCTGGGCGATGCTGTCGTAGTAGCTGCGGCCGGTCAGGCGGTGCATCTCGTCGGCCACCAGGGCCTTGGAGCCCAGGCATTCCACGATGCTGGCCAGGTAGAAGGGGCCGACGTCCACGACGTAGGCGGACTCGCCGCGCGAGGCGGCCACTTCCTTGAAGCCGTGGGCGGCCAGGTGCGACCCGGTGGCCGCGGCGGCGCGTTGCGCGGCGATTTTCAGGGGGTCGATGAGGTCGTAGTTGACCCCGGCTTGCTCGTAGCTGAGAGGGGAGGCTGGCTTCATGGATTCGGAGCTTGGAAGAATGGAGGACGCGCGGAATGTCGCGCCCCGCCGCGGGCCGGGCCTGGGCGGCGCGCGATTATCCCGCAGGCCGGCAGGCATCGGCTGGACGGACGTTTCGTCCTGTCGTGCATGCCATGGAAATAGAATGCGTCGATGAGTTACCTGGTTCTGGCTCGAAAATACCGTCCCCGCAACTTTGAGGCGCTGGTGGGGCAGTCGCACGTCGTTCAGGCGCTGGCGAATGCCCTGACGCAGCAGCGCCTGCACCACGCCTACCTGTTCACCGGCACACGGGGCGTGGGCAAGACGACGGTATCACGCATCCTGGCGAAGAGCCTGAACTGCACCGGCGCCGACGGGCAGGGGGGCATCACCGCCACGCCCTGCGGGGCTTGCAGCGCCTGCCTGGACATCGATGCGGGCCGCTTCGTCGACTACGTCGAGCTGGACGCCGCCTCCAACCGGGGCGTGGAAGAAATCTCGCAACTGCTCGACCAGTCGGTCTACAAGCCGGTGACGGGACGCTTCAAGGTCTACATGATCGACGAAGTCCACATGCTCTCGAACACGGCCTTCAACGCGATGCTCAAGACGCTCGAGGAGCCGCCCGACTACCTCAAGTTCGTGCTGGCCACCACCGATCCGCAGAAGGTGCCGCCCACCGTGCTGTCGCGCTGCCTGCAGTTCAACCTGCGCCCGATGGCACCGGCCACGGTGCAGTCGCACCTGGCGCAAGTGCTGTCCGATGAGCAGATCGCCGCCGAGCCTGGGGCGTTGCGGCTGCTGTCGCGCGCGGCGCGGGGGTCGATGCGCGATGCCCTGTCGCTGACCGACCAGGCCATTGCCTTCGGTGCGGGCGGGCTCACGGAGGAGGGCGTGCGGCAGATGCTGGGGGCCGTGGACCGCAGCCATTGCCTGGGCTTGCTCGAGGCGGTGGCGGCGCGCGACGGTGCTGCCCTGGTGGCACGTTGCCATGCCTTGCGCGAGCAGGGGGTGCCGCCGGCCGGCACCTTGGAGGAACTGGCCGAGTTGTGCCAGCAGGTGGCCGTGTACGGCGCGGCGCCGCAGGCCCTGGCCGAGGACATGGCCGACGACCCCGCCGCGCTGGACGCGGTGAAGCGGCTGGTGGGGCTGTTCGCTCCCGACGAACTGCAGTTGTTCTACAGCATGAGCCTGCATGGGCGCGCCGAGTTGCATCTGGCGCCGGATGAGTACAGCGCCCTGCTGATGACGATGCTACGGATGCTGTCCTTCCGCTCGGGCGGTCCGGGTCGGGTGACCGAGGCAGGCCGTGTGCCGGCCGAGGAACCGGCGGTGGCTTCCTCTTCTGCGCCGCCGGTTGCCGCGCCGGCGCGGCCCGCCGGTCCCGCCAGTGCGGCGGCCGTGCGCATGCCGCAGGCGCGTTCGGTGGCCGTGCCCGTGCCAGCCGGGCGGCCCGCTCCTGCGGCGGCTGCGGTGCCCTCCGTGCGGGCAACCCGCCCGGCGCCGTCGGATGACATCCCCCCTTGGCTCGACGCACCGCCTCCCGAGGATGAAGACGCGGCACCGCGTCGGGCCGCGCCGCGCGAGGAGGGCCGGGTGGAGCCACCTGCGGTATCGCCCCGACCCGTCGGGGGTGTGCCATTCCCGGCCGAGGCCTCGACGCCCACGGTGGACCTCGTGACCACGCCCCAAGGCGACCGCTGGGCCGCTGTGGTGGAGGCGCTGGTGCAGGCGGGGCAGATCAGTGCGCTGGTGCGTGAGCTTGCCTGGAACGCGGAGTGCATCGCGGTGGATGAGGCGGGTTCCCCCAGCCGCTGGAAGCTGCGCGTGGAACGCGAGATGCTGCGCTCCCCGGCGAACTGCGACAAGCTGCAGGCCGCGCTCGCGGCCTACTTCAAGACCACGGTGGTGCTGCAAGTGGAAGGCGGCGCCGCCCACGACACCCCGGCCCGGCGCAACGCGGCTGAACGCGCGCGACGCCAGCAGCAGGCCGAAAAAATCATCCTGGAAGACCCCTGGGTGCGTTCCATGCTGGCGCAGTACGCCACGGCACGCATCGTCCCGGGGTCGATCCAGCCCTGTACCCTTTCTTCCGGAGAAACTCAACAATGATGAAAGCCCAACTTGCCGGCCTGATGAAACAGGCCCAGGCCATGCAGGACAACCTCAAGCGCGTGCAGGACGAGCTGGCCACCATCGAGGTGGAAGGCCAGTCCGGCGCCGGTCTGGTCAAGGTAACCATGACCTGCAAGCACGACGTCAAGCGCATCGTCATCGATCCCAGCCTGCTGGCCGACGACAAGGAAATGCTCGAGGACCTGGTGGCCGCCGCCTTCAATGACGGTGTGCGTCGCGCCGAGGCCCTGAGCCAGGAAAAGATGAGCAAGGTGACCGCGGGCATGCCCCTGCCGCCGGGCATGAAGTTCCCCTTCTGAAGCCCGGTCTGCCATGGCGGTCCCCGCAGAGTCCGCGCTGACCGGCCTGATCGAGGCGCTCAGGCGCTTGCCCGGCGTGGGGGTGAAGTCGGCCCAGCGCATGGCCTTCCATCTGCTGCAGCACGACCGCGAGGGGGCCGACCACCTGGCGCAAGCCCTGTCCGCGGCAGTGACGCAGGTGCGGCACTGCACGCGCTGCCACACTTTCACCGAGCGGGAGGTATGCGCCGTGTGCGAGGACCCGGCACGCGATGCGCGGCTGCTGTGCGTGGTCGAGACACCCGCCGACCAGGCGACGCTCGAGCGCAGCGGCAGCTACCAGGGGCTGTACTTCGTCCTGATGGGGCGACTGAGCCCGCTGGACGGCATCGGGCCGCAGGACATCGGCTGGGCCCAGCTGATGGAGCGCGCGGCCGACGGCGTGGTCCAGGAGGTCATCCTGGCCACCAATTTCACGGCCGAGGGGGAGGTCACCGCCCATGCAGTGGGCCAGGCCCTCAGAGCCCGCGGCCTGACCGTGACGCGGCTGGCGCGCGGTGTGCCGGCAGGCAGTGAGCTGGAGTACGTGGACCTGAGCACCATCGCCCACGCCCTCGCGGAACGGCGCTGAGGGACGGGGACGTGGTGGGGCCTGGGTGGATGCCGCCCGACACCTCGAGCCGCTGCCCGTTCACCCACTGGGTACCCGGGGTTAGCAGCGCGGCGATGACGCCGCCGATGTCGTCCGGCAGGCCGACGCGGCCCAGGGCCGTCTGCGCGGCGATCATGCCGTTGAGCTGCGCGTTGTCGCGCACCGCACCGCCGCCGAAGTCGGTCTCGATGGCACCGGGGGCCAGGGTGTTGACGGCAATGCGGCGCGGGCCCAGCTCCAGTGCAAGGTAGCGCGTGAGCACCTCGACCCCGCCTTTCATCGCCGCATACGCGGCATAGCCCGGCAGGGAGAAGCGGGCCAGGCCGGATGAGATGTTGAGGATGCGGCCACCATCCTTGATCAGCGGCAGCAGGGCTTGGGTGAGGAAGAAGGTGCCCTTCAGGTGCACGTTCATCAGCGCGTCGAACTGTGCCTCGGTGGTCTCGGCAAAGCTGGCGTGGGCGCCCATGCCGGCGTTGTTCACCAGGAAGTCGATGTGTTCGCGTCCCCAGGTTTGCGCCAGGAGGCGCCGCAACGCCATGGTGAAATCGCCACTCTGCGAAGCAGGAACCCACCGAAGCGACTCGTTCAGGCTCCACACCTGCGATGGGCGCCGTAGGAATCCCCTGCCTTTAGGTGGGGAGGATGTCAACCAGGTTCTGGTGCCCTACCTGTCGAGGCAACGCCGGGCGGGTTGCAGACCGCTCAGCGTGAACTGCTCGCCAGCCGAACCCGCGAGCCGCTGCGCGCCTGCCGCGTCACCGGAGTGGGTGTGTGTGCACGGGCGGTGGTGGTGGTGCGCCGTGAGCTGGTGGCGGGCCGCGCGGTGGTGGCCACACGGTGGGTCGCACGGGGCGCGCGGGCGACCGTCGCCGCGGCACGCGGCAGGTAGATCACCAGCACCTGACCGGCCTTCAGGGCACTGGTCTGGTTGAGGTTGTTCCACTCGGCCACCTGGTGGGAGCTGACGTGGTAGCGCTGGGCGAGGCTGGCCATCGTCTCGCGGGGCTTGGTGTGCACCATCACGCGTCGGCCGGGAGGCGTCTCGGGGGCCAGCTCGATCACGGCGTTGTCGGCGATGTGCTCGGCGACGTCCGTCGGGCTGTGCGGGTGCCGGGGCACCAGCAGGGTGGAGCCCGCCTTGATCACCATGTGCGGCGGGATGCGGTTGATCTCGCGCAGCGAGTTCTCGCTGATGCCCCATTGCCGCGCCGCGTCGGCGGGGCGGATGGTGCTGGGCGCGACCCAGGCGGTCCAGCTGGCCGTGGCGCCACGGTGCCTGGAGGCGTTCTGGGCGAACAGGTTGGCGTTGTCATAGGGCAGCAGGATCTGCGGCGTGACGGCCGCCAGGATGACCGGCTTGTTCATCTGCGGGTTGAGTGCCTTGAACTCGTCCAGCGGCATCTGCGCCAGGCGCGCCGCCACCTCGATGTCCATGTCCCGGTCGAGGGGGACGCTCAGGAAATAGGGGTGGTTCTCCAACTCGGGCAGGCGCAGCCCGAAAGCCTGCGGGTTGGCGATGATGTTCTTGACGGCCTGCAGCTTGGGCACGTAGTACTGGGTCTCACTGGGCATGCGCAGGCTGACGTAGTCGGTGGGCAGGCCGGCGGCACGGTTGCGGTTGATGGCCCGCTGCACGCTGCCTTCTCCCCAGTTGTAGGCGGCCAGCGCCAGGTGCCAGTCGTTGAACATGCCGTAGAGCCGCTGCAGGTAGTCCAGCGCCGCGCGGGTCGAGGCCAGCACGTCGCGCCGGTCGTCGCGGAAGATGTTCTGCTTGAGGTCGTAGTCCTTGCCGGTGGCTGGCATGAACTGCCACATGCCCGAGGCCTTGGCCGAGGACAGTGCCTCCGGGTTGTAGGCGCTCTCGATGAAGGGCAGCAGGGCCAGCTCGGTGGGCATGTTGCGGCGTTCCACCTCTTCAACGATGTGGAACAGGTAGCGGCTGCCGCGCAGCGTCATGCGGTCCACGTAGTCGGGGCGGGCGGCATACCACTGCTCGCGGTTGCGGACCAGGTCGTTGTCCAGGTCCGGCATGGCAAAGCCACGGCGCACCCGGCTCCACAGGTCGGCCCGCGGCTCGGCCTCGGCCTGCACATTGACACCGGGCCGCAAGGGGTCGGTGGGCTGCATGGGTTCATTCAGGGTCAGACCCTCGGTGGGGCGCGGCGCGCGGCCGGGGGTGGTGCTCAGCGGTGCGGGGGAGGCGTTGGCCTGCACGGGCGGGGCGGTGACGGCGGGCGGGGAGGGCGGTGGCGTGGTGGAGCAGGCGCCGACGAGGCCGGCCAGGGCCAGCGTGGCCAGGGCACGGTGGCCGCGCGCAGGCCGCAGGCCTCGCAGCCGGTGCGCCGTCCGGCGCCAACAGTCCATCCCGAAGAACGTCATCTTCATCATCATTGAAACTCGTTTTTCCATTGTCTGAGGACGGTGAAAACTGCGAGCTCACCACCGGGGCCATCGCCAAGCGGCCGGCCTGCACGTCTTTGTGCAGCCTGCACGACGCCGGGCTGATTACAGCGCAAAAAAGGGTTGATTTCACACTCCAGTTCGATGGAACTGGGCAAGGTGGGCCGTCCGGCCTGCCTTTGTACCTCACACCAGTGGGCATACTCGGCCGCGCGCCGGTTCCCGGGCTCGACAACCCGTGCAAATTTCATGTTCGACAGGGTGTATTCGTGGGTGCAGCAGACCTGCGTCTCGGGTGGCAGGCGGGCCAGCCGTTGCAGGGAGTGGTGGAGCTGCGCGTGGGTGCCGTCGTACAGGCGGCCGCAACCACCCGAGAACAACGTGTCGCCGCAGAACACCAGCGGCAGGGAGGGATCGGCGTGCAGGTAGGCCACATGGCCGGCGGTGTGGCCAGGGACCAGCATGACCTGGAAGCGCCAGGGGCCGATCGTCACCGACTGGCCCTCGACCACCGGCTCGCGCGGGCCGGGGATGGCCTCGGTGGCCGGGCCGTACACCTGGCCTTCCAGCAGGTCGTGAAGCCCCTGCAGACCGTCGACATGGTCATGGTGGCGGTGGGTCACTAGAATCCCTGACAGTTTGAGATTCAGCGTTGCCAGGGCGTGTCGGACCGGCGCGCTGTCACCCGGGTCCACCACCACGGCTTGCAGACCGTCGTGCAACATCCAGATGTAGTTGTCGGTAAAGGCAGGCAGAGCAATCAGATTCATGAGCAATGGTGCAGAGACCCTCGGTTTGAGCCCCTGGCTGCAATCGCCGGTGGGGCAGTACGTCCTGGACTGGGAGCAGCGCCAGGTGGACACGGCGGTGGCGGATCTGTTCGGCTTTCATGCGCTGCAGCTGGGCCTGCCGGAGCTGCAGGGGCTGCGCGCCAACCGTATGCCCCACCGCTGGCAGGCCAGCGACGAGCCCCACCCGAACCTCGACCTGCAGTGCGACTTCGATGCGCTGCCGTTCGACAGCCACAGCCTGGACCTGGTGGTGCTGCCCCACACCCTGGAGTCGTCAAGCAACCCGCATCATGCCCTGCGCGAGGTGGAGCGGGTGCTCATGCCCGAAGGGCGTGTGGTGATTCTGGGCTTCAACCCCACCAGCCTGTGGGGGCTGCGTCAGCGCACCGGGCACTGGCGCCAGCGCCTGGCGCTGGGGGCCTCGCCACTGTTCCTGCCGGGCCAGTCGGGGCTGATCGGCCAGCGCCGGCTGCGCGACTGGCTGCACCTGCTCAACCTGGAGGTCGAGTCGGGCTGCTTCGGCTGCTACCGGCCCCCTTTCAACCGCGACCCTTGGCTGACCCGCTTTGCCTGGACCGAGGCCGCCGGCGACCGCTGGTGGCCCATGCTCGGCGCCGTCTACCTGCTGGTGGCCGTGAAGCGGGTGCGCGGCATGCGCCTGGTCGGCCTGGCCAAGCGCGCCCGCGTGGCACCCAAGCCGACCGCCGCCGTCGTGGCCCAGCGCCGCCGCGGGCCCGCCCGCTGAGTTCCGCCGTGGCTGCCCCATCATCCGCTTCCGTCGCGCCGTCCTCCCATCCCTCGAGGGATCGGTGAGTTCGTTTCATTGAACAAGAACATAAGGCTGTCTCATCCATGACCTCGTCCACCGCCGCAGCGGCCCCCCAGTCTCCTTCCCGTCCCGTGGTCACCGTCTACAGCGATGGCGCCTGCAAGGGCAACCCCGGCCCCGGTGGCTGGGGGGCCTGGCTGGCCTGGGACGGACACGAGAAGGAGCTGTTCGGGGGCGAGGCGCAGACCACCAACAACCGCATGGAGCTCACCGCGGTGATCCGCGCCCTGGACTGTTTGAAGCGCACCTGCGACGTGATCATCTACACCGACAGCGAGTACGTGCGCAAAGGCATCACCGAGTGGATCCAGGGCTGGAAGCGGCGCGGCTGGAAGACCGCCGACAACAAGCCCGTGAAGAACGCCGACCTGTGGCAGCAGCTCGACGCCCAGCGCACCCTGCACCACGTGCAATGGCGCTGGGTGAAGGGCCACGCGGGTGACCCTGGCAACGAGCGTGCGGACCAGCTGGCCAACCGCGGCGTGGCCTCCCTGAACGGGTCGGCACGCTGACGCGAGCCCGGCCTCGGGCGACGGCGTTCACTGCCCGGCGGCGCCCGGGATCACCGGCCGCTGACGCGACTTGTCCGGTTCGTTGATCCAGGCCTGCAGCGCGGCGCTGCGGCTGTGCTGCGGGTTCAGGCCGACGAAGGTGGTGTAGGCGCGCAGGGCCTTGGCATCCTCGTTGGCCTGCAGGTAGGCGTCGCCCAGGTTGAGGTAGGCCAGGGCACGCGCGCCGTCCATCTCGATGGATTTCTCGAACCAGCGCGCCGCCTCCACCGGCTGCCCGCGCTTGAAGTAGATGTAGCCCAGGTTGTTGGCCGCCAGCGCGAAGCGGGGCTGCAGCTTCAGCGCCTCGGTGAAGGCCGCCTCGGCCTCGTCGTAGCGGCGCTCGCGGTACAGCGCCAGGCCCTTGTCGTTGGCGCGCTGGGCCGCCACGCGCGGCGGCAGGGCGGCGGCGGCCGGGGTGGTCAGCGGCGTGTCCACGCCATCCAGGTTCTTCACCACCACCTGGACCGCCTTCGGCGCGGCGCCGCCCGCCGGGGCCGATGCGCCCACCTTGGCGGGGTCGGCGGCCGGCGCCTTGGCCACGAGGGCGGCGTCCAGCCGCTTGTTGAGCGCGCTGGCCTGGCTGTCGAGCTGGGCGCTGTCGGTGCTCAGGGCTTCACGCTCGGCCGGCAGCTCGAACACGAACTCGCCCCCTTCCGAGCCGGGCAGGCTGCCGAAGGCCGGCGTCTGGCGCGCGATGCTGGAGACGGCCGGTGCCACGTAGGAGGCCAGCTCGGTGCCGGTGATCACGCCATCGCCGTTCATGTCGGCCTTGCCGGCCAGCGCCTGCAGGATGGTCCAGGTGAACACCGAGTGCCCGGCCGGGCCGTCGTCGGCCACCTGCTGGTCGGCGCCACCGGCGGTGAGCATCTGCCGGCCCTGGCGGCGGGCGTTGTCGCTCAGGAAATTCTTGGTCGCGCTGGCGCCGCCGCCACGTGTCAGGCCCAGCCCGGAGTAGCAGGCGTCGACCATGAACAGCACGTGCTTGGCCACGATCGACTCGCTGGCCTCCTGCAGCTGAGGCATGGAGATGGCGTCGCCTGGCAGGTCGTCGAGCGAGGCCTCGACGGGGATGATGTAGCCGACGTCACGTCCGCTCGGCAGCTTGCGGGTGCTGCCGTGGCCAGCGAAGAACACCATCACGCGGTCGTCGGGCTTGACCTTCTGGCGGTCCGCCAGGCCGTCGTTCAGGGCCTTGAGGATGTTGGCGCGGGTGGCCTCGCCGTCGAGCAGCGTGGTCACGTTCTCGGGGGCGAAGCCGAAGCGCTGGACCAGGGTCTCGCGGATGGCCTGGGCGTCACGCACGGCATGCTGCAGACCGGGCCAGTGGGCGTACTTGTCGATGCCGATGACCAGTGCGTGGCTGCGGCGGTACAGCGTGTCACCGCTGGGCACCAGCGCCGCCTCGGACAGCGCCTTGCGGGGTGGATTGACGACGAACTTGCCGTCGTGCCAGGTGGCGAAGCGGTAGCCGTCGGCCACCAACTGGTCGAGCACGATCGGCAGCGCCTGCACGGTGCGGCCCTGGATGTCGTGGAACAGGATCACGCCACGCTGGGCCTTGTCGGTCTCCGAAAGCACGCGCTCGGCGATGGACTTCGGGACCGGGTCGGCCCAGTCCATGGAGTCGACGCTCCACATCATCGAGCGCAGCTGCAGCGATTCGACGGCGCTCAGGGCGGTGGCGTTGCGCGCGCCGTAAGGAAAGCGGAACAGCGCCGAGCGCTCGCGTCCCACGGCGTCCAGCAGGGCCTCGGTGTGGGCGGCCTCGTCGTGCACGCCGGTCTCGTCCAGCTTGGCCATCACGCTGTGGCTGAAGCTGTGGTTGGCCAGCAGGTGGCCGGCCTCGCGCACGCGCTTGGCCACGGCGGACTGCGCGCCCAGCTGGACATGGCCTTCGCCGTCCACCGAGCCCAGGTTGCGGCCCAGGTGGAAGAAGATCGCCGGCGCCTCGTAGCGCTTGAGGATCTCCAGGATCTCGTCGGTGTAGCGCGGGTGGGGGCCGTCGTCGAAGGTCAGCACCACGGTCTTCGGGGGCAGCGAGGTGCCGAACACCTCGCGGGCGTCGGCATCCGCGCCGTCGGACTGGCTGCCGGTGTAGGGGACGATGCTGCCGTAGTCCTTGAGGATCTGCTCGCGGGTATAGAGGGTGCGCAGCTTGGCCAGGTAGTCGGCCCACTTCTCGCGCTTGAGTTCGATGCCGCGCTTGGTGAAGCGGCCGAAGATCTCCTTGAGTTCCTTGTCGTAGGCCTGCTCCACCTCGGCCAGCACGCCCAGGTCCTCGTTGGCCCGCTTGGCCAGCTTCAGGCCGGCCAGGGACTGGGCCTGGCCAAACTGCGTGGCGATGCGGGTGAGCACGTCCTTGAAGGCCAGCCGGTCGGCGTCGAACCAGCTGGGTTCGGATTCGATCTTGTCCAGCAGGGCTTCCGCGGCGGCAATGGTGGCCGGGTCGCTGGGGTTGGCAAGCAGGGCCGCCAGGGCCTCGGTCTCGCCCAGGGACTCATGGAACATGGTCTCGCCGACCGCGGTGACGGCACGGCGCTCGGCGGCCTTGAGCGAACGCTCGCCACTCATCAGTACCACCATCTTGCGGTGCAGGGCCAGCAACTGATCACTCTTTTGCAGCACCTTCTCCTTGAGCACGGCGGCGGAAGCGGCAGCGGAGGCGGGCGCGGCCGACGCTGCAGGCGCCGGTGCGGAAGCCGAAGCGGTGGGAGGGTCGGCGGGTCCGGGGGCGGTCGAGGCGGGAGGCTGGCAGCCGCCCAGCCAGAGCAGGGCAGGCAGGCACAGGGACAGGGTGGCGGAAGGACGGAACGAGGGGAATGTCTTTAACGGCATTGGAATGGGCGGCCAGGCATGCGCTGGCGCGGAGTGTCTCTCAAATGGCATTTGCTGGCACCGGGCGCTGGCGCAGTGGTGGCGCACTTCGTGCAAAGGGTCACTGGGGCTCTCCTTGCTCAAGAGGTCTGCCACTGCCGCGCCCCTACCCCAGCCCTCCCCAGCGGGGGAGGGAGACGTTCTCCTTCTCCCGCGGCATGGCTGTGGCTATAATCGCGGGCTTTACCCACCTTGCCACACCTGGGTTTGACGCTTCAGGGTGGCTTCCCGCCATAGGAAATCACAAGGAGATTCCATGCGTCATTACGAAATCGTGCTGCTGATCCATCCGGATCAAAGCGAACAGGTTCCGGCCATGCTGGAGCGTTACAAGGGTGTCGTCACCGCTGCCGGCGGCAAGGTGCACCGGGTGGAAGACTGGGGCCGCCGCCAGCTGGCCTACCAGATCCAGAAGCTTGCCAAGGCCCACTACCTCTGCATCAACATCGAGTGCACCAAGGAAGTCCTGGCCGAGCTCGAGACCGGCTTCCGCTTCAACGACGCCGTGCTGCGTCACCTCACCGTCCTCAAGAGCAAGGCCGAGACCACCCCCTCGGTCATGATGAAGTCGGTCGAGAAGGAAGACGCCCGCAAGGCCATGCAGGACACGGCGGCCTGAGTCCGGTTTCTTCCGGTCCCTTTGTTCGCTCGAACGAGTGTCCTGAGTTGACGTCACAAGAAGGAACGATCGCCCCGACGCTGAACCGCCTGGTCCTGACGGCCCAGCTGATCGAACGCGGCGCCATGCGCTACACGCCGGCCGGTTTGCCGGTGCTGGACCTGAGCCTGAAGCACGAGTCCCAACTCATGCACAACGGCGAAGTCCGGCGCATCGCCCTGGAGATCAAGGCTCGCGGCATCGGCGACATCACCCAGTCATTGGGTCGCCTGGAGATGGGTTCATCTCACGGCTTCGCGGGTTTCCTGGGCCCGCAGCGCAATGGCAGGGGCGTGGTGTTCCACGTGACCGAACTGGACTGAACCGGACGGACGAACCACCGAACCAACCCTGGGCCCTGGCCCGAACCCCCTATCTCTTCGCAAGGATTTCAAAATGGCTCCTCCCCGTGGAAAAGGCAAGTTTTCCAAAGACCGCAAGCCCAAGCGCAACACGCAATCGCTGCTGTTCCGCCGCAAGCGCTTCTGCCGCTTCACCGTCACCGGCGTGACCGAGATCGACTACAAGGACGTCGACACCCTGCGTGACTTCATCGCCGAGAACGGCAAGATCACGCCGGCCCGCCTGACCGGCACGCGCGCCATCTTCCAGCGCCAGCTCACCACCTGCATCAAGCGGGCGCGCTTCCTGGCCATGCTGCCCTACAGCGACCAGCACCGTACCTGAGGAGTCTCGACATCATGCAAATCATCTTGCTGGAAAAAATCGCCAACCTCGGCAACCTCGGTGACGTGGTCAAGGTCAAGGACGGCTACGCCCGCAACTTCCTGATCCCGACGCGCGCCGCACGCCGTGCGACCGAAGCCGCGATCAAGGAATTCGAGGCCCGCCGCGCCGAGCTGGAAAAGGCCGCCGCCGAAAAGCTGGCTGCCGCCCAGGCGCTGGGTGAGAAGATGAACGGCCGCACCATCCACCTGACCCAGAAGGCGGGCGTGGACGGTCGTCTGTTCGGCTCGGTCACCAACGCCGACGTTGCCGAAGCCCTCAACCGCATCGACTTCAAGGTGCTGAAGTCCCAGGTCCGCATGCCCAATGGTCCGATCAAGACCACGGGTGAGCACAGCGTCACGGTGGCGCCGCACGGCGACGTCGTGGCCCAGGTCACCGTGGTGGTGGTCGGCGAGGTTGACTGACACCTCGGTCGCGGTCTGCCTTCAGACCCAGATGGAAAAAGGCCGGCATTCGCCGGCCTTTTTCTTTGTGGGCTTCACTTTGCAGGGCGGAAGCGGCATCCCGATGGGCCTGTCAAGACGCCCGGTGACAAACCAGTCCCAGGGCCCCGGTTTTGGAACAACTCGAAACACTCGTTCCAAGTGGCGAAGGCCGGAGTGGTGCATTTTCAACACAAAATCCGTCCTGCGTGTGCGTCGATCGAGACGGTTCATCCGGCATGTTGTTGTTGATTTCAATTCCTGGCGATCCCGGCAAGGCATGGACCATGGCGGTGGTGGGTCGGACATTCGTCATCAATCTTTGAGCCAGGGCGCCGACAAGACCGAGCTGATGACGCCAACAACCACGCATGCCTCACCGGTCTCGCCGCTGCCATGAACACCTTGCTGCTGCTGTTGCTCCACCTCCGCCGTGCCTGCGGCGCGCTCGCCCCGCTGCTTGTCGCCGCGGTTGGCGCTGCGCATGCGGAAGGGTTGCCGCAGTCCTCGCAGGACACCGTGCACTGGCACGTCAACAATTTCCCACCCTACTCGATCACGAGCGGGCCTGAGGCGGGGCAGGGCATCAATGACCTGGCGATGGCCCAGCTGATCAAGGGCATGCCCGAGTTCCAGCACAAGATCGTCGATGCCTCGCTGGCGCGGGTGCTCGAAAACATCAAGACCCGCAATGACGCCTGCAGCGTGTCGCTCCTGAAAACGCCCGAGCGTGAAGCGTGGATGTATTTCTCGAGCCAGCGCGGGCTCGTGCTGCCGAATGCCCTGGTGATGCTGCGCAACCGGGCGGAGGCGGTGAAGCCGTTCCTCAACGCCCAGGGAGAGGTGGTGCTGGCCTCGCTGCTGGCGGATGGCCACTTCAAGCTGGGCCTGTCGGCCGAGCGGAGCTACGGCCAGCCAGTCGATCAGGTGATCAAGCGCCATCCCGAAGCCATCGTCACCATCTCCGCGAAAGACCAGTTCGTGAGCCGGCTGCTCAAGCTGGTCAACCAGAACGAATTCGATGCCGTTCTCGGCTACGCCATTGAGCTCAAGTACACGGCGCGCGAGATGAAACTGAACATGCAGGACTTCGCCATCTACCCGCTGGCAGAGTCGTCCGGGTTGCTGCCGGTGAGCGTGGCCTGCTCCAAGTCGGAGATGGGGCGGCGCGTCATCGTTGCCATCAACCACCTGCTGGCCGACAAGAACCTGCGCCGTGAGATGGATGCCCAGTACCGCAGCTGGCTGGACGATGAGAGCGCCCTCTACTACGACCAGCTGCTGCGCCAGCTGCGCAGCGCCTCCAGCGGCCCCAAAGGCACCGCACCGTGAGCGACTCCCGAACCGGCCGGCTGGCGCCTGCGCTGGTCAAGAAGGTGTTCTCCATCTACTTCGTGCTGGCGGTCCTGCTCACGCTGGTGCAGATCGGGTTGGACTACCGCGAGACCTACAAACAGGTACTCAGCGAACTCGACGCCACCGTGCAGGCCTTCGAGCCGGGCATCGCGGACGCGGTCTGGAACTACCAGGGGCCGCTGGTCCAGTCCATCGCGCGCGGTCTCGTCGACGGCAAGCTGATCCTGGCGGTGCACATCCGCGACAAGTCCGGACACCTGCAGATCGACCAGACGCATGGGGTGCTGACGGGCACGCTGCTGGACGTGTCGCGGCGCATCGAGCTCATGCACACCGACCGTGAAGGCGCCCAGGAGGCCATCGGCGAGATGACGGTGTATTCGAACCAGAGCGTGGTGCTGGGCCGGGTCCAGTACGGCCTGCTGCTCACGGTGGTGACGTCGGTCCTCAAGACCCTGGGCCTGTGGTTGATCATGGTGGCGGTCACGCACCGGCTCGTGGCGCGCCCCTTGAAGGCGCTGACCGAACAGATCGGGTCGTTCGACGTGGCACATGCCGAGCAGCCGCCCAACGTCGACCTGGGGCCGAGCCGCAGTGCCGAGCTGTGCGTGCTGCGCGATGCTTTCAACGATCTCGCGGGGCGCGTCGTGACGCGGCGCAGCGAGCTGTCCGACCTGGCGGCCACCCTGGAGCGGCATGTGCAAGCGCGCACCGCCGAGCTGATCGAGAAGAACCGGGCCTTGTCGAACGAGGTACTGGTGCGCCAGGCCGCGGAACAGGCGCTGAGGCGGGAGCGGGATTTCTCGCTGGCGCTGGTGCGGGCGATTCCCGAGCTGTTCGTGCTGGTGGACGAGAAGGGCAGCGTGGTGATGTCGAACCCCAACGCGAAGCGCACCTTCGCGCTGCTGGACGGCGACCAGCGCAGGGTGAGCGTGTTCGCGACCACCCGGGACCGCGACACGATGAACGCGCTGCTGGCCGAGGTGTTCGAGAAGGGCGAGGCCTCCTGCGAGGCCGACCTGATGCTGGCGGGTGGGCGCATCGCGCCCTACTACCTGATCGCGCACCGGGTCCAGATCGATGACCACCGCTGCGCGATCATCGTGGCCGTGGACATCAGCGTGCGCCGCGCCGCCGAAAAGCAGATGCGCTACATGGCGCTCTACGACGCGCTCACCGAGTTGCCCAACCGCACCATGCTGCACGACCGGCTGGCGCAGGCCATCACCGTGGCCACGCGCAGCGAGCAGTGCATGGCGGTGCTGTTCGTCGACCTGGACGGTTTCAAGGCCATCAACGACAACGCCGGCCACGACGTGGGCGACAACGTGCTGCGCGAGGTGGGACACCGCCTGCGACACAGCATCCGCGCCTCGGACACGGCAGCGCGCTATGGCGGCGACGAGTTCGTGATCGTCCTGTCGTGCGTGGCCAATGTCGAGGCGGCTGCGGTCATGGCCCAGAAGCTGATCGAGACCCTGTCGGTGCCGATCGAGTGCGACGGCGAGTTCTACAAGATCGGCGCCAGCATCGGCATCAGCGTGCTGCCGGACCACGGCAGCCATGCCGCGGCCTTGCTGGAGCGGGCCGACGCCGCCATGTACCGGGCCAAGCGCCGCGGCAAGAGCTGCTATGAGTTCGCCGACCTGATGTCCAGCGGTTGAGGGGGGCCCGAACTCACGCGCTCTGGCGGGTGTCCGCATCCCGCCTGGACAGCGGCATGCCGCCCTCCTGTGCCTTGAGGGACATGAACTTGTCCCACAGCGCGGCTTCCCTGCCAGCCACCCAGCTGTTGTAGCAACTCGCGCTGCTGGCCGAGAACTCGGTGCTGACGTACGCGCGGAAGCGGAACAGATCGGCAAACTCTTCGCGGTCCTCGCGGCGCAAGGCCTGCATCCCCAGCTCTGTCGGGCGGTTCAGGATCTGGTGGATGCGTTGTCCATAGGCGGCCTGGATGGCCCGCTCGGCCTCGCTGCCCCGGTTGCATTCGCTGCCCTCCCTCAGGCGGATGAAGTAGGCGGAAGACTCCACGACCCGGACCGTGCCCAGCTTGGCGATGGCGATGCCGTCATGCACGACATCCTCCGCGAAGCCGCTGTCGTAGCCGGTCTCCAGGCTGCGGTGGATCAGGGGGTGCATCGAGGCCAGCAACTGGGCGAAGCCGGTCAGGCTCAGCTGGGCGCTGGGCACCGGCGGCGTGCGCACGGCCTGCGCCAGGTCCCAGCGCGTGTAGCGTGTCGGCGCGATGGCGGCTCCGTCCTGCAGCGCCACCTGCATCAGCGCCTCCACATAGGTGGGCGGGATCCAGTCGTCCGCGTCGAGCATCGCGAAGTACTCGCCCGAGGCGGCGTCGAGGGCACGGTTGCGGGTCGGCCCCGGGCCGGTCCGCTTCTCGGCGCCGGGCGGGATGATGCGCAGCTGGGGCGAGGTGAAGGTCCGGCGCAGGTCGAGGTAGGTTTCGCCGTCATCGGGCGCGACGACGATCTCGATGTGCCCATAGGTTTGTGCCAGCGCGGCATTGATGGCCACGGCGACAAAGCCGGAAGAATCGAAGACCGGCATCAGCAAGGTGACGCGCGGGCACTTCCGACTGCGGGTATCGATGTACATAGGCCGGGGAGTCTAGGGTTCCTCTCTCGGCAGGAGCGATACTTTTCCGCTTCAAATGCAGCTTCTGCCTTGGAGAAATGGGGGCAGATCTGGCGCTGTTCACGATGTGGAGCTCCACATCCGCCCAGGCCTGCGGTTCCAGACACTTCGGGGGCGCCGTTCATGTCGTGGCGCACCTCGCCGGAGCCCCATGCCAACCCCCCGATCTCCTTCGCGTCTTCAGATGCTGCTCTGCCAGGCATGGATGGCCTGGAGGGCGAGGGCATGGTGGCGTGGACCTTGTGAGACCCGTCGCCTGCCAGGCCGGTCGCGGCGTCAGGACAGGGCCGGTGCAGGCGTGTGTGCGACGAGATGGTGCACAAACCAATCGCCCGCCAGGGTGGCCACCATCTCCAGCGCACCGGCCTCCTCGAAGAGATGGGTGGCGCCCAGGACGACTTCCATGCGCTTCTCGCACGACAGCTGCCCATGGGCCGCCAGGTTCAGCGCCAGCACCTCGGTATCGGCCTGGCCGACGATCAGCAGGGTCGGGGCGCGAACACGGGGCAAGGCCTTCCCCGCCAGATCGGGCCGGCCGCCGCGCGACACCACGGCAGCCACCTCCTGCGGTCGCGCCGCCGCGGCGAACAGCGCCGCGGCAGCCCCGGTGCTGGCTCCGAACAGCCCGAGCGGCAGGGCCTGCAGATGGCTTCGCCTTCGCCACCAGTCGATCGCTTGCAAGGTTCTGTGGGTGAGCAGTGGGATGTCGAACACCTTGTCCTGGCGCATGCTCTCTGCGGGGGTCAGCAGGTCGAACAGCAGGGTGCCGAGCCGGCACTGCTGCAGCGACTGCGCGACCCTGCGGTTGCGTGGGCTCTTGCGGCTGCTGCCGCTGCCGTGGACGAACAGCACCAAGCCCCGGGCCTTGCCGGGCACCGTCAACTCGCCCTCGAGCGCGCAGGCGCCGATGGTCACCGTCTCATGAATCACGATGCGTCCTCTTCCATGTCAAAGACAACGGCTGCACAGCCTGTCTTCGGGGCCAGGCTGCCCTTGGAACAGCAGGCCCTCAGCATGCGCGCTCACGGGCTTGGGGGTTTGATTTCGCGCAAGCCGGGCACCGATGGGTCATGGAAGAGGTGGCCGCACCCATCCCTGGAGAAGGTGGCCAGCCGCCCGGGGGCGGCGGTTGGCTCAGGTGCCCGCCGAACCTTCCTCTGCCGAAGCCCTTACCAGCAGGACGGGCACGGGCGCGGAACGTGCGATCTGCTCGGCATCGCTGCCCAGCAGCAGGCGGCCGACGCCATGGCGGCCGTGGGTGCCGATCACGATGAGGTCGGCGTTCCAGGCCTTGACCTGCTCGGCGATGACGTCCGCCAGGCGCAGTGAGCCGCTCTCCAGCAGCACGGAATCGACCGGCACACCGGCCTTTGCGGCGCGGGACTTGCCGTCCTGCAGGATCTTTTCACCGGCCTCACGCATCAGCGGGACCACGTCGCTGGCGTAGAAGGAATGGGCCTCGAAGCCGGTGGTGTAGAGCAGGTCTTCCACCATGTAGACGAGACGAAGGCTGGCGCGGGTGAGGGCGGCCAGCTTGATGGCTTCTTCCAGGCCGCGGCGGGAGGTCGGGCTGCCATCGAAGGGGACCAGGATGCGTTGATACACGGTTCACTCCAGAGTTGGGGATCGGTTGAGCCCCAGTGTCCCCGCTTTCGACAGGGCGGGCTTGACGCGCATCAAGATCGATGTGGAAGGCTCATCCGCTGCGCAAACAGACCCGCCAAGAACGCCGGCGGTCCGGCGTCATGCAGCGCGGGGTGGCGGCTGGAGGTACACGTCGGGCCTGAGTATTTCCATCATGCGCGATGGGTTGGCCAGCTCGTCGAACGCGAACTGCCTGTACAGGCCATGGGCGTCCCGGGTGGCGAGCATGAAGCGCCTCAGCCCTTGCAGGTCCGGGTGCGCCATGACGACCTGCATGAGCCACTTGGACAGGCCCTGGCCGCGGTGGGCTTCGAGGATGAAGACATCGGCCAGGTACGCGAAGGTGGCCCTGTCCGTGACCACGCGGGCGAACCCCGCTTGCTCGGTGCCGCGGTACAACCCGAAGCACAGGGAGTGGCTGATGGCCCGCTCCACCGTGGCACGCGGAATGCCGGGCGACCAGTAGCTTTGCGTGAGGAAGGCGTGGATGGCGGCGACGTCCAGCCGCTGGGGGTCTGTGGAGATCTGGTAGTCGCCGGGAGGAGCAAGGTCAGGCATGGCTGCAGGGTGGATGGGGTTGTCGCAAGGCCTCAGCGGGTCTGCTTGAGCGCCGTGACCTCGATCTCGATGCGCATCCGTGGATCCAGCAGCTTGGCCGAGATCATCATCGCCGCGGGCCGCACGTCGCCGAAGTACTTGCGCAGCACGGGCCAGCATGCCGGGAATTCCTCTGCGTCGGGGAGCACGTAGGTGACGCGGACCACGTCCTTGAGGCTGGCGCCTGCCTGGAACAGCGCAGCCTCGATGTTCTTGAGGCATTGCTCCGTCTGGGCCTGAATGTCCTCGGCGATGGCCATCGTCGAGTAATCGAATCCTGTGGTTCCCGAGACGAACACCCAGTCGCCTTGGACGACGGCGCGTGAATATGCGATCTCTTGTTCAAAAGGCGAACCTGAACTGATCAGCGTGCGATTCATGGGAGGGCGGCAGCAGGCGGGTTCACGGATTCTAGCGGGCGTCCCTGTGCGGCCAGGCATGGGCGAGGGCCTCGGGCCGGGCGGTGTTCGGGCACGTCCAAGGCGGTGGCGCCTGGCCCCTGCGGCACAATCCTCGCCACTTCACTTGTCTGCAGCGGAGGCGGGGCCGGAAGGGCCTCGTGCGTTTTCTCAAATCATCAGGAGCGTGAAATGCAAAAACAGAAAAGACTCATCGCTGCCGTCTTGCTCGGCGCGCTGCTCGCGGCCGTGACGGGGTGCGCGACCTTGCCCTCGCCGGAAGCCATGAAGGCCGAGGCGGCTGACTACCAACTGCCCAAGCTGCCGGAGGCCGGCAAGGCGATCGTGTACGTGGTTCGCCCCTCCGGGCTCGGGGCCCTGATCCGCTTCAATGTGTTCGTCGATGACCAGGAGGCGGCCTCTGAAGTGGGCTACACCCGCGGTGGGCAGTACATCTATTTCAATCTTCCCCCGGGCACGCACACCATCATGTCGAAGGCCGAGAACTGGGCCGACGTGAGCGTGAAGGCAGATGCAGGCGACATCATCTACATCCAGCAGGAACCGGCGATGGGCCTCATCATGGCCCGCAACTCGGTCGTCAAGCTGGAAGACTATCAGGGCAAGTACCACGTCAAGAAGCTGACGCTGGGCACGGTGCTGCGGACAGAAAAGGGCCAGCCCGAAGGGGCGAACGTCGCCTTGCCGCCTGCCGCCACGGCTGCGCCGCAAACGCCGACGCCGACGGCGGGCGCGGCAGCCGTGGCCGCCGCCCCGCAGCCGCAGCAAGGCCGGCAACTCACTGCCGAGGAGTTGAGCCGGCACGTGGGTGCCATCTCCGCAATCAACGGTCAACTGCCCAGCGGGGCCAAGGTGAAGCTCGAATGGACCCCCGGCAATGGCTTCTTCATCTCCACCGTGGAGGGATCTGCTGAGAGTGTCAGCGGTGTCCGCAGCGTCGACGGCCAGCGTCTGTGCCTGCGTCCGGCCACGGCGGGCTCCGGCATGACCCGCATGTCGGGTCTGCAGGACCTGGCCGTCAAAGACTGCTACACGGTGTACCAGACCGGCCCCAACAGCTATGTCTGGAAGGCGCAGGCCGCTGCTGCGGGCAGCGGTGTCCTGAGCTACACGCTCCCCTGAGCCGCGCCGTGCCGAACAGCGGGCAAGGGCCTCACGTCATGTGCTGCCCCCCGTTGATCGGCATGTTCGCCCCGGTCACGAAAGCCGCCTGCGGCGACACCAGGTAGGCGACCAGCCGGGCGACTTCATCCGGCTCGCCGAGGCGGCCCAAGGGAATCTGCGGCAGCACGCGGCTGTCCAGGATCTCCTTGGGCACCTTCTCGACCATGCGGGTTCTCAGGTAGCCCGGCGACACGGTGTTCACCGTGATGTTCTTCCTGGCGAACTCAAGCGCCAGGGATTTGGTGAAGCCATGGATGCCCGCCTTCGAGGCCGCATAGTTGGCCTGGCCGTAGGCGCCGCGCTGGGCGTTGACCGAGGAGACGTTGACAATGCGCCCCCAGCCGGCGGCCACCATGTCCTCGACGACCTGCTTGGTCATGTTGAACATCGAGTCCAGGTTGGTGCTCAGCACGCCGTGCCAGTCGTCCTCGGTCATCTTGAGGAAGCTGGCGTCGCGTGTGATGCCTGCGTTGTTGACCAGCACGGCGATTGGCCCCAGCCGGGCGCGCACCGCGCTCACGGCCGCTTGGCACGAGGCATAACTCGTCACGTCGACCACTTCGGCCTCCAGGGCAAAGCCCTCGTCTCGCCGGGCGGCCAGCCAGGCACTGGCTTGGTCGTTGAACGGCGAGTGCATCGCCACCACCTTCAAACCATCGCTGGCCAGGCGCTTGCAGATGGCCTCACCCAGCCCGCCCATGCCGCCGGTGACGATGGCAATGCGGCTCGCCGTCCCGTCCGCGCGGCCTTCTGCCCGCTGAAGTTGCTCTGTCATGTCGGTCTCCTCAAAGCATCTCGATCGCCAAGGCGATGCCCTGGCCGCCGCCAATGCACAGCGTCACCACGCCACGTTTGCCACCGCCACGCCTGAGGCCATGGAGCAGGCGGGTCGTGAGCACCGCGCCGCTGGCGCCGATGGGGTGGCCGTGCGCGATGGCGCCGCCCTCGGGATTGACCACGTCTTCAGGCAGGCCGAACTCGCGCAGGCAGGCCAGGGTGATCGCAGCAAAGGCCTCGTTGATCTCGAAGCGGTCCACGTCGTTCAGGGACCAGCCCGCGCGGGCCAGGGCCTGGCGCACCGCCGGCACAGGCCCCAGCCCGAAGAAGCCCGGGTCGACGGCGCCGATGCCATGGCTGACCAGCCGGGCCATCGGCTCCAGCGCGTTGCGCTCGGCCCAGCGGCGCTCGGCGACGATCACCGCCGCCGCGCCGCTGTTGAGCCCCGGTGCGTTGCCAGCGGTGATGCTGCCCTCCTTGCGGAAGGCCGGCTTGAGTTTGGCCAGTGACTCGGCCGTGGTGTCCGGGCGGTTGTGCTCGTCCTTCTCGAACAGCGTCGGCCCCTTGCGGCCGCTCAGCTCGAGGGCGACTATCTCGGCCTCGAACAGGCCTGCCACCTGGGCCGCCGCGAACCGCTGCTGCGAGCGAAGCGCCCAGCGGTCCTGGTCCTCGCGCGAGATGTGGTTCTTGAGCGCCAGGTCTTCGGTGTGCCAGCCCGAGTGCTGGCCACTGAATGCGTCGTTCAGGCCGTCGTGCAGCATGCTGTCGAGCATGGCCACGTCGCCCATGCGCGCGCCCCAGCGGCCCTGCGGCAGCAGGTAGGGGGCTCGGTCCATGTTCTCCATGCCGCCGGCGATCGCACAGGAGCTGGTGCCGGCCCAGATCTCCACGGCCGCGCTCGCGATGGCCTGCGCCCCCGAGCCGCACACGCGGTTGACGGTCAGGGCGGGCACCTGCACCGGCAGGCCCCCCTGGATGCCGGCCTGGCGCGCCGGATTCGTCTTCAGGCCGGCCTGCACGACGTTGCCCATCACAAGCGAGTCGACCTTGCCGGGCGCCAAGCCCGATCGTCGCAGCGTTTCACGGACCACCGCGGCGCCCAGCGCCGGGGCCGTGATGTCTTTCAATGCGCCGTTGTAAGTGCCGATGGCCGTGCGCACCGGGTGGCACAGGACGACGTCGTTGGGGTTCATGGCTGGCTCCTGGGTTGTCATGGGAAAAACCCAGTTTGCCGAGCCAGGGGCGCAGGCGCTTGCGAAGAATCAAGGTTCGGCCTTGACCCGGCGCCGCCGCGTCCTGTCGAGCCAGACGCTGTGGCGACGCTCGTCCGCCTGCTGCCTGGGTGTGCCTGAACTTGGGCCGCTGAGCCTGTTGAAGCCCGCACACCGCCTGCGCACGCTCGACAGGCTCGGTGCAGACGGGGAGTGGTGCGGGGCGGGGCAGGGAGTCGGCCTCGGTCACCAGGGCGGGGTGGGTTTGTCTCGGGTGTCCATGGGTGTCCCCGAGATGGTGGGTGGTAGACAATGCGCGTGGCGCAGCGGGGCCTCATTGTCGGTTGAGCCACCTCGGCGGTCTTTGTTTGTGCAAAGGCCAGCGTTGTTTCAAAGCTTCTACTTTGTGTGTCGCAACCCAGGAGACAACATGAAAGAGGATTTGTATCACCACATCGCGGCCCACCCCCGGTACGCCGAACTCAAGACCCGGCGAACACGCCTCGGCTGGATACTCACGGCCCTGATGCTGGTCGTCTACTACGGCTTCGTGCTGCTCGTCGCCTTCGACAAGCCGCTGCTCGCGCAGCGCATCGGGTCCGGGGTCATGACCCTGGGCATGCCGATCGGCTTCGGGGTCATCCTCTTCACGGTGCTCGTCACCGCCTACTACGTGAAGCGGGCCAACGCGGAATTCGACGCCCTGACCGACGCCCTGCTGAAGGAGACCCTGAAATGAGCCGCCTCATGACAACGGTTCGCCGCGCCCTGCCGCTGGTGGCCCTGCTGGCGGCGCCCGCCGTGTGGTCGGCCGGGGCCGACCTGGGTCAGGCGCAGAAGCAGGCCACCAACTGGACCGCGATCACCATGTTCGCGCTGTTCGTCGTGGCCACGCTCTTCATCACCAAGTGGGCCGCCATGCGGACCAAGTCGGCGGCCGATTTCTACACCGCGGGCGGCGGCATCTCGGGCTTTCAGAACGGCCTGGCGATCGCGGGCGACTACATGTCGGCCGCGTCCTTCCTGGGCATCTCGGCGGCCGTGATGGCCTCGGGCTACGACGGGCTGATCTATTCGATCGGCTTCCTGGTGGGCTGGCCGATCATCACCTTCCTGATGGCCGAACGCCTGCGCAACCTGGGCAAGTTCACCTTCGCCGACGTGGCAGCGTTCCGCTTCGAGCAGGCGCCGGTGCGGATCTTCGCGGCCTCGGGCACGCTGGTCGTCGTGGCGTTCTACCTGATCGCGCAGATGGTGGGCGCGGGGCAGCTGATCAAGCTGCTGTTCGGCCTGGAGTACTGGATCGCGGTGGTGATCGTCGGCTCGCTGATGATGGTCTACGTGCTCTTCGGCGGCATGACCGCCACGACCTGGGTGCAGATCATCAAGGCCTGCATGCTGCTCGGCGGTGCCAGCTTCATGGCGCTGTCGGTGCTGTGGCACTTCGGCTTCAGCCCCGAGGCGATGTTCGCCGAGGCGGTGAAGGTCAAGACCGACCTCGCCCTGAAGGAGGGTAAGGCCGCCAGCGTGGCCGCGGAGATCGGCCAGTCGATCATGGGGCCGGGCAACTTCGTCAAGGACCCGGTCTCGGCGATCTCGTTCGGCATGGCCCTGATGTTCGGCACGGCCGGGCTGCCGCACATCCTGATGCGCTTCTTCACCGTGCCCAGTGCGAAGGAGGCGCGCAAGTCGGTGATGTGGGCCACCGGCTGGATCGGCTACTTCTACATGCTGACCTTCATCATCGGCTTCGGGGCGATCACCTTCGTGCTGACCAACCCGGACTTCGTCGACGCCGCCGGCGCGCTGAAGGGCGGCGGCAACATGGCGGCGATCCACCTGGCCAACGCGGTGGGCGGCAACGTGTTCCTCGGCTTCATCTCGGCGGTCGCCTTCGCGACGATCCTGGCGGTGGTCGCGGGGCTGACGCTGTCGGGGGCCTCGGCCGTCTCGCACGACCTGTACGCGACGGTGATCAAGAAGGGCAGCGCCGGCAGCACGCCGGAGCTGCGGGTCTCGCGCATCACGACGGTGCTGCTGGGCATCCTGGCCGTGCTGCTGGGCATCGTGTTCGAGAAGCAGAACATCGCCTTCATGGTCTCGCTCGCCTTCGCGATTGCCGCTTCGGCCAATTTCCCCGTGCTGTTCATGTCGGTGCTGTGGAAGCGCTGCACGACGCGCGGCGCGGTGGTGGGCGGCTTCCTGGGGCTGGTGTCGTCGGTGGGCCTGACGATCGTCTCGCCGTCGGTGTGGGAGGCCACGCTCGGCCATCCGAAGGGCTCGGCGCTGTTCCCCTACACCTCGCCTTGCGTGTTCTCCATGACGATCGCCTTCGTCGCGATCTGGCTGGTCTCGCTGCTCGACAACAGCGCGCGCGCGCAGGTTGACAGGGAAGGGTTCCTGGCCCAGCAGGTGCGCTCGGAGACCGGCATCGGCGCGGCGGGTGCCAGCCGGCACTGACCACTGACTGATTGATCGAGCCCGCGGGCCCTGCATGGAGGTGCAGGGCCTGCTGGGCGCTGGTGATTGGATTGACACCCGCCGCGGTTGCGGCCCCAATGGCTGTTTTCCTCTCGAACAAGGAGCCATCGCCATGCCCATGCTGAGAATTCCTTCGTCTGCGGGATCCTCGCCCGTCGACCTCCACTACCAGGATGCCGGCCACGGCCGGCCCGTGGTGCTGATCCACGGCTGGCCGCTCAGCGGCCGGGCCTGGGAAGCCCAGGTGCCTGCGCTGGTGCAGGCCGGGCACCGCGTCATCACCTATGACCGCCGCGGCTTCGGCGCCTCGTCCCAGCCCTGGGACGGCTACGACTACGACACCTTCGCCCAGGACCTGGACGGGCTGATGTGCACGCTGGACTTGAAGGATGCCGTGCTGGTCGGCTTTTCGATGGGCGGCGGCGAACTGGCCCGCTATGTCGCCCGGTACGGCAGTGAGCGGGTGGGCAGGCTGGTGTTCGCGGGGGCCGTGCCGCCGTGCCTGCACAAGCGTGCCGACAACCCGGAAGGGGTGCTGGATGACGCCACCATCGCGATGCTGGAGGAGGGGGTGCGCAAGGACCGCCAGGCGTTCCTGGAGGAGTTCACGACCAACTTCTTCAGCGTGGATGGGCAACTGAAGGTCAGCGAGCCGCAGCGCCGCTACGCGCGTGACATCGCCGCGATGGCATCGCCCAAGGGCACGCTGGATTGCATCGCGGCCTTCGGCAGGACCGATTTCCGGGAAGACCTCAAGCACATCCGGGTGCCCACCCTGGTGCTGCACGGCGGCGCCGATGCGATCGTGCCGCTGGAGGCCAGCGGGGGGCGCACGCACAAGGCCATCGCAGGCAGCACGCTCAAGGTGATCCCGGGGGCGCCGCACGGCTTCAATGTGTCGCACGCGGAGGCCTTCAACGAGATCCTGCTGGGTTTCCTCGGCAAGGCCTGAACCGCCGGGTCGAGGGCTCTGGCGAGCGGCCTGCGGCTGGCCGAAGCGTGCGCAGGCAAGGAGCGTCTTGGCTGCGCTGGAGGAGATGGGCTGGATTCCTGTCCGCACACCCCCGTTCATCCTGAGGTATCGAAGGATGCGCCGGCAGCGAGCGCTTCTGGCTCGTCGCCCTCCCTGGGTGAGGGAAAACGAGGTGCGGCCGGTCGACAGCCTGTCACAAAACTCCTTCACCATCCGCCCCGTCGAAACGATGGAGCCCTCCAATGACCCAGGATCGATTTCTCCAGGACTACTTCGAGGTCAAGGCGCAGGTGCGGCTCCAGTTGGCCCAAAGCCGGAAGTGGCGGGACATGCCCCGGTTGCTGGACCAGTTGGAGTCGCTGCGCAACGCCCGTTCCTCGCCCCAGCCTGCACGCGGGCACGAGGCGGTCCGCCTGCGGCCTGGCGCTTGACCGCTGGCCTGCCCGGTTGCGGCCTGCCGGAGTGCGGGAAGAGCCGCGGCTTTCCAGGCCAGTCCCGCCTTTCAAATCTCCCAGCCGGGCCGTATAGTTTTGCCCGATGCGCCGCGCTTCGGCGCGCTGGCAGACCACGCCTTTCGATCCTTGCCCCACCCGCTGTGAGACAGGAAGACCCGTGCCGATGGAACCAGCCCCGCTTGGCCAGTCCACTCACATCCACCCCCAGTCCCTCGATGTGGACAAGGCGGCGCGCGCCAGGCTGAAAGGACAGCGGCCCGCGGTGCTGTGGTTCACGGGGCTGTCGGGCGCGGGCAAGTCCACCATCGCCAACCTGGTCGACAAGAAGCTCCACGCCCTCGGCCGGCACACCTACCTGCTGGACGCGGACAACGTGCGCCATGGCCTGAACCGGCATCTCGGCTTCACCGAAGCCGACCGGGCGGAGAACGTGCGGCGGGTCGCCGAAGTGGCGAAGCTGATGGTGGACGCAGGATTGATCGTCCTCGTGGCCTGCATCTCGCCGTTCCAATCACAGCGCGACATGGCCCGCGGCCTCCTGGCACCTGGCGAATTCTTCGAGGTCCACGTGGACACGCCCCTCGAGGTGGCCGAAGCACGGGATGTGAAGGGCCTGTACCGCAAGGCGCGGTGCGGCGAGTTGCCGCTCTTCACTGGCATTGGTTCGCCTTATGAGGCGCCTGCGCATCCCGAGCTGCGGGTCGGGACGGGATGCAGCCCGGACGAATCGGCTGAACAGGTCATGGCCAGGCTGCGGGCCTGGGGATGGATCGGATGAGCCCGGTGTCCCGGGTCACGCCGCAGGCGTCATCGCCCGTTTCCACGATCGACGCCCTGTGGGCACGGCTGCGGCACGCCGCCGCGCAGCCGGCGCTGTGGCTGGACCTGGCACGGCTGTATGCAGGCCAGGTGCTGCCCTGGCAGGCCGGCTATGCCGCCCGCCAGGCCTTGCGCCTGGACGCCGGCCTGCTGCCCGCGCTGCAGGCGCTCGAAGGCGCGGCCGGTTTGCCGGCCGGGTGGCAGTCCTCGGCGGGGGGCGACGCACTGCTGGGGCGCGCCGCGCTGCCGGAGGCCGCGTCCCTGGCCCAGCGGTTCCACGAAGGGCTGAAGGCGTGCCCGGGCGACTGGCTGAGCTGGCTCTACCTGGCCCGCCTGCAGGACATGGCGCCGGAGGCGGCCGGTCTGCCGCCGGCGGGGCAGGCGCTGCAACAGGCGCGCGCGCTCGAGCCCATCGACGGCGAGTCGCTGCACTGGATGGGGGTGTGGCGGCTCAACGCGGGTGACGCGCCAGGCGCGGTGGCAGCCTTGTCGGGCTTGCTGGATGTGCGCCCGATGCGCTTCGGCTCGATGATGTACCTGGGCGAGGCCCTGCTGCGCGTGGGCAACACCGCCGCCGCGGAGACGGCCTTCGCGCGGGCCTCCCTGTCCAACAACCCCGACTTCCTGCAGGGGCTGGCCGCCAAGGTCTACGGCCACAACTACTGGCGCGAAGCCATCGACGTGCTGAAGAAGGCGCTCGGTCTGCGGCCGCAGAGCGTGCCACTGTGGCTGGCGCTGGCGCGGATCCAGTCGGAGGTGTATGACCTGGCGGCGTGCCGCGAGAGCCTGCAGCGGCTGCAGGCCCTGGCCCCGGACCACCCGGAGGTGCGCATGCTCGGCGCCGGCCTGCAGGGCCGCATGGGCGATGCGCGCGGCCATCTGCAGACTTTGCAGGCGGCCTATGCAGCGGGGGGCGATCCGCTGTCGAGGATCGCCTCCAGCATCGCCATGACCTCGCTCTACCACGACGAACTGTCGGGCGCCGAGGTGGCCGAACTGCACCGCCGCTTGTGCGCACCCATCGAGGCCGCGTTCACCCCGCAGACCGACTTTCCCCAGGCGCTCGCAGGCGGGCCGCGGCTGCGGCTCGGCCTCGTCACGGGGGACCTGCACCGGCAGCATCCGGTGAACCTGTTCATGCTGCCCGTGCTGCTGCGCTTCGACCGCAGCCGGCTCGAGGTCAGCGTCTACCACACGGGCACCATGCACGACGCGTACACCCGCCGGGCGCAGGGCTGCGTCGACCGCTGGGTCGAGGCGGCGGGCCTGGATGACACCGCCCTGCAGCAGACCATCGTGGCAGACGGGGTGCAGGTGCTGCTTGACCTTGCCGGGCACACGTCCAGCCATCGGCTGGGTGTCTTTGCACTGCGTGCCGCGCCGGTGCAGGCCACCTTCCTCGGCTATCCGCACTCCACGGGGCTGTCCACCATCGACTGGCTGGTGGGCGACGCCACCGTCAGCCCGGCCGGGCACGCGCACCTGTTCAGCGAGGGCATCGCGCAGCTGCCGGGCAGCGTGTTCTGCTGGGCACCGCTGGATGACTACCCGCTGCCGCCGCCCCGGCCCGCCGCGGCGCCGCTGGTCTTCGGCTCGTTCAACAACGCGATGAAGCTCTCGCCCCGCACCATCGCGCTGTGGGCCCGGGTGCTGGCGGCGGTGCCAGGGTCCCGGCTGCTGCTCAAGGCACCGTCCCTGGGCGACGCCACGGTGCAGGCGCGCTTCACCGACCTCTTCGCCGCGCAGGGCGTCGCGCCGCAGCGGCTCATGTTCCAAGGGCCCAGCGGCCTGGAAGCGATGATGCAGGCATACGGCGACATGGACATCGCGCTCGACACCTTGCCCTACAACGGCGGCACGACGACGCTGCAGGCACTGTGGATGGGCGTGCCGGTCGTGACCCTGGCCGGCGACAACTTCGTCTCCCGCATGGGGGCGAGTTTTCTGCACAGCCTGGGGCGGCCCGAGTGGGTGGCCGCCGACGAGGCGGCTTACGTGGCGGCGGCCGTGGCGCTGGCGGGCGACAGCGGTGCGCTGCGCCTGGGTCGCGCGCGGCTGCGGGCACGGATGGCCGCGTCGCCGCTGTGCGACATCCAGGCCTACGTGGCCCATTTCGAGGAACTGTTGCGCAGAATGTGGGCGGCGTACCGCGCCGGCAAAGGACAGCGCCTGATCCCGGCTTCACTCATCCCAGCAAGTCAACCGAGCACCTCCGGCCATGCACACCCCTGACGCTCACGAGGCCGCCGCGCCTGCCCCCTCGACGCCCATGTTCGAGATCTCCACCTCGCGCCACCTGATGGCCTGGATGGCGGAGCACAAGCTCTCCCTGGCGCTGACCACCTACCAGATCGGCAAACTGTTCCTGCTGGGGCTCAAGGCGGGCGGAGAGATGTCGGTGTTCGAGCGCACGTTCAACCGCTGCATGGGCCTGTGCCCGACGGCGAACGGCAACGGCTTCTACATGAGCAGCCTGAACCAGGTCTGGCGTTTCGAGAACCTGTTCACCCGCGGCGAGCTGCAGGACGGCTATGACCGGCTCTACGGGCCCCAGGTCGGCAACGTCACTGGCGACCTGGACATCCACGACATGGCCGTCGAGGCCGATGGCCGCCTGGTGTTCGTCAACACCTTGTTCGGCTGCCTGGCCACGCTCAGCGACACACACAGCTTCAAGCCGCTGTGGCGCCCGCCTTTCCTCAGCAAGCTGGCGGCCGAGGACCGCTGCCACCTCAACGGCCTGGCCTTGCAAAACGGGCGCGCGGCTTTCGTGACGATGGTGGGCGAGAGCGACGTCGTGGACGGCTGGCGCGACCACCGCGCCGGGGGCGGCCTGGTGATGGACGTGCGCAGCAACGAGGTGGTGGCGCGCGGACTGTCCATGCCGCATTCGCCGCGCTGGCACCAGGGCCGGCTGTGGCTGCTCAACTCGGGCACGGGGGAGTTCGGGCATGTCGAGCGGGACACGGGGCGCTTCGTGCCCGTGACCTTCTGCGCCGGCTACATGCGCGGCCTGTACTTCCACGGTGACTACGCGATCGTCGGGCTGTCCAGGCCGCGCCACAACAAGACCTTCAGCGGCCTGCCGCTGGACGAGAACCTGCGCTCCCGCAAGGCCGAGCCCCGCTGCGGGCTGCAGGTGATCGACCTGCGCACGGGCGACGCCGTGCATTGGCTGCGCATCGAGGGAGTGGTGGAGGAACTCTACGACGTGATCACGCTGCCGGGCGTGCGCCGGCCCATGGCGCTGGGGTTCAAGACGGACGAAATCAACCGGGTGGTCAGCATCGAGGAATGAGGGGCGGTCGATGTGCCTGCCACGGCGGGGGCCGGCGCGAGGTTCAGGTTGTCAGCATGGCATGCTGTTCTTCTTGAGCAGGACTTGCGTCCGTCTTGGGCATGAGCCCCGCTCGTGAGCCTGAGTCCCGGTCGTTCTGGGCGTGAGTCCCGCTCCTGGGTATGAGTCCCGGTCGTTCTGGGCATGAGCTCCGCACCTGAGCATAAGTCCCGTTCGTCCTGAGGTATCGAAGGATGCGGAGGCAGCGAGCTCGCTGCCTCCGCATCCTTCGATATCTCAGGACGAACGGAGGACTTCGAACGGAGGACTTCGAACGGAGGACTTC
>CBINPE010000025.1:0-42475 GCA_966252435.1 uncultured Burkholderiales bacterium | reverse complement strand
CAGTTGCGGGCGCAGCGTCAGGCGCGCTTGAACGCGGCGCGTGCGGCGCGCCGCGCCGAGGCGGCGGGGCAGGGCAAGGCGGCGACGGCAGCACCGGCCGGCTTTGCCGCGGCGTCGCAGCGCGGTTCCGGCCAGCCGCCGCTTCCCGAGGTGGCCGTGCCGCCGTCCGGCCCGGCCACGGAGCCGCCCGTGCCCTGGGGGCGCTTGCTGGTCCAGCTGATCCTGCTGTTCGGCGTGGCCGGGCATCTCCAGAGCGCGGTGGTGCTGATGGTGGGCACTTTCTGGTGGGGGATCCAGATGTTGCTGCGGCAGTGGGGATGGCCGCGCTTCCTGATCGGCCTGGTGCTGGCGGTGGGGGCCAGTGTGCTGTTGCGCGACCTGCAAGGAGGATGAGGTTCGCTCCATCCGCTTGTTCTGGCTCATGCCCGGCTGACGCGTGTCTGGCGGAGATCCATCGCGTACTCTGCCCCGGCGGGGTGGTGGTCTTCCATGAGCAACTTCCGGACAACCTCATCAGGATTGACGCCAACCACGTGCGCCCGGGGGTGGTTTGTGCCTGTTAGGCCGTCAGGGCCGCGGGTGTGGACGGCGAGCCAAAGGGTGCACGTCGGAACAGGCTGAGCACCTTCAGCCAGGCCAAAGGTTGCGCTGTCCACACTGCCGGTCTGCCGACTGTCCGGCAGGGTGGATGAAAGAAAAGAATGACCCGCTCCTTGCTCCTGCTGTCCTTGTTGGTGTCGATCAGTGGCTGTGCCTGGCTGGCCCCCGTCCCCGTGGAAACCATGGCCAAGTTGCCCGTCGTGCGCGTGGGAGAGAAACCGCCGCAAGGCGACCATGTCGTCTTCTTCCCCGCGGGGGTTCCCGTTCCCGTCAAGCTCAGCACCTCAGGTTCGATGTTCCAAGCCGCCACCCAGGTCGAATCGCAGGTGATCCTCGCCAAAGACCTCTACCTCTACAAATACTGGGCAAGCCGTGACGGCAAGGCATGGCGTCCTTCCCATGCCTTGATGAGCGTCGAGTTCGGAGGCGGCTTTGACCTGCAAGGCTTGAACGCGGACATCAAGGTCGACGGCCCTTGACCGAGCGCCGCAAGGGCGCAGGCGATCCGGATTCAAGATGCCAAGATGTACTGCCGCTTGATTGGTTGCACAGTGCAACTTATGATGTGCCCATCAACGCCATCCTGCCCCTTGCGAGCCTTTCCCTGCCATGAACATCGCTGCCTCCCGCGCCCGCCCTGCCGATGCGAACGACTTCCCCCGTCCCTTCACGACCGTCGACGTGGTCATCTTCACCGTGCGCGTGCAGGCGCTGGAGGTGCTGCTGGTGCAGCGCCCCGGCGACCCGCACGAGCCGTACCCCGGCAGCTGGGCCTTGCCGGGGGGCTATGTCGACGTGGCGCGGGATGCCGACCTGCTGGCCTGCGCGCGGCGCAAGCTGAAGGACAAGACGGGGGTCGACAGCCCCTACCTCGAGCAGCTCGGCAGCTGGGGGAGCGCCACCCGTGACCCACGCGGCTGGTCGGCCACGCATGCCTACTTCGCGCTGATCCCGGGCCGTGAGCTGGCGCTGGTCAAGGGCGCCAACGCGGCCGACGTGGCCTGGGCGGTGGTGGACGACGTGCTGCGCCGCCCCGATCTGGCGTTCGACCACGGTGAGATCCTGCGCGCGGCGGTGGAGCGGCTGCGCAGCAAGGTCGAGTACACCTCGCTGCCGGCCTTCCTGCTGCCCGAGCCCTTCACCCTGCCGCAGCTGCAGCACATGTACGAGGTGGTGCTGGGCCGTCCGGTCGACAAGAGCGGCTTCCGGACCCGCATGCTGGCGGCCGACTTCCTAACCCCTGTGGGCGCCGTGCCCAGCGAGTCGAACCGTCCGCCGATGGGCTACCGGTTGCGCGACCGCACCCAGCCGGTGGTGTTCCCGCGCACCTTCAGCCCCCGGGGCGGCACATGAGCACCCTCACGCTGGAAGCGCGGGCGCGCGGCTGCCTGCTGGGCCTGGCCTGCGGCGACGCGGTTGGCACGAGCGTCGAGTTCAGCCCACGCGGCAGCTTCGCGCCGCTGACCGACATGGTGGGCGGCGGCCCCTTCCAGCTGCAACCTGGCCAGTGGACCGACGACACCTCGATGGCCCTGTGCCTGGCGCACAGCCTGCTGGCCTGCCGGGGCATCGACGCCGCCGACCAGATGAGGCGCTACGCCAACTGGTGGCAATGGGGCTACTGCAGCGCGACGGGCGAATGCTTCGACATCGGCGTGACCGTCAGCGCCGCCCTGCAACGCTTCCTGACGACCGGCGATCCCTACGCCGGCTCGACCGATCCCCACACCGCGGGCAACGGCGCCCTGATGCGCCTGGCCCCGGTGGTGCTGTATTTCTGGAACCCTGCCGACGCCGAGGCGGTGCTGGCGCCCGTGCGCCTGAGCACCCTCACCACCCACGGCGCGCCCGAGGCCGTGGCCTGCAGCCGCCTGCTGGGCGAGGTGCTGCGGCGCGCGCTGGCCGGCCAGCGTGGCGCTGACCTGCTGCCCGGCGCCGACCTGGTGCCGGACTGCCCCCGCGTGCAGCGCCTGGCCGAGGGCGGCTTCATCGACCGCCCCGCGGCGCAGATCCGCGGCACGGGCTATTGTGTGGACTCGCTCGAAGCGGCCCTGTGGTGCTGCTGGCACAGCGCGAGCGTGGAAGAAGCGATCCTGATGGCGGCCAACCTCGGCGATGACGCCGACACCACCGCCGCCATCGCGGGCCAGATCGCCGGGGCCTTGCATGGCGTGGACGCCATCCCGGCCGCCTGGCGGGCCCGGCTGCACCAGGCCGACGAAATCGACCGCCTGGCGCGCGAACTGGTGCGTGGCAAGCAAGGCCAGGAAGTGCGTGCCTTGCCGGGCGGCCCTGCCCAGGCGGAGCAGGCCGGGCGCGACACGGTGGTCCTGTACCGTCCCACGGGGCCGCAGGAATGGGCGCTGGTGCTGGAAAGCGGCCGGACCCGCTGGCCACCCCGCCTGCCCGACCAACCGATCTTCTACCCTGTGACCAACGAGCGCTATGCCAGCGAGATCGCCCGGGGCTGGAACGTCCCGACCAGCGGCTGCGGCTACGTCACCCGGTTCGAAGTGCGACGCAGCTTCATGGACCGCTATCCCGTTCAGCAGGTGGGCGCGGCGCATCACACCGAGTGGTGGGTGCCCGCGCAGGAGCTGGCCACGCTCAACGACAACATCGTGGGCCTGATCGACGTGATCGCCGAGTTCCGCTCCCGCGAAGCCTGAGCCGTTGCTGCCCGTCCTTAGACGCGCGCTGCGGCCGGCGCCTGCCGCGCCACCCAGCGCGAGAATTCCGGCGACAGCAGCGCCTCGAGCAACTGCTCGTCGCTGACGCGGCGGAACTCCCGCAGCATCACGAAGCCTGCGTGAGGCTCGGCCTCGGCCACGCGCGCCAGGTAGCCCAGGTCGGAATTGCCGATGCCGACGAACTGCACGTAGGCGCGCCGCGCGCGCAGCGCGGCCAGCGTCGCCTCGAAGGCGGGGGCATCGCTGTTCTCGCCGTCGGTGATCAGCATGACCATCACCGGCGTGTCGCCCGCCGCCTGCACCGCCTCGCTGCCGGCCTGGTCGCGCGCACCGAACAGCCGGCCCAGCATCCCGGCTTTTTTGCCAGCCCGGCCGTAGTAGTGGTCCTGGATCGCCTCGAGCACCGGCGCGTAGGCGGTGCCGCCCCACTTGCGCACCTGTGGGTTGCGCAGGATCTCGCGGGTCACGAAATCCGGGATCGACGGCTCGCGCACGGTGCCAACGTACTGCGTGCTGCTGTTGAAGACCCAGACGTCCAGCTGCCGGTCGGCATCGAACTTCATCGCCACCGCCAGGCAGCGCTCCACCACCTTCTGCACGATGCCGTCGCGATATTCATCCTCCATCGAGCCGGAGATGTCGATGGCCAACGCCACCTGGGAGGGGATGGGGGTGATGCCGCGCTTCTTGAGCACGATGTCGGTTTTCTTGACGAGGTCGATCAGGGCCATGGCGGCTGTCCTTGAGGTGTCGATGGAAGAAGAGGGGATGGGCAGCAGGAGAGGAGAACGCTCAGCCCCGGGTCATGGCCGCGCGCAGTTCGCCCTGCAGCACCGCCAGGCGCTGCTCGGTGTCGCGCCGCCGGCTCTGCCCTTCGCGCTGGATGGCCAGCACCTCCTCCACCGTCTGCACCAGGGTCTGCTGCACCTGCACCAGGGTGTCCACGTCGATCACGGCGCGCTGGTTGGCCTGCGCCGTGTCGACCGCGTTCTGCTTGAGCAGCTCGGCGTTGCGGCGCAGGAACTCGTTGGTGGTGTCATCGATGTGGCGGGCCAGGGCGACCGCCTGGCGCTGCGCATCGAGCGACAGGGCCAGCATGAACTGGCGCCGCCACGCGGGCAGCGTCAGCTCCTTGATGTTCTGGAACTTCTCGACCAGCAGCTGGCTGTTGTTCTGGATGATGCGGATCATCGGCAGGGTCTGCAGGGCCGACACGCGCAGCGCCTGCAGGTCGCCCACGCGCTTGCCGAGCCGCTCGGCGTACTGCCGCAGGTCATGCAGGCGCTGGGCCTCGACAGCCTCGTGCCCTGTGTCACCGGCCTGGGCCAGCTCGGCCTCGAGCTGCGAAAGCTTCAGCTTGCCCGCGGCCACCGCCAGCCCGAGCTGGTGGAATTCCTGCTGGGTGAGCGCGAAGGCCTGTTCCAGGTCCTGCACTTGCTGGCGCAGGGACTGCTGCGAGCCCTCCACCTCCTTGACCAGCTTGTCCAGCTGCTGGTCGGTGCTCTGGAACTGCTGCACCAGACTTTCCTGGCTCAGCTTGAAGCGGTCCAGCAGGGCGCCGATGAGCGGCAGGCGGCTGCGCTGCGCGCCCTGGGGCCCGAGCTGGAGGGCCTTGGCCGCCACCACGATCTCGCCGAGCTTGCGTCCCATGTCGCCGAGGTCGCTGTTGCGCACCTGCGAGAGGAGCTTGTCGGCGTAGACGGTGGACTGCCGGGCCGCCTCGCTGCCCAGGTCCTGGACGCTGAGGGGTTGCCGGGCGTCGAGGCGCTGCGCCAGACCGGTCACGGTCTGGGCGTCCCCGGGGGCGAGCTGCTGCTCGGCCAGGATCTGGGTCAAGGCGGGTGCCGGTGCAGGCGCGGCCGGGGAGGCATCAAGCGCCAGGGCGGATTTGGGTTGGAAGGGGAGCATGGTGGGAAACCAGTTCGGCCAGTTGGTTCAGTTGATCGAGGAGTCGGTGGTCGGCGTCGGACGTGCCGGCGCCTTGATGTTGCTGATGCAGGGCCAGGGCATGCTGTCGCCACAGAGGCAGGGTGCTCATGCGCAGGGTCTGCACGCGCTCGGCCACATCCAGGAAGTGCTCGCGCAGTTGGTGCAGCTGCTGGTGGGTGAGGGCGGCCGCGGTGCACAGCGTGTCCAGCAGTTGCGCACGCCGGGCCAACCGCTCCTGGCGCGCTGGTGCCAGCGCCGGCAGGCACTGCGGTGCCAGCTGACAGGCCACGCGGTGCGCGTGCAGGTCGGCCCAGGGTTCGGCATGTTGCGCGATGAGGCGCATCATGCGGCCGGCGTCCTCCAGCAGCCGGGCCTGCAGGTCCGCGAGCTCGGCCAGCTGCGCCTGCAGGGTCTGGCTCCAGCGCGCGAGCTGCTGTGGCGCGGTGCGCGGCTTCGACCACGGCAGCCAGCCCCGGGCCTGCCATGGCAGCTGCGCCAGGATGTCGCGCATGAGCGCGCCGGTGCGTGCCAGGCCGGGGTGGCTCAGCATGGCCACGGCCTGGTGCAGCAACTGGTCGATGTAACGGGCCGGCTCGGCACCGAACTGCACGATGGCCTCGTCGCTGGCATCCTGCAGGGCCTGCAGCAGGCGGTAGGCCAGGCGCAGCTGGGCCGTGTCTTCCGGCGGCGAGGCGAGCTGGCTCGCCGCGGCCACGAAGGGCGTCGGCAGCTCGGCCGTGATGGCCGGCTCGAACAGGGGCCGCGGTGCGTGGGCCCGCTGCGCCTGCTCGGCCTCGAAGTTGCGCAGCGGCGCGACCGCGGTGCGCGGCGCGACCGTCTCGTCTGGACGAGACACCGAGGCGGCAGGCCGCCCGCCCTCGAAAAGCGGCCGGGTCATGAAGGAAGGCTGCGGGAAAGCCCGCGTGGCGACGCGTTCAGCCGAGGTAGCCGTTGACGAAGGCGCCCAGGTCCAGCGTGTAGCCTGCACCCACGGCGCGGAACTCCCACTGGCCCTCGGCATTGCGCACCAGCGAGCCCATCTGCACCGCCGTCTCGCGGCCGAACTGCTCGTCCAGGTCGTACGCGCACAGCACCTTGCCGGTCTGTTCGTTGTAGATGCGGATGTAGGCTTCCTTGAGCTGGCCGAAATGCTGCCGTCGCTCGGCGGCTTCATGGATCGTGACCACGAAGGAGATCTCGCGCACCTCGGGCTCCAGCTGGCCCAGCGCGACCACCAGCGACTCGTCGTCGCCCTCGCCGGCCCCGGTGCGGTTGTCACCGCTGTGCTGCACCGCGCCGTTCGGGGTGGCCTTGTTGTTGTAGAAGACGAAATGCTGCTCGCTCAGCAGCTTGGGTTCCTGTTGGGCGTTCAGCCGGCACACGAAGGCCGAGACGTCCAGGTCGAGCGGCGGAAGCTGGCTCGGCAGTTCCCAGCCCAGGCCCACGCGGACTTGGGCCAGCGCGGGTTCGGCCTTGCTCAGGTTGAGCGAGCCGCCCTTGGTCAGGTTGATCGACATCGAATGAGGTACTCCACTGCAATTCAAGGTCGCTGATCTTAGAGCGTGTCATGCGCCTGGGCGAGGCGAACGCCCGACCCCACCCTTCAGGGTGAATGGCGGGCGCGGCGGCTCAGCGCAGCGGCCCGGCCTTGGGCTGCAGGAAGGTCTTCTCGAGGTTCAGCGAAGACTTCACGCCCACGTGTCGGCGGTCCTGCCGGAGCCAGCGGTCGGCCGCCTCGCGGCCCTGCTCGCACAACTGCTCGAGGAAGGCGCGGTCGGTGTTGAACTTGCTGCTGGCGTTGAGCGGCATCATGCCCTCGTCGTCGGCGATCATGTGCAGCCGCAGGTCCTTGTACTGCTGGCGGTCGAGCTTGTTGGCCTTGAGCAGGCGCGACACGAAGTTGATGGCCCGCACCTCCGCGACCAGGCTGGCGTTGAAGGTGATCTCGCTGACCCGGTCGATGATGTCCATGCTGCGGCTGGGCGTGCCCTCGCGCACCAGGGGGCTTAGGCGCACCAGCAGCACATCCAGCGTCTGGCTGTCGTAGATCAGCGGGAAGATGGCCGGGTTGCCCGAGTAGCCGCCGTCCCAGAAGGGTTCGCCGTCGATCTCCACCGCCTGGAACAGGAAGGGCAGGCAGGCGGAGGCCATGAGGGCGTCCAGGGTCAGGTCCTTGCCGGTGAAGACCCGGGCCTGGCCGGTGCGCACGCTCGTGGCGGTGACGAACAGGCTCACCTCGCAGCGCTGGATGGCCTCGGGCGCGACGTGGCGGCGTACCACGTCGCGCAGCGGATTCAGGTTCAGCGGATTGAATTCATAGGGGCTGAACGAACGGAACAGGGAGCCCATCCACTGGTAGCCCGGCAGGTTCTCGACACTGAAGGGGTTGTTGCCGGTGGTGGCCTGCGCCGAGGCCGAGAACGGGCTGAAGATGCCGCCCGAGCGGCTCACCTCGCGCCAGAATTCCCTCAAGGCGACGCGTGCGCCCTCGCGGCCGTCACGCGCATGGCCGGTGAGCATCACGGCTGCGTTGAGGGCGCCTGCACTGGTGCCCGAGATGGCGCTGAACGTGAGCGAGTCATCTTCCAGCAGGCGGTCCAGCACGCCCCAGGTGAATGCACCGTGGGAGCCGCCTCCCTGAAGCGCCAAGTCGATCGGGTGGGCAGTGGGCATCTTGGGCAAGTCGGTTTCCTGTGCAGCCAAACCGCCGAGTCTACAAGGGTGAAATTCGATGGGAAGGCGGATGGCCCGCGTTGCGGACCGGGTTGGGGATCCCCCTCCCATCGTGCAGTTTTTCGACGCAACCGTACTGTACAAACATCCAGCTTTTGCCATAATGCGCCCATCCCCAAGGAGACCCCCCAACATGGACACCCCCGTCAAGAACACGAACCCCGCCGCCAACGCCGAAAAGCTCAAAGCCCTGCAAGCCGCTCTGTCACAGATCGAGAAGCAGTTCGGCAAGGGCACCGTGATGCGCCTGGGCGAAGGCGAGGTCATCGAGGACATCGAGGTGGTCTCCACCGGCTCGCTGGGGCTGGACATCGCCCTTGGCGTGGGTGGCCTGCCGCGCGGCCGTGTGGTCGAGATCTACGGCCCCGAGTCCAGCGGCAAGACCACCCTCACCCTGCAAGTCATCGCCGAGATGCAGAAGCTCGGTGGCACCTGTGCCTTCATCGACGCCGAGCACGCCCTTGACGTGCAATACGCCCAGAAGCTCGGCGTCAACCTGCAGGACTTGCTGATCAGTCAGCCCGACACCGGCGAGCAGGCCCTCGAAATCGTCGACGCCCTGGTGCGCTCCGCCTCGGTGGACCTGGTGGTGATCGACTCCGTGGCGGCCCTGGTGCCCAAGGCCGAGATCGAGGGTGAGATGGGTGATGCCCTGCCGGGCCTGCAGGCGCGCCTGATGAGCCAGGCCCTGCGCAAGCTCACCGCCACCATCAAGAAGACCAACACCATGGTCATCTTCATCAACCAGATCCGCATGAAGATCGGCGTGATGTTCGGCAGCCCCGAAACCACCACCGGCGGCAATGCACTCAAGTTCTACGCCTCGGTGCGCCTGGACATCCGCCGCATCGGCAGCATCAAGAAGGGCGAGGAAGTCATCGGCAATGAAACCCGGGTGAAGGTCGTGAAGAACAAGGTCTCGCCCCCCTTCAAGACGGCCGAGTTCGACATCCTCTACGGCGAGGGCATCAGCCGCGAGGGCGAGGTGATCGACATGGGCGTCAATGCCAAGGTGCTGGAAAAGAGCGGTGCCTGGTATGCCTACAAGGGCGAGAAGATCGGCCAGGGCAAGGACAACGCCCGCGAGTTCCTGCGCGAGAACCCCGATATCGCCTTCGAGATCGAGAACAAGGTGCGCCAGGCGATGGACATCCGCACCCTGCCGGGCGCGGCCCCGGCCGGTGAGGCGTCGCAGCCGACTGAAGAGGCTGCCAAGCCTGCGCGCGGCCGGGCGGCCAAGAGCGACGCGGCGTGACGCTGCGTTGCAGCGCATGTGGAGGCTTGAATGGCATGCGCTGAACTTCGGGACGTCCTGCGGCGCCGGGCTCTGTACTGGCTGGCCCAGCGCGAGCAGAGTGAGGCCGAGTTGCGCCGCAAGCTGCAGCGCCTCCTGGTTTCCCTGAAATCGAAGCAGGCCGGGGGCTCCACCCCATCCACCCCCGCCGACGCAGCCGACGAGGTGGATGCAGGGGCCGAGTCTCCCCTCATCGACCAACTCATCGAGTGGCTGCGCGAGCGCCAGTACCTCAGCGACCGCCGCTTCGTCGAAAACCGGCTGCGCACCCGGCAGACCCGCTTTGGTGCCCAGCGCATCCAGAGCGAGCTGGCCCAGCACGGGCTGTCCCTGAGCGCGGAGGAGCGCCAGCAGCTGGCACAGACCGAGCTGGCGCGGGCGCATGCCGTGTGGCTGCGCAAGTTCGGCCCCAAGCCCTCCACCGAGGCATCCAACCAAGCCGCCCAGGCGCGTTTCCTCGCCCAGCGCGGGTTTTCGGGGGAAGTCGTGCGCAAGGTCTTGCGCGGCCAAGGTGCGCCCGAGGCAGAAGATCCCGATTCTTCTGAATATTGATCCATTGATCAGACCTACCTCAGGCCAGGGCAGGCGCTCTCCTGCTTGTTTTTCCCTCGGGTGTGTTTTGCGTATCGACAAGTGCCGCAGCCCCTATGCCGCCCAAACACCCCTGGTTTGGTGCCCGGGGCGGCGCCTGGGCCGGGAGCGACGCATGCTACATTCCGCATCCAGTTCCGTGGGGTTGGCGCCTTGTCCAGGCCATGCCTGTCATGACACTTTCTGCCGGCCTCGCTCCTACTCCTTTTAGCTGTCAACCCGCTGTCTGTTTGCGCGCTTGCCTGGGACCATGCTGCTGAATCACCTTCACCGGGCTTGATGGCACGACCTCGCCCGCCCTCTGCCGCATCTGATGATCTGACCTGAGCTGAGCTGCCTGATTTCTCACTTCTCCATCTCCCTTAGAACCTTCGTCATCAAGAAAGTCTGTCCATGAAAATTCACGAATATCAAGGCAAAGAAATCCTGCGCCAGTTCGACATTCCCGTACCGCGCGGCTACCCCGCGTTCAGCGTGCTGGAAGCCAGCGAAGCGGCTCAGAAGCTGGGTGGCCCGGTGTGGGTCGTCAAGGCGCAGATCCACGCGGGCGGCCGCGGCAAGGGCGGTGGCGTCAAGCTGGCCCGCTCCCTGGACGAAGTCAAGAAGCTGTCGGGCGAGATCCTCGGCATGCAGCTCAAGACCCACCAGACCGGCCCCGAAGGCCAGAAGGTGCGTCGCCTGCTGATCGAGGAAGGCGCCGACATCAAGAAGGAATACTACGTGGCCGCGGTCACCGACCGCGCCACCCAGCGCGTGGCCATCATGGCCTCCAGCGAAGGCGGGATGGACATCGAGGAAGTGGCCCACGCCACCCCCGAGAAGATCATCAAGGTCTTCGTCGATCCGGCCACCGGCCTGACCGACGCGCAGGGCAAGACCCTGGCCGACGGCATGGGCGTGCCCGCTGCCTCCCAGGCCCAGGCAATCGACATCTTCAAGAAGCTCTACCAGTGCTACATGGCCACCGATGCCAGCCTGGCCGAGATCAATCCCCTCATCCTCGAAGGCAACGGCAACATCAAGGCCCTGGACGCCAAGTTCAACTTCGACGCCAACGCGCTGTTCCGCCACCCCGAGATCGTGGCCTACCGCGACCTGGACGAGGAAGACCCCGCCGAGATCGAAGCCAGCAAGTTCGACCTGGCCTACATCCAGCTCGACGGCAACATCGGCTGCCTGGTCAACGGCGCCGGCCTGGCCATGGCCACCATGGACACCATCAAGCTGTTCGGCGGCGAGCCCGCCAATTTCCTGGACGTGGGCGGCGGCGCCACCGCGGAGAAGGTGACCGAGGCCTTCAAGATCATGCTGGCCAGCCCCAAGGTCAAGGCCATCCTGGTCAACATCTTCGGCGGCATCATGCGCTGCGACACCATTGCCGAGGGCGTGATCAGCGCCTGCAAGGCCGTCAACCTGAAGGTTCCGCTCGTGGTGCGCATGAAGGGCACCAACGAAGAGCTGGGCAAGAAGATGCTGGCCGAGTCCGGCCTGCCCATCATCAGTGCCGACACCATGGCCGAAGCCGCGCAAAAAGTCGTGGCCGCCGTCAAGTAACCCGGGCGACGCGACCCTCAAGGAAAATCACATGTCCATCCTGATCAACAAAGACACCAAGGTCATCACCCAAGGCATCACCGGCAAGACCGGCCAGTTCCACACCCGCATGTGCCGCGACTACGCCAACGGCAAGAACTGCTTCGTGGCCGGGGTCAACCCCAAGAAGGCCGGCGAGGACTTCGAAGGCATTCCCATCTTCGCGTCCGTGAAGGATGCGGCCAAGAACACCGGTGCCACCGTGAGCGTGATCTACGTGCCGCCGGCAGGTGCCGCGGCCGCCATCTGGGAGGCCGTCGAGGCCGACCTCGACCTGGCCATCTGCATCACCGAAGGCATCCCCATCCGGGACATGCTCGAACTGCGCAACAAGATGAAGCAGAAGGAAGCCGCCGGCGGCAAGAAGACGCTGCTGCTGGGCCCCAACTGCCCCGGCCTCATCACGCCCGACGAGATCAAGATCGGCATCATGCCCGGCCACATCCACCGCAAGGGCCGCATTGGCGTGGTCAGCCGCTCCGGCACGCTGACCTATGAAGCCGTGGCCCAGCTCACCGAAATCGGCCTGGGCCAGTCCAGCGCCGTGGGCATCGGCGGCGACCCGATCAACGGCCTCAAGCACATCGACGTGATGCGCATGTTCAACGAGGACCCCGACACCGACGCCGTCATCATGATCGGCGAGATCGGGGGCCCCGACGAAGCCGAGGCTGCGCGCTGGTGCAAGGCCAACATGAAGAAGCCCGTGGTCGGCTTCATCGCCGGCGTCACGGCGCCCCCCGGCAAGCGGATGGGTCATGCCGGCGCCCTGATCTCGGGCGGTGCCGACACGGCCGACGCCAAGCTGGCCATCATGGAGGAGTGCGGCTTCACCGTCACGCGCAACCCTTCCGAGATGGGCAAGCTGCTCAAGGGCCTGATCTGACGACATCCGCCTGAGGCCGCGGCCGGGCGGGTTTCCGCCGGCGGTTCGCTCCTCATGCGTCCCATGACAAAGCCGCTGCCAGCGGCTTTGTTTTTTTCAGGGCCCGCTGTGCCCATTCGCTGTGGAAAGGAAAGCCTGTGTTCGCCGAGTTCATGACGCTCGATTTTTGGATGGCGGTGGGGTCGATCATCATGATCGACGTCCTGCTGGGCGGTGACAACGCCGTCGTGATCGCGCTGGCCTGCCGCGACCTGCCGGCGCAGCAGCGCAAGAAGGGGATCATCCTGGGAACCCTCGGCGCCATCCTGCTGCGCGTGGCCCTGATCGGCGTGGCCGCCCAACTGCTGGTGCTGCCTTTCCTCAAACTGCTGGGCGGCGTGCTGCTGGTGTGGATCGGCGCCAAGCTGCTGATGCCCCAGGACGACGGCGACCATGACATCCAGAGCAGCGACAAGCTCTGGAGCGCGGTGCGCACGGTCATCGTGGCCGATCTGGTGATGAGCGTGGACAACGTGATTGCCATCACGGGGGCCGCCTCGTCCGGCAGTGGCCACGTCAGCATGCCGCTGGTGATCTTCGGCCTCGTGGTCAGTATCCCGCTCATCGTCTGGGGGAGCCAGTTCGTCATCACCCTGATGGAGCGGTTTCCGATCATCATCACGCTGGGCGGCCTGCTGCTGGGCTGGATCGCGGGCACGATGGCCATCTCGGACCCCGTGCTGGTCAATCCCGAGGTCCTGCCGAGCTGGCCGAAGCTTGAGGTCACGGCGTGGATGCGGTATGGCGCCGGCGTGGTGGGGGCCGTGCTGGTGCTGTTGATTGGCAAACTGGCCGGCCGCGCCAGGAAGACCGCGGTCTGATCGCCGGGCTGATTCGTCCAGGTGGGGTGTCTCGACGCGAGAGCCCACTTCCCGGTACTTTGCCGCGGGGGTTGCATGTCAGCCTCCATTCGGTGGCCATGGCGCGCCAGCTCACTTTGCGTCAATGGCATTAACGTGGCATCCTCAAGCCCGGTCTCCCGCAACCAGGCGTTTGGAGGGCTCTGCCAGCGTGGATCTTTACCAGATTGAGCGTGCAGTCACCGTGGGCCTGTCGGCCCTGGTGCTGCTGCTGATTGCGGTTTACGTGGGCCTGGTGGTGCCGCGCCTCAGCAGCCGGGTCGCCACTCTGTCCAGCGCGTTGACCGTGGCCGGCCTGCTGGGGGCCTCCCTGCTCGGTACCGACCTGATCGCCGTGGGCCTGCTGGTGTGCAGCGTGGCCCTGGTGTCGGCCCACTGCGGCTGGGCCTGGGGCCGGCGCCAGGGCGCCCGGCGCACCCGCAGCGCTGCCTCCCGTCCATCCTCCGCACGCGCCTCGGCCTCCTCTGGCACGGCACCACCGCGCATCGCCTCCATCCGTCCGGCCGCTCCGCCGCCTTCGGTCGAGGACACCACGCCCTGGGGCCCGGCCGTCACTCCGGTCCGCCCGCTCGCCGCGCAGCGTGCCACGCTGGGCCGCTACCGGCTTGAGCGCGAAATCGGCCGCGGCGCCATGGGTGCGGTCTACCTGGGGATCGACCCACAGATGGGACAGCAAGTCGCCATCAAGACCCTGGACCTGGGCCAGGAATTCGAAGGCGATGCGCTGGCCGAGGCCCGCAGCCGCTTCGTGCGCGAGGCCGAGACCGCCGGCCGGCTGCGCCACCCTGACATCGTCAGCGTCTTCGACGCCGGCGAAGACCACGACCTCGCCTACATCGCCATGGAATACCTGCAGGGCCAGGATCTGCAGGCCTACACCCAGCCCGGCCGCCTGCTGCCGGTGCCCACCGTGCTGCACATCGTGGCCCGTGTGGCCGATGCCCTGGCCTATGCCCACAGCCAGGGCGTGGTGCACCGGGACATCAAGCCCGCCAACGTGATGGTCGACCTGGCCACCGACACGGTAAAGGTCACCGACTTCGGCATCGCCCACGTCACCGACGCCCGGCGCACCCGGACCGGGATGGTGCTGGGCACCCCGAGCTTCATGTCGCCCGAGCAGATGGCCGGGGGGCGGCTGGACGGCCGTTCCGACATCTATTCCCTGGGCGTGATGCTCTTCCAGCTGTTGACGGGGCGCCTGCCGCACCAGGCCGACTCGATGGCCCGGGTGATGTACCTGATTGCCAACGAGCCGGCGCCGGACATACGCTCCGTGCGGGAGGACCTGCCCGAGGCCCTGGCCAACGTCGTGGCCCTGGCCTTGGAGAAGCGCCCCGAGACCCGCTATGCCGACGGCCACCAGGTGGCCGAGGACCTGCGCGAGGTCGAGGCCTGGCTCACGCCCATCAAGGCCGAATGGGAGCTGATCACCGATCCAGGCGATTTCTCACCCCGTAGCACACCCCAGCCACGCAGTGACGTCGCCACCTACCCGCATGGTGCGGAAGAATTCACTGCCACGGTCAGTTTTCTGCGCGCTGATACAAGGCACAATCTGAAAAATTAGCCTTTCCGTGTTTTCTGAACCTTGTTTGCACAAACGGTCCCCATGAACTTTGAGTTTTTTTGCGCCACCGACACCGGCCGCTCGCGCAACAACAACGAAGACTCCGTGGTGGTGGACACTCAAGCCGGTGTCGCCGTGTTGGCGGACGGCATGGGGGGTTACAACGCGGGCGAGGTGGCCAGCGGCATCGCCACGTCCTTCATCTGCACCCAGCTGGGCCGCTGGCTGTCGGAAGCCTCCGAAGGCGCCACCGACAGCGACGTGCGCCGGGCCATGGACATCTGCGTCGACAACGCCAACCGGGCGATCTTCGAGCAGGCCAACTGCAACCCCCAGTATGCGGGGATGGGGACCACCCTGGTGGTCGGGGTGTTCCGCGAAGGGCGGCTGCTGATGGGCCACGTGGGCGACTCGCGGGCCTACCGCCTGCGTGACGGCCTGCTGAGCCAGATCACCCATGACCACTCGCTCCTGCAGGAGCAGATTGACGCCGGCCTGATCACGGTCGAGCAGGCCGCGTTCTCGGCCAACAAGAACCTGGTGACACGGGCGGTGGGGGTGGAGGAGACCGTGCTGCTGGAGACCAAGCTGCACGAGCTGCAGTCCGGCGACCTCTACATGCTGTGCTCCGACGGGCTGTCGGACATGCTCAGCGACGGGGTGATCGAGCAACTGTTGCAAAGTGCCGAGTCGCTCGAAGCAGTGGGCACGACGCTCATCAGCGCGGCCAACGAGGCCGGGGGCAAGGACAATATTTCGGTGATACTCATACGCGCAAGCGGTGAGGGCGGTGCAACGGCGCTGCGGTCCTGGTGGCCCTTCAAGCGATAGGCCGAGACGCGGGCGGTTCTGTTCTGTTCTGTTTGTTGAGAGCGCGGATATAACGAGGAGCGAGGTCGAGCATGGGCAAGCTGGTCGTGTCACTTGATGGTGTGATCATCAAGGAAGTTCAAATCACCAAGGAAAAAACCACCCTGGGCCGCCGTCCCTACAACGACATCGTGATCGACAACCTGGCGGTCAGCGGCGAGCACTCGGTGCTGCAGATGGTGGGGGCCGACGTCTTCATCGAGGACCTCAACAGCACCAACGGCACCTACATCAACGGCAAATCCATCAAGCGCCAGCTGCTGGTGCACAACGACACCATCGAGGTTGGCAAGTACAAGATCAAGTACCTGTTCGAGGGCGGCAGCGATTTCGAGCGCACCATGATCATGAAGGCTCCCTCCCAGCCCCAGGGCTTCGCGGGGGCCGGGGCTCCGCCGCCCCCCGGCTATTCGCCCACCACGGGTTTCGGCTCGGCCTCGGGTTTCGGCTCACTGGGTGCGCCCATCGCGCCGGCTTCCATCAAGGTCCTGAACGGCGGGGCCGCGGGGCGTGAGGTGATGCTGACCAAGGTGGTGACCACCGTGGGCAAGCCGGGCGTCCAGGTGGCCTCGATCACCAAGCGTCCCGGCGGCTACGTGTTCGCCCATGTGGAGGGCGCGCAGCGCCCCACCGTCAACGGCAACACCCTGATCGGCGAGAGCGTGCACCTTAAGAACGGCGACGTGATCGAGCTGGCCGGCACGCAGATGCAGTTCGTGCAGTAAGCCGTCGACACGGGGCGGCCCAGGACGGGGCAGCCGGCGTCAGGGCGGTGTGCAACATCTCACATCCCCACGGCGCGCGAGGTCGATGCACTTGTGTTCCACCCAGGCAGACGGCACCATGCACCCAGCCGCGCGCAGTGCATGTCCAGGCCTCAGGGTGGACGGCTGCGACGCCAGAACAAACAAGCATCAGAAGACGTCGTTCCGTCCCAAGCGGCTTTCCATGCCGCATGGCCTCCCACCTCTGCCAAGCTGACTGCATGACCATACGCGTGCTTGGGTGCTCGGGCGCGATCGCGCAAGGGTGTCGCACCACGGCCTTCCTGCTGGATGGCACGGTGCTGATCGATGCAGGCACGGGTGTCGGCGACCTCGGCCTGAAGGAGCTGGCGGCCATCGACCACATCCTGATCAGCCATTCGCACCTTGACCATGTGCTGTCCATCGCCCTGCTGGCCGACAGCGTGATGCGCCAGCGCGCAGCCCGCGGGGCCGCGCCCATCACCATCCATGCCTTGCCGCAGACCCTGGAGGCGCTGCACCGGCACATCTTCAACGGCGTCATCTGGCCCGACTTCACCCGCCTGCCCAGCTCGGCCGCCCCGGTGCTGCGGCTGCAGCCCTTCGCGGTGGGTGACGTTCTACAGCTGGCGGGGCGCCGGATCGAGGTGCTGAGCGCGGAGCACACCGTGCCGGCGGTGGGCTTCGCCGTGCTGGGCCACCGCGGCGCCTGGGTCTACACCGGCGACACCGGGCCCAACCCGGACCTGTGGCGGCGCCTGCGTGACCTGGAGGTTGCCCACCTGGTGATCGAGGTCGCCTTCAGCGACGAGGAGCGGCACCTGGCCCGCCTCAGCCGCCACCTGTGTCCTGGCGACCTGGGACGCGAACTGAAGTCGCTCTCGGGCAGCGTCCAGGTCTACATCACCCACATCAAGCCCGGCGAGGTCGACGCGGTGATGAAGGAAGTCAATGCGCTCGCCACACCGCACCGCATCGGGGTGCTGTCGATGGGCCAGGTGATCCAGCTGCCCGACTGATTGGCTCCCTCCCCGTGGGGAAGGAGCCGGGTCGATCCTCGCGTCTCAGATCTCCTCGTACAGCGGCAGCGTCAGGAATTCGGCGAACTCATCCTGCGTGCTCATCTGCGTGAAGATCTCGGCGGCCCGGTCGAAGCGGCCCTCGAAGCCGCCCGCCTTGATCTTGGCCAGTTCCTCGGGCACCAGGGCCCTGACCATCTCGGCGGTGACCTTGCGGCCATCGTCCAGCACGCCCTTGGGTGAGCGGATCCATTGCCAGACCTGGCTGCGGCTGATCTCGGCCGTGGCGGCATCTTCCATCAGGTTGTGGATCGGCACGCAGCCGTTGCCGGCCAGCCAGGCGCCCAGGTAGTGGATGCCGACGTTGATGTTCATGCGCAGGCCGGCCTCGGTGATCGGGGCCTCGGGCTGGAAGTCGAGCAGGTTGGCAGCGCTGACCTTCACGTCGTCGCGCTGCTTGTCGATCTGGTTGGGCCGGTCCCCCAGCACCGCCAGGAACTCCTTCATGGCCGGCTCGACCAGCCCCGGATGCGCCACCCAGCCGCCGTCGTAGCCGTCGGTGGCGTCGCGCTTCTTGTCGTTGATGATGCCCTGCATCGCCACGGCATTCTTCTCGGGGTCGTTCTTGATCGGGATCAGGGCGCTCATGCCGCCGATGGCCGGGGCGCCGCGGCGGTGGCAGGTCTTGAGCAGGAGCAGGGCGTAGGCGCGCATGAAGGGGGCCGTCATGGTCACCTTGGCGCGGTCGGCCAGGCAGAAGTTGCGGTCGACCTTGAACTTCTTGATGCAGCTGAAGATGTAGTCCCAGCGGCCCGCGTTCAGGCCCGCGCTGTGCTCGCGCAGCTCGAACAGGATCTCGTCCATCTCGAACGCCGCCAGCACGGTCTCGATCAGCACCGTGGCCTTGATGGTGCCCTGCGGCAGACCGAGCTCGTTCTGGGTCATGACGAAGATGTCGTTCCAGAGCCGGGCCTCCAGGTGGCTCTCCATCTTCGGCAGGTAGAAGTAGGGGCCGGCCCCGCGGGCGAGCAGTTCCTTGGCGTTGTGGAACATGAACAGCGCGAAGTCGAAGATGCCGCCGTGCACCCGCTGCCCGTCCACCGAGACGTGCTTCTCGTCGAGGTGCCAGCCGCGCGGGCGCACCTGCAGGGTGGCGGTCTTGTCGTTGAGGCGGTAGCTCTTGCCGTTGGCCTCCAGGGTGAGGGTGCGCCGGATCGCCTGGTAGAGGTTGATCTGCCCCTGGATCTGGTTGGCCCAGCTGGGGCTGTTGCTGTCCTCGAAATCGGTCATGTAGCTGTCGGCGCCCGAGTTCAGGGCGTTGATGACCATCTTGGCGTCCACCGGGCCGGTGATCTCGACCCGGCGGCAGTGCAGGGCGGGCGGCAGCGGGGCGATGCGCCAGTCACCCTCGCGCACCTGCGCGGTCTCGGGCAGGAAGTCGGGCCGCTCGCCGGCGTCCAGCCGCTGGGCCCGTGCCGCACGCGCCGCCAGCAGCTGTTGTCGGCGCGGCTCGAACGCCCGGTGCAAGCGGGCCACCAGCTCCAGCGCCTGGGGCGTCAGGATGGCTTCGAAACCCGGCAGCAGGGGGGCATGAATTTCCAGGCCGTCGGGAAGGAGGAGGGCAGGGCGCATGGGAGATCTCCGTGTCGGTGAGAAGGGCGGCTGTGAACCCCCGACTTTATGCTGCGTCGCACGATGGATGGTCAAAGGTGACAAAAAAATCATTCTTCCCGCGCCTGAGAATGCTGCACCACCCGGTGCACGAAATGCAGCTTGCTGACCGCCGTCGCCGACAGGACGAAAGGATAGAAGTCGGCCTGGCCCATGCTGCGGCAGAGTTCGTTGAGCACGCTGTTGAGCAGGATCCACGCATTGAGCAGGGCCAGGAAGCCGTCTTCTCCCTCGCCGCCGCCGCGCCACAGGGCGCGGGCGTCGAAGGGCTCCAGCTCCAGGCGCAGGGCCGGCGGATGCAGGCCGAAGCTCAGGGCGGTGTCGAGCGAGTCAACCATATGCAGGTAGTGGGCCCAGGTCTCGGCCCAGTCCTCCCAGGGGTGGGCGCTGGCGTAGGCCGACACATGCCGCTCGGCCCAGTCGGGCGCAGGCCCCGAGGCGTAGTGGCGCTGCAGGGCTGCGCGGTAGTCGCCGCGCTCGTCGCCGAACAGCTGCTGGAACGGCCCGTGCCAGGGGCTGCCTTCGACCAGGCGGCACCAGTAGTAGTGCCCGACCTCGTGCCGCAGGTGCCCCAGCAGCGTGCGGTAGGGTTCATGCAAGCTCTCGCGGTGCTGCTCGCGCTTGGCGTGGTCGGCCTCCTCGAGGTTGAGGGTGATGATGCCGGCCTCGTGGCCCGTCACCACGGGCTGTCCCGGCAGGGGGGCGAGCAGGTCGAAGGCCACGCCGCGGCTGTCCTCGCTGACCCGGGAGGCCACCGGCAGGCGCAACGCCAGCAGGCCCGCCACCAGGCGCCGCTTGGCATGCTCCACACGGCCCCACAGCAACTGGTTGCGCGGCACGCCCTGGTTCGGGATGGTGCGGTTCAGGCGACAGGCGCGGCACAGCGGCTGGGCCACCTCGCCCGCGGCCTGCGTGCGCACCAGCCAGTTGCAGGTGGCGGCCGTGCGCGCGTTGGCACAGGGATGGAAGACGGCCTGCGCCTCGGCCGGATCGCTCATGCCAGGCCAGATCTGCCAGGTGTCGGCCGCGGGGCCGGGCCGCAGCGGGAGCAGGCACGTCAACTCGGGCACGTAGCCCAGGCGCGTGCCGCAGCCCAGGCACAGGTCATTGTCGAAAAAGACCGGCCGTCCGCATTGACAGCGGAAGGCCCGGGAGGAGCCGGGGTGAAGCAGGGAACGCGGGGTCGAAGGTGCGGCGGACATGACAGGGGCAAGCAGGGCCCGGGAAGGGGCCCGGGCCTGTCATGCTAAGGCGTCGCGGGGCCCCCGCGGGGTCTGGACGCTCCTGGATGACCGCGCTGCGCTCAGCGTCGCTGGCGGTTGAGGACGGTGGCGGCGACGATGCCGCTGACCACCAGCATGGCCAGCCAGGCCGAGTCGTCCGTCGCGCCTGGGACGCCACTCAGCCCGCGAGCCTCGGCCGCGGGCGGTGGGGCCGGCGTGGGGGTGGCCGGGGCTGAGGTGGTGGGAGGCGACAGGCGGGTGGGCGTGTCTTGCGCCTGGGTGGGTGCGGGTGCCCAGAGGATCAGCAGCACCGAAGCCAGGCAGGACAGGGACGGCAGTGGTGAGGACGGGCGCATGGGAGGCCTTTCGAGCGTCCACCAGTGGACGCCACGCCAGGATGCCGCCGGTCTGCGAAAGTTGTTTGAAAGGGTGGTGAATGGGCCGCGGATCAGGACGGCGGCGGCAGTTCCGCCAGAGGGAGCGACAAGGTGGCCAGGGCCCCGCCGCCCGGCGCGTTCTTCAGGCTCGCGCTGCCGTGGTGCAGGGTGGCGATCTCCTTCACGAAGGACAAGCCCAGCCCGGTGCTGCGCTTGTGGGAGTGGGGCCGCGCCAGCGAGTAGAACTTCTCGAACACCTTTTCCCCGGCGTACTCGGGGATGCCGGGGCCCTGGTCGCGCACGGTGATGTCCACGCGGCGACGGTGCACGCTCAGCGCGAGCAGCACCTCGCCACCCTCGGGGGAGAAATCGAGGGCGTTGTCGATCAGGTTGCTCAAGGCGCGACGCAGCAGGAAGGCGTCGCCCTGCACGGTGATCGGCGTGGCCAGGCTCTCCACCCTCACGCGCACGCCGCGCAGGGCACCGGCCGCCTGGGAGCGCTGGGCCATCTCCTCCAGCAGGGCGCGCAGCGGCACGGGGGCGGGGTCGCGCAGGTGGTGCCGTGACTCCAGCACCGTCAGCTCCATCATGCGATCGACCAGCTCCTGGATGCGCTGCGTCTCCCGGGCGATGTTGCTGGCGAAGCGCGCCCGGTCCTCGTCGGGCATGGGTTCCTGCAGCAGCTCGGCCGCCCCGCGGATCGCCGACAGGGGGCTCTTCACTTCGTGCGTCAAGGTCTGGACGTAGTCGGCCACGTAGTTGCGCCCGGCCAGGGTGTCGCGCATGTCGGCGTAGGCCACGCCCAGGGTGCGCAGGGCATGGCGGAGCAGCGGCCCCAGGCTGAACGAGGGCTGGGACTTCACGTGGGCCCAGAAATCGGCCAGCAGCCCGAAGGGCCGTGTCACCAGCCACAGCGACAGGATCAGCACCAGCACGATCATCGCCACCACCGAGGTGACCCCCACCAGCACGGTCTTGCGCCGTGCCGCCTCGACGAACTGCCCCAGGCTCTGGGTCGGCTTGCCCAGGCTGACGGCCCCCAGCAGCTGGCCCTCGTGGCGGATCGGGGCGGACACGTACATCACCGAGCTGTTGAGGTCGTTGTCGATGTCGGTGCTGGTGCGCGCGCCGTACTCGCCCTGCAGGGTCAGCCGGATGTCGCGCCAGACGCTGTAGTCCTCGCCGAGGTGGCGGCCGGTCGAGTCGTACACCACGCGCCCTTGGCGGTCGACCACCAGCATGCGCAGCTCGACCCGGGTCTTCTCGAAACCGAAGATGGTGGCCGTGAAGCGCCGCGCGTAGACCGAGTCGAACAGGGGCTTCAGGCCCTCGGTGTGCAGCCTGCCGTCGCTGGACTGGATCTCGACCCAGCTGGCCATCAGCTGCGCCATCTCCACCAGCGACTCCTCCGCCGACTCGCGGTAGCGCGGGTCGATGTCCTCGAGCTGGCGATAGATCAGCATGCCCACGCCCAGCACGTAGGCCAGCAGGATGCCGAGGAAGATGCGCGAGCGCTTGCTCAAGTTCGCCCGATCGGAAAGGCGCGGCGGCCGGCCTGAGGACTCAGGCCTTGGGCAGCGTGGCGGGCAGGTCCTCCGCCAGCGCGTAGCCGGTGCCGCGGTGCGTGCGGATGGGCTCCAGGTCGGGGGCGATGGCCTTCATCTTGGCGCGCACGGTCTTGACGTGGGCGTCGACGGTGCGGTCCATGCTTTCGCTGTCGTCGCCCCAGACCTGGCTGAGCAGCATGTCGCGCGTGTACACGTGACCGGGGCGCGAGGCCAAGGTCTTCAGCAGGCCATATTCGTAGCGCGACAGCTCGAGCACCTGGCCGTAGTAGCGGACCTGGCGGCGGCCTTCGTCGACCATCAGGGGCTGGGCCGGCGCCTCGGCGGCAGCGGCAGTCGGCTTGCCGGCATGGTGGTTGTGCGGGCCGACGCGCCGCAGCACGGTGCGCACCCGGGCCACCAGCTCGCGCGGGGAGAAGGGCTTGGCGATGTAGTCGTCGGCCCCCAGCTCGAGGCCGACCACGCGGTCGATCTCGTCGCTGCGGGCCGTCAGGAACAGCACAGGAAGTTCACTCCCGGCCGCCTCGCGCAGCCGCTTGAAGACCTCGAAGCCGCTCGCGTCGGGAAGCCCGACGTCGAGGATCACCAGGGCTGGCGACTGGGCCTGCACGTCACTCACCGCGGCCGCGCCGGTGCTCACCCAGTGGGGTTCGAAGCCGTCGGTGCGCAGGGCGTACTGCAGGGTGTCGGCGATGCCGGGTTCGTCCTCAACGATCAGGATCCGGGGTTTGGTCGTCGACATGGTCGGGCGTCCTCCTTGCTGTTCTTTTTTCTTGTTCCGCCTGGTACGGCCGCGCCGGCTCAGGACTCCACGGGCAGGAAGCCGTCGATCGACAGGTAGCGCTCGCCGGTGTCGTAGTTGAAGCCCAGCACCGTCGCGCCGGCCGGCAGCTCGGGCAGCTTCTGGGCGATCGCCGCCAGCGTGGCGCCGCTCGAGATGCCCACCAGCATGCCTTCCTCGCGGGCCGCGCGGCGCGCCATCTCGCGGGCGTCCTCGGCCTCGACCTGGATCACCCCGTCGAGCAGCTCGGTGTGGAGGTTCTTGGGGATGAAGCCCGCGCCGATGCCCTGGATGGGGTGGGGGCTGGGCTTGCCGCCGCTGATCACGGGGCTCGCCGAAGGCTCGACCGCGAACACCTTGAGCTTGGGCCACTGGGCCTTGAGCACCTGCGCGCAACCGGTGATGTGACCCCCCGTGCCCACGCCGGTGATCAGCGCGTCGACGCCCTGCGGGAAGTCATTGGCGATCTCCAGCGCCGTGGTGCGCACATGGACATTGATGTTGGCGGGGTTCTCGAACTGCTGGGGCATCCAGGCGCCCGGGGTCTGCGCGAGCAGCTCCTTGGCCGCGGCGATGGCGCCGTTCATGCCTTTTTCCTTCGGCGTGAGCACGAAGCGTGCGCCGTAGGCGAGCATCAGGCGGCGGCGCTCGATGCTCATGCTTTCCGGCATCACCAGCACCAGCGGGTAGCCCTTGACGGCCGCCACCATGGCCAGGCCGACGCCGGTGTTGCCCGAGGTGGGCTCGATGATCGTGGCGCCGGGCTTGAGTTCGCCCGAGGCTTCGGCCGCCTCCACCATGGCCAGGGCGATGCGGTCCTTGATCGATCCGCCCGGGTTGCTGCGCTCGCTCTTGACGAACACCGAGTGGGTGTTGCCGAACAGGCGGTTGACGCGGATGTGGGGGGTGTTGCCAATGGTTTTGAGGATGTCGACTGCAAGCATGGGCGGCGTCTCCGGGAAAAAGTCAAATTATGGGCGGGATAATCGGGGGATGCCGACATCCTTGCAAAACGACAGCTTTCTGCGCGCCTGCTGGCGCCAGCCCACCGATCACACCCCCGTGTGGCTGATGCGTCAAGCCGGCCGCTACCTGCCGGAGTACCGCGCCACGCGCGCCAAGGCCGGCAGCTTCATGGCGCTGGCCACCAACACGGACTGGGCGACCGAGGTGACGCTGCAGCCGCTCGACCGTTTCCCGCTGGACGCCGCCATCCTGTTCAGCGACATCCTGACCGTGCCCGACGCCATGGGCCTGGGCCTGGCCTTCCGCGAGGGGGAGGGGCCGCAATTCGCCCACCCCGTGCGCGACGAGGCGGCCGTGGCGGCGCTGGCGGTGCCCGACATGGCGCGCCTGCGCTACGTGTTCGATGCCGTGCGCTCGATCCGCCGGGCCCTGGACGGCCGTGTGCCGCTGATCGGCTTTGCCGGCAGCCCCTGGACCCTGGCCTGCTACATGGTGGAAGGCAGCGGCTCGGACGACTACCGGCTGGTCAAGACGCTGATGTACGCCCGGCCCGACCTGATGCACCGCATCCTGGCGGTGAACGCCGACGCCGTGGCGCTCTACCTCAACACCCAGATCGAGGCGGGGGCGCAGGCCGTGATGGTGTTCGACAGCTGGGGCGGGGTGCTGGCCGACGGTGCGTTCCAGACCTTCAGCGCCGCCTACATCCAGCGCGTGCTGCGCCAGCTCAGGACCGAGCACGAGGGGCAGCGTATCCCCCGCATCGTCTTCACCAAGGGCGGCGGGTTGTGGCTGGAGCACATGGTCGACTCCGGGGCCGCCGACCATGTCACGCCCGAAGTCCTGGGGGTCGACTGGACCGTCAACCTCGGGCAGGCCCGCCGCCGGGTCGCCGACCGCGTTGCCCTGCAGGGCAACCTCGACCCCAACGTGCTGTTCGCGCCCCTGGCCCAGGTCGAGGCCGAGGTGACGCGGGTGCTCGAGAGCTTCGGCCCCCTGCCGGCACAGGGCGGGGCGGGGCACATCTTCAATCTGGGCCATGGCATCAGCCAGCACACGCCACCGGAGAGTGTGGCGGCGCTGGTGGAGACCGTGCACCGGGTCTCGCGCCTGCAACGGCAGTGATGGGCAGGCACGCCTAACACGCTTCGGGCCCCTGTCAAGCGGATCCGGGGGTCAAAATTTTCAAAAATTTGAGGCTCTGGTCTTGACTTATCCCCAAAATCGCCTGTCCTGTCTTGGATCTGTCATGTGCGCCAAGGCCCCTCTGAGGCTTGTGAATAGTGGTGTCAAGTGCTTGATTCAAAAGGAATTTGACATGAGCGTCCCTGGGGTGTGGCAAGGCCTTTGCCCGCGCTGCCGCCCTGGGAGAGAAACGGGGAAGGGTGTTTCCCACAAAGTTATCCACAGGCTGGTTGTTGCGGTGCAAAACGTGATGCAAATCATCGACTTAAGCCGCCTCCTTCCAAACTTCTTGAGCTTTGGACGCTAACCCTTCCGATTCCTCCTCAGGGTTTGCCCGGGTCCGCGTCGCGGTCGAGGCACCGCAGTACAGCGGTCTGACCGGTCCCCTGGACTACCTGGCTCCCCCTGACGTGCCCATGGGATCCCTGGTGCGTGTCCCGCTGGGCATGCGCGAGGTCACGGGCGTGGTCTGGGAAAGCGGCGAGGACGTCGAGGAGGCGCCGCCAAGCGGGCTCAAGGCGGTCAGCGAGGTGCTGGGCGCGGTGCCGGTGCTGGCGCCGGGCTGGCGCGCCGTGGTCGACTTTGCCGCCGCCTACTACCAGCGCGGCGTGGGTGAAGTGGCCTTGTCGGTGCTGCCGCCGGAGTTGCGCAAGCTGGGCAACGCCGCCTGGCAGCGCCGCATCAAGCGCTGGCAGAAGCAGATGGAGGAGGGCGTGCTGCCGCCCCCGGGGCCCGAGGCGCCGGAGCCGACGCCCGAGCAGGCGGCCGTGCTGGCGCGCTGGGAGGAACTTGTCCAGGCCGCCGAGACGGAAACGGGCACGGAGGCGCCCACCGGCCTGCTGCACGGCAGCACCGGCAGCGGCAAGACCGAGATCTACCTGCGCGCCGCCGAGCGCGCCCTGGCGGCCGGACGGCAGGCCCTGGTGCTGGTGCCGGAGATCAACCTCACGCCGCAGCTCGAGGCGCGTTTCGCCGCGCGCTTCGCGGACCGCTGCCTGGTCTCCCTGCACAGCGGCCTGACCCCGGCCCAGCGCCTGAAGAACTGGTTCTTTGCCCACATGGGCTGGGCCGACGTGGTGCTCGGCACGCGCCTGGCGGTGTGGGCATCGCTGCCGCGCCTGGGCCTCATCGTGGTCGACGAGGAGCACGACCCCTCCTACAAGCAGCAGGAGGGCGCCCGCTACTCGGCGCGCGACCTGGCGGTCTACCGCGGCAGGCGGGAGGGGGTGCCGGTCCTGCTTGGCTCGGCCACGCCCTCGCTGGAGAGCTGGCAGCGCGCCCAGCAGGGCCGCTACACGCTGCTGCCCATGCCGCAGCGGGTGGGCGGCGGCGGCTGGCCGGCGGTCCGGCTGGTCGACATGGCCCGCCAGCCCGCGGGTCGCGGGCCGCAGTCCTGCGCCTTGTCGCCGCCGCTGCTGGCGGCCCTGCAGCAACGCATCGATGCTGGCGAGCAGAGCCTGGTGTTCCTGAACCGGCGCGGCTACGCGCCGGTCCTGCACTGCGGCGAATGCGCCTGGAAGAGCGGGTGTCCGCACTGCAGCGCCTGGCGTGTCTTCCACAAGCTCGACCGCACCTTGCGCTGCCACCACTGCGGCTTCACCGAGCGCGTGCCCCGCGTCTGTCCCGAGTGCGGCAACCCCGACATCGCGCCGATCGGCCGCGGCACGGAGCGGCTGGAGGAGCAGCTGGGCGAGTTGCTGCGCGCGGCGGACGGCGGGCCGGCCCGCATCACCCGCATCGACGCCGACAGCACCCGGCCCAAGGGCGCGCTGCAGACCCAGCTCAATGCCGTGCATGCGGGCGAGGTCGACGTGCTGGTGGGCACCCAGATGATCACCAAGGGCCATGACTTCCGCCGCATCACCCTGGTGGCGGCCGTCAACCCCGACGCCTCCTTGTTCAGCAGCGATTTCCGGGCGCCCGAGCGCTTGTTCGCCCTGCTCATGCAGGCGGCGGGACGGGCCGGGCGCGACGCCCGCCAGGCCGGGCACAGCGAGATGTGGGTGCAGACCTGGCACCCGCAGCATCCCCTGTATGGGGCCCTGCGGCGGCATGACTTCGAGGCCTTCGCGGGCAGCCAGCTGGCGGAGCGCCAGTCGGCGGGCCTGCCACCGTTTGCCCACCTGGCCCTGCTGCGCGCCGAGGCCCGCACCGCGGCGGCGGCCGGCCAGTTCCTGCAGGCGGCTGCCGCGTGCGGTGCCGAGCTGGCGGGGTCGGAGGCCGTGATGCTGTACCCCCCGGTGCCGCCCGCCGTGGCCCGGGTGGCCGACGTGGAGCGCATGCACATGCTGGTCGAGTCGTCGTCGCGGCGCGCCTTGCAGCAGTTCCTGAGCGCCTGGCTGCCGCAGTTGCATGGGCTGCGCCGGCAGCTGAAGGGGGAGCAGCGCATCCTGCGCTGGGCGGTGGACGTCGATCCGCTGATGATCTGATGAACCCATCCAGCAATGTCATGATCGCAGGAACGCGACCGTTTCCACTCGATCTCACTCACTCATTCATTCAATTCATCAGGAGCAGCTTTTGGACTGGAACCAAGAACTCGTGAACAGTTTGAAATGGCTGGCCCAGGCTTTCGTGATCACCAGCGTGGCCGTGTCCGTGGTGGGGCTGGTGCTGGTGCGCTTCACGCAGTGGGGGCGGCAGTTCGCCCGCCTGGCGGGGCCGTATTTCTCGCCGCGCCGCAGCTGGCGGCCCTTGATAGTCTCGGCGCTGATCCTGTTCCTGGCGCTGTTCACCGTGCGGCTGAATGTGCTGCTGTCGTTCTGGTCCAAGGCTTTCTACGATGCCATTCAGGAGCTGAACCAGGTCACGTTCTGGTGGGCATTGGGGCTGTTCGGCATTCTGGCCACGGTGCATGTGCTGAACGTGCTGGTGACCTACTATGTCCAGCAGTCGTTCGAGATCCACTGGCGCACCTGGCTCAATGACAACATGGTTGAGGATTGGCTGGAGAAGGCGGCCTACTACCGCGGCCAGTTCCTGAGTGATCCCACGGACAACCCTGACCAGCGTATCCAGGTGGATGTGGCCGGGTTCGTGGGCTCATCGATCAAGCTGGCCGTGGGGACGGTGAAGGCGCTCGTGTCCCTGGTGGAGTTCACCGCCATCCTGTGGGGGTTGTCGGGGGCATTGAAAGTGATGGGTCATGAAATTCCGCGGGCCATGGTCTTCCTGGTCTTCATCTACGTGCTGCTGGCTTCGCTGGCGGTGTTCAGGGTGGGCCGTCCCCTGATCGGCTTGAGTTTCTTGAGCGAGCGGCTGTCGGCCAACTACCGGTATGCCCTGGTGCGGTTGCGCGAGTATTCGGAAAGCATCGCTTTCTTCCGCGGAGAGCCGGTGGAGCGGACCGTCCTGGGGCAGCGTTTCAATGCCCTGATCGACAACCTCTGGGCGATCGTGTACCGGATGCTCAAGTTCAGCGGTCTCAATCTCGCCATCAGCCAGCTGGCTGTCGTGTTTCCCTACATCATCCAGGCGCCGCGTTTTTTCGCGAAGGAACTCAAGCTGGGCGATGTGACCCAGACCGCGCGGGCATTCGGTGAAGTCGAGGAGGCACTGTCCTTCTTCCGCAGTTCCTATGATGATTTTGCCCAGTACCGTGCCATCCTGAACCGTCTGACGGGCTTCCTCGATGCGAATCAGTCGGCTCGTGAGCTCCCGACGGTCACCACGGTGGGCGCCGAGCAAGGCCTGACACTGCGGGATGTCGTGGTCCGCCAGCCCGACGCGCAGGTGATGACCTACCGCCTGCAGCTGCAGTTGCAGGCGGGCGAGAGCCTGCTGATCCAGGGCGCGTCGGGCGTTGGCAAGACCACGCTGCTGCGTGCGCTGGCCAGCTTGTGGCCCTATGCCGATGGCGAGGTGCGCCGGCCTCTTGAGCCCCAGGCCCTGTTCCTGTCCCAGAAGCCCTACCTGCCGCTGGGCAGCCTGCGCACGGCCCTGAGCTACCCGGCGCTGAAGGCCGACGACGCGTTGTTGAAGGCGGCGCTGCACAAGGTGCAGCTGGGCCACCTGCAATCCCGGCTGGACGAGGAGGCCGACTGGTCGCGCATCCTGTCCTTGGGCGAGCAGCAGCGTCTGGCCTTCGCGCGGGTGCTCATCAACCGGCCCCGCATCGCCTTCCTGGACGAGGCCACCTCGGCCACCGACGAGGGCCTCGAGCATGCGCTGTACGAACTGTTGCGCAAGGAGTTGCCGCAGTGTGTGCTGGTCAGCGTCGGCCACCGCAGCACGCTGACGCGCTTCCACACGCACACGCTGCATTTACGCGGCGCTGGGCATCAGGGAGAATGGACGCTCCATGCCAACCCCGCCCACTGAAGGGGCCGGCACCCGTCCCCTGCGGATCGGTATCTCGGCCCGCCTGATCTACCAGCTGCCGCCCGAAATGGGCTTCGGCAACAGGATCCTGCACGGCGTCGAGCAATCGCTCTCGCACTGGATCATGGAGCACGGCGCCATGGCCCTGATGGTGCCGGCCGTGACCCAGGACAGCCATCGCGTGGCCCAGCAGATGCCGGTGGAGGATTACGTCGACGAGCTCGACGGCCTGGTACTTCAGGGTGGTGCCGACGTTGCGCCACAGACCTATGGCCAGGAGCCGATCGACCCGCGTTGGGCTGGCGACGCCGTGCGCGACCGCTATGAGCTCAAGCTGCTGCGCACCTTCCTGGCCCAGGGCAAGCCCGTGATCGGTGTGTGCCGGGGCTGTCAGCTGCTCAACGTCGCCTTCGGCGGCACCCTGTACCAGGACGTGCAGACCCAGTGCCATGCGGCGCACCCCCACGTCGACACAGCGCTGAACGACCAGCTGGAGCACGACGTGACCTTCCTCCAGGGCAGCCTGATGGCCAAGCTCTACCCGACCTCACAGCTGCGTGTCACGAGCCTGCACCACCAGGCCATTGACCAGCTGGGCAAGGGGGTGGAGGTCGAGGCGGTCTCGAGCCGGGACGGGGTGATCGAGGCGATCCGCTGGACCGGCGGCGTCTACGCGCGCGGCGTGCAATGGCACCCCGAGTTCCACCAGGCGCGTGCCGCGCTGGCCGACAGCTCGCCCATCATGCTGGACTTCCTCAACGTGGCCCGCGAACTGGCCTTGCAGCGCCTGCAGGCCAGCGGTGATCGTCAAATCGACAACCGCGTACCGCGCCCGCCGCGCGGACCCGAGGTGGATCAGTTGAATGGGGAGGGGCCAGCCACGCAGGGCGGAGTCAACGCTGTTTCGCCAGGATTCGCTGGGGCGGCCGGGAGTGATTGAGCCGGCTGAGCCCTGCATGACGACGCATGAGCTGGGCAGTTTCCTGAAGTCCGGACCATTCAACGCAGGCAAGTCCTGCGCGGCCTGGTGGCCTCACTCCAGGTGGCTGCCTCGCCAACGCAGGGCATCGTCGAACTCGAAGGACACGTCCACGTTGCCCACGCTCTTGTGGATGCGGCACAGGCAGACCTTCCAGCGCGCCCCGGTCGCAGAGCGGGTGGTCTCGGCCAGTTGCATCATCTGGTCGTAGAAGGCGAACTTGTCCTGCATGGCGAAGAGCTTCTTCTCGCTCTCGGTGATGTCTTCGAAGTAGTAGTAGTTCAGCCCGAGGTCATTGCCATGGCGCTCGGCCCGCACGTAGCACGTGCGCCATTGTTCGGAGGATTGGGCCACCGAATTCAGCATGCTCTGACCGATCTCGAAGATGACTTCCGTGGCGAGATCGTTCATGGCGCTGGAGAGGGGCTCGTGTTCACTGGGGTTGGACATGGCGATGAACTCCTATCGTAGGCTCGACGGCCCCTCGAAGGCCGTAACAAATCGCGACACGGGCAAGTGGGCGTGTCCGCAACGGCCGCCGGCGTGCAGTTTTCCCGGTCTTTCGGCCGTTTTGCCGACCTGCCCGCTCACCTCACTCCGCCTTGGCGCTGCTCTTGCGCGTGGTCTTCGCTGCAGCCTTCCTGGCCGGCGGCGCCTTGGCCGCGCGGGGCTCGAACTCGAACACGACCTTGCCGGCCTTGGTGTCGAAGCTCAGGTGTGCCTTGAACTTGCGCCGCGTCTTGTTGGAGACGAAGTTCTCCAGCAAGGGGGTCTTGCCGGTCTCCAGCAGGGCGCGCATGTCTTCGTGGCTGATGGGCTGCTGCAGGATGATCTTGCCGCTCTTGAAGTCGCAGGTGGCCTGCGGACCGGTGCTGCGCTCGCACACGTAGCTGCTGCCATGCTCGAACACGCCGGCCTGGCACTTGGGGCAGGCACCCAGGCGGGCCTGCCCTGAGAAGTCGACCGGCTCGGCGGCATCGGCGGACTTGGCGTCTTCGCCGAAGTCGAACTCCAGCTTCCAGTTCTTGATCTCCTCGTCGAAGACCAGCTTGATCTCGGCCGTGAACGGCCAGCCCGCCTTCGAGCGGAAGCCCTCCAGCGGTCCGATCTTCTTGTCGGCAATGAACTGCTCCACCTCGGCCAGCTCGAAGCTGCGGCCCCCGGGGATCTTGCTGATCGAGAAGCCGCAGCCGGCCTCCTGGCCGTTCTTGCCGTGGCAGGTGAAGCGGCGGTAGTTCTCCTTCACCACACCGCCGCAGTTCGGGCAGGGCGTCTTCAGCGTGGCGTAGTCGCCCGGGATGGTGTCGCGGTCGTACTCCTTGGCCTTGGCCACCACCTTCTGCGTCATGGCCGCGATGCCGGCCATGAAGGCCTCGCGGCTCAGGCGCCCCTTCTCCATCTCGGCCAGCTGGTACTCCCAGTTGCCGGTGAGCTCGGGCTTGGTGAGCTCCTCGACCTGCAGACCGCGCAGCAGGGTCATCAGCTGGAAGGCCTTGGCGGTCGGGATCAGCTCGCGGCCGTCGCGGATCAGGTACTTCTCGCTCAGCAGGCCTTCGATCGTCTGGGCCCGCGTGGCCGGCGTGCCCAGCCCCTTCTCGGCCATCACCTCGCGCAGCTCGTCGTCGTCGATCAGCTTGCCGGCGCCCTCCATCGCGCCCAGTAGCGTGGCTTCCGTGAAGCGCGCAGGCGGCTTGGTCTTCAGGCTCAGCACGTCGACCGCTTCGGTGCGCACCACCTCGCCCGGCGCCACGGGCACCAGGCTGGCGTCGGCCTCCTGGGCCTCGCGGCCGTACACCGCCAGCCAGCCCGGCTTCGTCATCACCTTGCCGTTGGTCTGGAAGTGCCAGGCCTTGTCCTGCACCGTGACCTTGGACACCCGGGTCGTGACCATGAACTCGGCCGCCGGGTAGAACACCGCGATGAAGCGCTTGACCACCATGTCGTAGAGCTTGGCCTCGATCTCGCTCAGGCTCTTGGGCGGCATCAGCGTCGGGATGATGGCAAAGTGGTCCGACACCCGGCTGTTGTCGAAGATGCGCTTGTTGGGCTTCACGTAGCCCTCTCGCACGGCCTTGCCGGCATGGGTCGACAGGGCCTTGAGCGAGACGCCGCCCGATTCCGGCCCCGGCCCCGGGAGGTCTTCCTGGGCCAGCATCTCCATGGTCTGGCGTGCCACGTTGACGTAGTCCTCGGGCAGGGCCTTGCTGTCGGTACGGGGGTAGGTCAGGACCTTGTGCTTCTCGTACAGCGACTGCGCGATGCTCAGCGTGGTCTTGGCGCTGAAGCCGAAGCGCGAGTTGGCCTCGCGCTGCAGCGAGGTCAGGTCGTAGAGCTGGGGCGCGCCTTGCGAGCTGGGCTTGGCTTCCTCGGTGACGCTGGCGGGCTGGCCCCGCACGGCGTCGGCGATGGCCCGGGCGTCGGCCTCGTTCCAGAGGCGGTCGGCCTTGGCCTCGGCGTCCTGCGGGTTCTTCTTCCAGGCCGGGTCGAACCACTTGCCGTCGTACTCGCCGGCCTGGGCGTCGAAGGTGGCCTTGATCTCCCAATAGGGCCGCGCCACGTGCTTGCGGATTTTTTCCTCGCGCATCACCACCACCGACAGGGTGGGGGTCTGCACCCGACCCACCGTGGTCAGGAAGAAGCCGCCGTCGCGCGAGTTGAAGGCGGTCATGGCGCGGGTGCCGTTGATGCCCACCAGCCAGTCGGCCTCGGAGCGGCTGCGCGCCGCGTCCGACAGGCCGCGCATCTCCTCGTCGCTGCGCAACTGCTCGAAGCCGTCGCGGATGGCCTGGGGTGTCATGCTCTGCAGCCAGAGCCGGTGGATGGGCTTGTTGACGGGCTTCTTGTCGCTGCCGGCGTACTGCACGATCAGGCGGAAGATCAACTCCCCCTCGCGGCCCGCGTCACAGGCGTTGATCAGGGCCGAGACATCCTTGCGCTTGACCAGCTTGACCACGGCGTTGAGCCGCGACTTGGCCTTGTCGATCGGCGCCAGGTCGAAGTGGGGAGGGATCACGGGGAGGTTGTTGAAGCTCCATTTGCCGCGCTTGACGTCGAACTCCTCGGGGGCCTTGATCTCCACGAGGTGGCCGACGGCGCTGGTGACCACGTACTGCTCGTTCTCGAAATAATCGTCGTGCTTGTCGAACTTGCCCACCTTGGGCGTCAGGGCGCGCACGATGTCCTGAGCGACGCTGGGTTTCTCGGCAATGATCAAAGTCTTGGTCATGGGTGAATCTTCTGTCTGTCCATCTGTCTGTCGTCTCGTCAAAGGGTAGCGGGGCGCATTTTGTTTTGAAGACTGCTGCTTTCACGGGGGGCATCGCCGCGCATCCGTACATACAATCCGCTCTCGCGCGCGCCCGCGCGTGCCCGCCAATTCAATGTAACCACAGAATTTGATGAATCAAGCCCGGCCGGTCAAAGTCCCTCAGCAAGGGCAGCAGAACAGATCCCTGCGTACGAAGAAAGCCGCGCCCGCCTCCCGCGGCGGGCGGCGCATCCAGGTGCGGCTGAGTGGCGTGCACGGCAAGGGGGTGTTCGCCGTGGCGCCGATCGCCAAGGGCGAGGTGATCATCGAGTATGTCGGCGAGATCATCGACTGGTCCGAGGCGCTGCGGCGCCATCCGCATGACCCGCAGGACCCCAACCACACCTTCTACTTTCACATCGACGACGGGCGCGTCATCGACGCCAAGGTCGGGGGCAATTCCTCGCGCTGGATCAACCATGCCTGTGCCCCCAACTGCGAGGCCGACGAGGTGGATGGCCGCATCTTCATCAAGGCCCTGCGGGCCCTGCGTCCCGGCGAGGAGCTGTTCTACGACTACGGCCTGGTGATCGACGAGCGCTACACCCCGCGCCTGAAGAAACAGTTCGAGTGCCGCTGCGGCGCGGCGCGGTGCCGTGGCACCATGCTGGCACCCAAGCGCTGACCCCTTGCATTGAACGAACCTCCTTGACGGCATGAAGCTCGACGACGACCTTTCTCCTCGCGGGCCAGAGCCCATCGCCTGGGGTGCCCAGGCCTTGTGGGAACAATTGCGCCCGCTGCTGCCCGACGTGAGCGTGGAGGTCGTGCCTTGCGTCGCGTCCACCAACTCGGTCCTGCTGGAGCGTGCACGCGTGCGTGCAGCCCAGGTGCTCGAGGCCGGCCAGACCGATCGCCGCAGCCGGGCCGACACATCCTTCGGCCGCCGGTCGGTCGACTGGCAGCCCTGCCTGCTGGTGGCTGAGCACCAGACGGGCGGACGCGGCCGCATGGGCCGCAGCTGGCATGCCGCAGCAGGTGCCTCGCTGACGTTCTCGCTGGCCTTGCCGCTGGCGCCGGTCAACTGGTCCGGCTTGTCGCTGGCGGTGGGGGTGGCGCTGGCGGATGCCCTGGACCCGCTGCAGCCCGGACGGCCTGCGCGCATCGGCCTGAAGTGGCCCAACGACCTGTGGCTGAGTGGCCCGTCGTCCGGCCGCGGCACCGACCCGCAGGCCCTGCCCGGCCGCAAGCTGGGCGGGGTGCTGGTGGAGACTGTCGCCGCCGGGGCCAAGCGACTGGCGGTGGTGGGGGTGGGGCTCAACGTGCGCGCCCTCGGGGCGTCCGTCACGGGTGGCCTGGAGGTCGCCAACCTGGATGAGCTGGAGCCGGGCCTGTCGGTGCCCGAGGTGCTGGCCCGGGTGGCCGTGCCCCTCGTGCAGGCCCTGCAGTTGTTCGAGCGTGCCGGCTTCACCTCGTTCGCCGGCCGCTATGCCCGGCGCGACCTGCTGTTCGGGCGTGCCGTCACGTTGACCCATGCCGAAGTGCGCGAGGGCCGGGCCGCTGGCGTGGCACAGGATGGTGCCCTGCGGATCGAGTCTGCCCACGGGCTGTGCCACGTCAACAGCGGCGAGGTGAGCGTGCGGCTCCAGCAGGCGGGGGCGGCTTCCACCGTGCCGGCCTCGACGGAGGAAGGGCGTGCCGGATGAGGTGGCTCCTGGCCCTGACCGTGGTCGCCAACCTGCTGTTCTTCGCCTGGACACAGGGGTCGCTGGACTGGTTGGTCGGCGCACGCGCCATCGGTGACCGCGAGCCCGAGCGCATGGCGCGCGAGGTGCGGCCCGATGCCGTCAAGGTGACGCCGATGTCCAGTGCGCCGGGGACTGGGCGGGATGACGCGGTGTGCCTGGAGTCGGGCCCCTATTCGCCCAACGAGGTGGCGCCCGCCGAGGTGGCGCTGTCGGTGCTGGTGCCGCCCGGCACCTGGAGCAACCTGCGCCAGGAGCGCCCGGGGCAGTGGATCGTCTACCTCGGTCCCCTTGCGGACAAGGAGGCGCTGGCCCGCAAGGAAGACGAGGTCAAGCGCTTGCAGGTGCCCTACGAGGCCATCAAGGAACGGGGTGAGCTGGACTATGGCCTCTCCCTGGGCCGTTTCGCCCGCTTGAACGAAGCCAATGCGGCACTCGACCGCCTGGCTCAGCAACCGGCCTTGCGCAACGCCCGTGTCGTGACCCTGGTGCAGCCCACCGCGGTGCACGTGTTGCGCATCGAGGCGGCCAGCGCCGCCGTGGCACAGCGCCTGCAGGAGCAGGAGGGCAAGAGCAGCGCGCTCAAGGCTTTCGCCACCTGCCCGAAGAGCTGAAGGAGGCGGCGGCCAGGGCGGCGACAGCGAGGCCCAGCCCGGCCAGCCATGTGCCCCCGAGGGCGCCGCCGCCCGAGTCGCTGCTGGTGCTCGGCGTCGACGGCGAGGTCGGGGTGGTGCCCGGCACCCCGAAGGCGGGTGCTTCGCCGTACGCCGCCGGGTTGCTGGCGTAGGCCAGGGCGGCGGGGGCATCGAGGATGCCGGCGCCGCAGGTGCCGGTGGTGCAGTAGCAGCGCCCTTGCGAGGTGCCCGCCGTGCAGGTGTGCAGGCTCGCGAAGCCGCTGGTGCTGACATGCGGTCGCGCCGTGACCCGCAGCCCGTAGGCCAGCTGGTTCAAGGTCAGCGAAGGGTTGACCGACAGCATCAACGAGGCCACGCCCGCCACGATGGGGGCCGAGAAGCTGCTGCCCGTCTTGATGAAGTAGCCATTGTTGCCCGGTTGCAGCGCGCCATCGTTGCCGGCCATCACGAGGCCGGTGTCCGACATCTGGTTGCCGACCGGGTCCTGCTCGGGGCTCTGGTCCGGCAGGTCGCCGCCCACCGTGCTGAGCGCCACCTCGGTGCCGAAGCTGGCGTAGCGGGCCTTGTAGCCGTCGCGGTTCAGGGCGGCCACGGCGAAGGCACCCGGGCAGCGGGCCGGGCGGTTCACGGCGCCATCGTCATCCCCCGCGCCCGCCACCAGCAGGATCCCGCGGCTGCGCAGCTCGTCGAGCGTGTCCTGGTAGGGCTGGCAGTTGGTGCTGGCGCTGCCGAAGCTCAGGTTGATGATGCGGGCGGGGTGGGGGTTGAGCGGCAGGTTGGCGACCTGCAGGCCGGCGGCCCAGCGCAGCCCGTCGATCACATTGGACGTGAGCGCGCCACAGGCCCGGGCCACCCGCACCGAGATGATCCGCACCTGCCAGTTGACGCCCGCCATGCCCACGCCGTTGTCGGTGAGCGCACCGATCTGGCTGGCGATGCCGCTGCCGTGCCAGGTGCTGGCCTCGGCAGGGCGGCCGGGGCATTCGGTGTCGGTGTGACCGTCGCCGGGGTCGGAGAAGTCGGGGTCGGGCCCGTCGTTGTCGTCCGAGCGCCCGTCGTCGTTGGAGACGAGGTCATAGCCGGTGTCGAAGCGCGTGCCGAGCAGGTCGGGGTGGTTGCGCAGCAGGCCGGTGTCGACCACGGCGACGTTCACGGTGCTCCCCGTGGCGCGCGACCAGGCCTGGGCGATGTTGGGCACGCCCCGCGAGCCCGCCGCCGGCACGGCGCTCAGCCACCACTGGCTGCCGTTGGCATACAAGGGATCGGAGGGGGCCACCTGCTGCGCACGTTCCATCAGGTTCGGGGCGACCCATTGCACGGCCGGGTGGGCCCGCAGCCCGCGCAGCAACTCGGCGGCTTCGCCGCCCGACAGTGGGCGTTGCCACTGCACCAGGTAGGTGTCTTCGCCACCCGTGCGCCGCACCGATCCCAGGGGCAAGGATTGCGACTGGAACACCTGGGCCAGGCGCTCGCGTGAACGCTGGGGCGTGGCGTCGGCTTCGGCCTTGAGCTTGACGATCACGCCGTAGGCCGGCTCGCTGGTCGCATCGGTGGGCGCGGATGCTGAGGTGGCGGATGAGGGGGCGGTTGCGGGAGCCTGCGCCTGGCTGTTCCAGGCCAGGCCCAGGGCCAGGAGGGTTGCGGCGCAACGCAGGCCGCGCTTCACCGGGTGACTGGGCGCAAGGGGTGGTGGTGAGAGGGGGTAGGTGGCGGAAGAAAGGTGCATGCGTCGATTATGGGCAGGGGAGGGGTGTGTGCGGTAGGACGAGGCCGCATCGGGACGGCGAAGGCTGTGGGCCGCGCCTCAGGTGCCGTGCGCATAGCCGTTCTGCCGCCAGGCCTCGAACACCGCCACGGCCACGGCGTTGCTGAGGTTCAGACTGCGCTGGCCGGCCCGCATGGGCAGGCGCACGCGCTGCGCGGGCGGGAAGGCATCCCGGACGCTGGCGGGCAGGCCGGCGGTTTCGGAGCCAAACACCAGCCAGTCGCCGGGCTGCCAGGTGGCCTCGCCCAGGAGCCGGCTGCCGCGGGTGGTGAAGGCGAACAGGCGCGGCGCGGCGGCGGGATCCGGTACGCCGAGGGTGTCGAGGAAAGCCGCCCAGGAGGCATGCCTGTGCACGGCCGCGTACTCGTGGTAATCCAGTCCGGCGCGCTGCAGCAGCTTGTCCTGCATGTCGAAGCCCAAGGGCTCGACCAGGTGCAGCGCGCAGCCGGTGTTGGCGGCGAGGCGGATGATGTTGCCCGTGTTGGGCGGGATCTCAGGATGCACGAGGACGATGTTGAACATGGGGAGGCGGGCGGAAAGACAAAGAAAGAGGGGATTGGATCCGGAGTCCAGCGTTCAAGGCGAGCCTGACGGGGCCGGCGTGCGGGCCAGCACCCACAACTCGACCGATGCGGCGCCCACCTGCTTCAATTGCCGGGCCAGCTCGGCCGCGGTGGCGCCGGTGGTCATCACGTCATCCACCAGCACCACGGCGCGGTCCTTGACGTGCATCTGCCGTGCCGCGGGTACCGTGAAGGCTTGGCCCAGGTTGGCTTGCCGGCGCGCCAGCGACAGCTCGGACTGGGCTGGCGTGTCGCGGACCTTGCGCACCACGTCGGCATGCGTGGGCCAGCCACGGCGCCGACCCAGACGGCGGGCCAGCTCCCAGGCCTGGTTGTAGCCGCGCTGGCGCAGCCGCGCCTCACTCAGCGGCACGGGCAACAGGCAACGCACCGGTCCGTCCCGGGGTGGCCCCGCATGGTCCATCAGCGCGACGAAGGTGGCGGTCAGGTCCAGGGCCTGCTGGAATTTGAAGCGTGTCATCAGTTGCGACCAGGGAAAGTCGTAGTCCACCGCGGCCCAGGCGGCGTCGAACGGCGGAGGATGGCGCAAGCACGCGCCGCAGATCGCCACGCCCGCAGTCACTCGGGCCGCGCAGCGCTGGCAGCGGGCCTGGGGGGCGGCGAAATGGCGCAGGCAGTCGGGGCAGGTGCGATGCGTGCACCAGCTCCGGCAGACCGCGCAGCACCCCGGCAGGCGCCCCAGCCACCGCGGGACGGCCGTGTGGAGGTGCAACAAGCGTCCGATGCCCAGGTCCATGGCGGCTCAATATACTGCCGCCATGTCAGGTTCCTCCCCGCGCGAATCGCGTCCATTCGACCCTTCTGCCGCAGCGCATGTGCTCTCCCGGCTGGCGCATCACCCCCAGCCCCCCTGGTTGCACACGGAGGTGGCCCGGCGCATGGCCGAGCGGCTGGCCCTGATCCGTCTTCAGCCTGGCCGGGTGATGGAGTGGTGGCCCGGCCTCGGCGGTGCCGGAGAAATCCTGGCCGAGGCCTACCCCGATGCGCAGCGCGTGTGGGTCGAGCCCTCGCCCGCCTGGCTCGCGCAGACCCGCGCCAACCAGCCGGGCTGGTGGCAGCCGCGCCGCTGGGGCCGGCGCACGCCCGAGTTGCTGGACGAGGCTGCCCTGCTGCAGTCGCCACCGGGCGAGGCGGCCTTGGCACCGGTGCAGCTGCTGTGGGCCAACATGATGCTGCACGCCGTGGCCGACCCGCCGGCCCTGCTGGCCCGCTGGCACGACCTGCTGGCGGTGGACGGCTTCCTGATGTTCACCTGCCTGGGGCCCGACACGCTGCGTGAACTGCGGGTGCTGTATGCCGAGCTGGGGTGGCCGGCGCCGCATGCCGACTTCGTCGACATGCACGACCTGGGCGACATGCTGGTGCACGCCGGCTTCGCCGATCCCGTGATGGACCAGGAGCGTCTCACGCTGACATGGTCCGACCCGCCGGCCCTGCTGGCGGAACTGCGCCAGTGCGGTGGCAATGTCTCCCCCTCCCGCTTCGCGGGGCTGCGCACCCCGCGCTGGCTGCGTCGCCTGCACGCCGCCTTGCAGACCCTGGCCGACGCCCAGGGCCGCCTGCCGCTGAGCTTCGAGGTGGTTTACGGGCATGCCTTCAAGGCGGCGCCCAAGGTTCCGGTGCGCAGCGAGAGCACGGTCTCGCTGCAGGCCATGCGCGATCTGGTGCGACGTGCGCGAACCACAGATGGCCCTTGAGGGATTGTTTCCGTCCGGAAGGATGGCCCACGGCCCACCGGGCGTGGGCTAAAATGCGCGATCTTTTTGAAAGCATCTGCGTGGCAGTCGACAGGCGTGCAGGGCTTGCAGTTCACAACGGTTGGAAGCATGGTGCGGCAGGTGTGACAGAGGATGAGCCTGCCGCCGTCCTACCCTGGACGCCAAGCGAGTCAACCTTGTGAGTCATCCAACGTGAACTCGGGTGAGACAAAAGCAATGATGAAGACGACAAATGCACTGTGGCGCAGCGTTGGTCACAGGCTGTTGGTGATTGCCTCGCTGTTGACAACCGGCACGGCCTGGGCGGTGCAAAGCCTCCCCGGGGGACCTGCCGTCAATCAGATCGACTTGCCCCCTGCCGTCACCCAGATCGCGATGGAGCAGAAGTGGCTGCACAACTTCATGCTGGTGGTGTGCACGGTCATCTTCGTCGGCGTCTTCGGGGTGATGTTCTATTCCATCCTGCGTCACCGCAAGTCCAAGGGTGCCAAGCCGGCCAACTTCCACGAGAGCACCACCGTGGAGATCATCTGGACCGTCATCCCCTTCCTCATCGTCATCGCCATGGCCTGGCCGGCCACCAAGGTGGTGGTGGCCATGAAGGACACCAGCTCCCCCGACCTCACCATCAAGGCCACCGGCATCCAGTGGAAGTGGGGCTACGACTACCTGCGTGGCGAGGGTGAAGGCATCAGCTTCCTGTCCACCCTGGACCAGGCGCAGCGCGAGATGTCCGACTCCGGCCATCCCGACCGCAACACCATCGACTACCTCCTGAAGGTCGACAACCCCCTGGTCGTGCCGGAGAAGAAGAAGGTCCGCATCATCACCACCGCCAACGACGTGATCCACGCCTGGATGGTGCCCGCCTTCGGCGTCAAGCAGGACGCGATCCCCGGCTTCGTGCGCGACACCTGGTTCCGTGCCGAGCAACCGGGTGACTACTACGGCCAGTGCGCCGAGCTGTGCGGCAAGGAGCACGCCTACATGCCCATCCACGTGCGGGTGCTGAGCCAGGCCAAGTACACCGAGTGGGTGAACGAGAAGAAGAAGGAGATGGCCGCCAAGGCGGACGATCCCACCAAGGTCTGGACCCTGCCCGACCTGGTCGCACGCGGCGAGAAGGCCTACGTCAGCGCAGGCTGCGTGGGTTGCCACCAGGCCAACGGCAAGGGCAACGGTGCCGGCGGTGCCAAGCCCCTGGACGGCTCCCCCGTGGTGCTCGACGCCGACAAGACCAAGCAGATCATGGTGGTGCTGAACGGCCAGAACAACGGCGCCATGCCGGCCTGGAAGCAGCTGAGCGACACCGAGATCGCCGCCATCATCACCTACACCAAGAACACGTGGTCGAACAAGACCGGCCAGCTCGTGCAGCCGTCCGACGTCGCCGCCGCGCGCAAGTAAGTCCACCCAGACAAGAGCCACACCCAGCAACAAGTCCGCGTCGGTCCGACGACAGGCGAGAACCTACCGAGGAAATGCCATGAGTGCAGTGCTTGACCACCCCGCGAGTCACGGTCACGACCATGCCCACGATCACCCCCACGGTTGGCGGCGGTGGGTGTTCGCTACGAACCACAAGGACATCGGCACGCTGTACCTGCTCTTCGCGTTCACCATGCTGATGGTTGGGGGCGTGCTGGCACTGGGCATCCGGGCCGAGCTGTTCCAGCCGGGGCTGCAGTTCATCAACCCGCAGCTGTTCAACCAGCTCACCACCATGCACGGCCTGATCATGGTGTTCGGCGCCATCATGCCGGCCTTCGTGGGCTTCGCGAACTGGATGATCCCGCTGCAGATCGGCGCCTCCGACATGGCCTTCGCGCGCATGAACAACTTCAGCTTCTGGCTGATGATCCCCGCGGCCGTCATGCTGGTGGCCTCGTTCTTCATGCCCGGTGGCGCCCCGGCAGCCGGCTGGACCCTCTACGCCCCGCTGACCCTGCAGATGGGCCCCTCCATGGATGCCGGCATCTTCGCCATGCACATCCTGGGCGCCAGCTCCATCATGGGCTCCATCAACATCATCGTGACCATCCTCAACATGCGCGCCCCCGGGATGACGCTGATGAAGATGCCGCTGTTCTGCTGGACCTGGCTGATCACCGCCTACCTGCTGATCGCGGTGATGCCGGTGCTCGCCGGCGCCGTGACCATGCTGCTGACCGACAAGTATTTCGGCACCAGCTTCTTCTCGGCGGCGGGCGGCGGCGACCCGGTGATGTTCCAGCACATCTTCTGGTTCTTCGGGCATCCCGAGGTCTACATCATGATCCTGCCGGCGTTCGGCA
>CBINPE010000024.1:0-44804 GCA_966252435.1 uncultured Burkholderiales bacterium | reverse complement strand
TTGACCTTCTTGCCGTACATGATCTTGTTCTTGACCACGCCGAACATGTGGCACAGCTTTTCTTCGGTGTCGGCGATCAGCTCGAAGGGCAGCTCGAGGTTTTCCTTGAACTTGTCGTGCGAGGCCATGTTGTCGCGCGAGACGCCCAGCACCACGGCGCCAGCTTTCACGAATTCCTTGTGATGGTCGCGGAACTGGGTGGCTTCGGTGGTGCAGCCCGGGGTGTTGTCCTTGGGGTAGAAATACAGAACAACGATTTGTCCGGCATAGGTTTGCGGTGTGAACTTCACGCCGCCGGTTGCGAGCGCTTCAAGTTCCGGGAGGGGTTTGTTGAGGGCTGGCGTCATTGAATCAAAGGTAAAAATACGCCCCTTAGGCGAAGCCTGCAATTATAAGGTAAGCGGGAGTCTCCCCGAGGGGCGACGGCCTGTGCGCACCCATGGCGCAGGCCCCAGGAAAGGTCCAGGCGGTTGCCTGGGCTCAGGCGGCGGGAGCGAACAGCAGCGCGGCCACCACCGAGCGGCCTTCGGCCAGCAGGACGTTGTAGGTGCGGCAGGCGGCCGGGGTGTCCATGGTCTCGACGCCGATGCCGCGCGCCATCAGGGTGCGCAGCAGCGAGGGATGGGGAAAGCGCAGCCGGGTGCCGCTGCCGAAGATGACCAGCTCGGGCCGCTGCGCGGCCAGGGCTTCGAAGTGGGCCTCGCTCAGGGACTCGAAGGCCGGCACGCCCCAGTCCCGCACGCCCCCCTCCCAGGCCACGATCACGCTGTGCGTGTAGGTCTGCCCGTTCACGACCACGCCCTCGGCGGAGTGGCGGGCGATGGCGTTGGATCCTTCGAGGCGGTCGGCTTGCAGTTTCAACTCGGGGCTCTCTGAAGCAAAAGAGTTAAATTCTAGGGTGTTGACCGTCCCTCTCGCCGAATGCCACGCCGCATCCGGTGTCTTCCCCTCGGAGATCACTTGTGAAACCCATCGCCAAATCGGGCAAGCTGGCCAATGTGTGCTACGACATCCGCGGGCCTGTCCTCGACAAGGCGCGCCAGATGGAGGAAGAGGGCCACAAGATCATCAAGCTCAACATTGGCAACCTGGCGGTGTTCGGGCTCGAGCCGCCCGACGAGATCGTGCAGGACATGATCCGCAACATGCCGCATTCGGCCGGCTACACCGACAGCAAGGGCCTGTTCGCGCCGCGCAAGGCGGTGGTCCACTACTGCCAGGAAAAGCGCATCCCCGGCGTGACGGTGGACGACGTCTACCTCGGCAACGGCGCCTCCGAGCTGATCGTCATGAGCCTGAACGCCCTGCTCAACGACGGCGACGAGGTGCTGATCCCGGCCCCCGACTATCCGCTGTACACCGCGGCCGTCTCGCTCTCGGGCGGCACGCCGGTGCACTACCTGTGCGACGAGTCCTCGGACTGGATGCCTGACATCGAGGACATGCGCCGCAAGATCACGCCGCGCACCAAGGCGATCGTCGTGATCAACCCCAACAACCCCACCGGCGCGCTGTACCCCGAGCCGGTGCTGCAGCAGATCGTCGAGCTGGCGCGCCAGCACCAGCTGATCCTGTTCGCCGACGAGATCTACGACAAGACCCTCTACGACGGCGCCACCCACACCAGCATCGCCGCCCTGGCCGAGGACGTGCTGTGCGTGACCTTCAATGGCCTGAGCAAGAACTACCGCTCCTGCGGCTACCGGGCCGGGTGGATGGTGGTGTCGGGGCCGAAGTCGCACGCCAAGGACTACATCGAGGGCCTGAACATGCTGGCCTCCATGCGGCTGTGCGCCAACACGCCCGGCCAGCTCGCGATCCAGACGGCGCTGGGGGGCTACCAGAGCATCAAGGACCTCGTGGTGCCGGGCGGGCGGCTGTGCCGCCAGCGCGACCTGGCCTACGAGCTGCTGACGGCCATCCCGGGGGTGAGCGTGGTCAAGCCCAAGGCGGCGCTGTACATGTTCCCGCGCCTCGACCCGCAGATGTATCCCGTCACCGACGACCAGCAGCTGGCCTACGAGCTGCTGGCCGAGGAGAAGGTGCTGATCGTGCAGGGCACCGGCTTCAACTGGCCGCAGCCCGACCACTTCCGCCTGGTGTTCCTGCCCAACTCGGACGACCTGACGGAGGCCATCGGCCGCATCGCCCGTTTCCTGGAGGGCTACCGCCGGCGCCACGCCTGAGGTCTTTCGAGCAAGTACGTTTGTCTGTGTTGTTTGTCCTGTCTGAAGAGCTTCTATGAAACCAATCAAAGTCGGCCTGCTGGGCCTGGGCACCGTGGGTGCCGGCGTGTTCAACGTGTTGAAGCGCAACCAGGAAGAAATCATGCGCCGCGCAGGCCGCGGCATCGAGATCGCCGCCGTGTCGCGGCGCCAGCTCGCCCTGGCGCGTGACCTCGTCGGCCCCTCGGTCAAGGTCGTGGCCGACCCGCGCGACATCGTCCGTGACCCCGAGATCGACATCGTGGTCGAGCTGATCGGGGGCTATGACACCGCCCGCACGCTGGTGCTCGAGGCGATCGAGGCGGGCAAGCACGTCGTCACCGCCAACAAGGCCCTGCTGGCCGTGCACGGCACCGAGATCTTCGCCGCGGCGCACGCCAAGGGCGTGATCGTGGCCTTCGAGGCGGCGGTGGCGGGGGGCATCCCGATCATCAAGTCGCTGCGCGAAGGCCTGACGGCCAACCGCATCGAGTGGATCGCCGGCATCATCAACGGCACCACCAACTTCATCCTGTCGGAGATGCGGGCCAAGGGCCTGGGCTTCGACGCCGTGCTCCAGGAGGCGCAGCGCCTGGGCTACGCCGAGGCCGACCCCACCTTCGACATCGAAGGCGTGGACGCCGCGCACAAGCTCACGCTGATGAGCGCCATCGCCTTCGGCGTGCCGGTGCAGTTCGAGCGCGCCCATGTGGAGGGCATCACCCAGCTGCAGGCGGCCGACATCCGCTACGCCGAGCAGCTAGGCTACCGCATCAAGCTGCTGGGCGTGACGCGCCGCCGCGCCGAAGGCATCGAGCTGCGCGTGCACCCGACCCTGATCCCCGCCAAGCGCCTCATCGCCAACGTCGAGGGCGCGATGAACGCGGTGGTGGTGCAGGCCGACGCCGTGGGCGCCACGCTCTACTACGGCAAGGGCGCGGGCGCCGAGCCCACCGCTTCGGCCGTCATCGCCGACCTGGTGGACGTGACCCGGCTGCACACCGCGGACCCCGACCACCGCGTGCCGCACTTGGCCTTCCAGCCCAATGCGCTGGCGGCCACGCCCATCCTGGGCATCGACGAGGTGGTGACCTCGTTCTACCTGCGCCTGCAGGTGGCCGACCAGGCCGGCGTGCTGGCGCGCATCACCGGCATCCTGGCCGAGCACAGCATCTCGATCGACGCACTGCTGCAGCGCGAGTCGGCCGAGGGCGAGGCGCAGACCGACGTCATCATCCTCACGCATGACACCAAGGAGGGCCGCATGAACCAGGCGATCCAGCAGATGCAGGGGCTGTCCACCGTGCTGGCGCCCATCGTGCGCATCCGCAAGGAAGAGCTGAACTGACGGACCAGCGGGATCGGGGTTTCCATCGCCAGGCCACAGGGCCTGGCGATGCCGGATGGAGAGCGATGACATGGCACCTTCCTGGCGGGCGGCGACGGCGCAGCTGTTGCGCGAATGGGGCGCCCAGCCCCGGGCATTCGACTCGTGGGGGAAAGGCCTGGCTGATCTGGCCGGGCAGGTGCCCTGGCGTCCCGGCACCCAGCCCCGGCTGGCGCCTTTCCTCAACATCGGCGAAGGCATCCTGTTCAGGGACCTGATCGCCCAGGGGCTGGCCAGCGGCCCGGCGCGCGTCGAGCGGCTGGTCGACCTGGGCTGCGGGTCCTCGCTGCCCACCCTGGCGGCCATCCTGGGATTGCCCGAAGACCGACGGCCCGCCCAGGTGCGGGCCGTCGACATCGACGAGGCCGCGGTGGCGGCCTCCCGGCACAACGTGGCCGCGGCGGGGCTCGAGTTTCTCTACCGGCTCGACAGGGTGGACATGCTGTCGGTCCTGCCCGGACTTGCGACGGCGAGCGGCCCCGCCGATCTCATCGTGGGCAACCCACCCTATGTGCCGGCGCCCGAGGGTTCGGGTCCCGGCTTCCTCACGCCTGTGGACGGTGGAACGGATGGCCTGCGCTTCCTTCGTCCGTTGCTCCAGGCCCCGCTGCGGGCCGGCACGCGGCTCGCGGTGGTGGCCAGCTCCCTCAGCAGCCCGCCACTGCTGGCGCAACTCATCCGCGATGCGTTCCGCGTGCGTCACTGCGAGGCCCACGTCGTGCCGTTCGGGCCCTACCTGAAGTCGGAGCCCATCCGCGCCCACGTGATGGCCCTGCACGAGCAGGAGGCGGTCGACTGCCTGCGGCTGCCCGACGGGCAGAACGGCTTCATGACCTTCACGCTGCTGCTGGAGAAGGTGTGATGGGCATGGGGGCCCGCGGCCTTCGCCTCCTGCGATCCCTGGCCTGGCTCCTGGGCTCGCTGCTGGCATCCGCGGCCTGGGCCGGCGACGGCCAGCTCTACTTCTTCCAGCTCATCGCGGTGGAGAAGAACACCTACGTGGTGTCCAGCCAGGTCGAATCCATGCGGCGCGGCTTCCGCGCGGCGGTCCAGGACTTCCAGGAGAAGTACCCCAGCTGCAAGCCCGACATCCACGTCAACCTCGAGCTTCACACCGATTCGGCGCTGTTCGAGGAGGTGAGCCGGGTCTCACGGCTGCCCGGTCCGAAGGCCATGGTCGGCCTGACCCGGACCAACTTCGCCCGCCTCGGCGCCCGCGCCGCCGCGGGAACCGACATGGTCGGCATCTCCTCCGCCGCCATCAGCGACGAGCTGCGCGACATCAACCCGAACTTCATTTCGGTGGGCACGGTGTATCCCCAGCACTGGAAGGCCACGGCCGCCGGCATGGCCTCCCTCGGCTGCAAGCCCGACGACACGCTGGGGGTGTTCGCGTTCAAGGACGTCTGGTCGGGCTACTACCGCAAGTCATTCTTGGGGGCGGGCTTCAAGTCGGCCGTCGACGTCGAGGATTTCATGGCCGCGCCCACGCCGCCGCCCGCCAGGACGAAATGCATCTTCCTGGGGCTGTCGACGCCCGCCTCCGTGGCCCCGCTGTCCCGGCTGCTGTCCGCGGGCTGGCCGGGCGTCATCATTGGCACCCACGACTGGACCTACTTCTCGGCCGAGATCCGCGCCGTGCTGGCCGAGCACAAGCGCCGCGCGAGCCGGGTCTACGCCACCATGATCTGGCGCCCGGAGGAGACGCCCGAGTCGAAGGCCTGGGTCGAGGCGCATTTCGCGCGCGACGAGCTGGTTGAGCCGATCCACGCCAGCGTGTACGACTCGGCGATCATCGCCCTCAACCACCTCTGCCGCCAGCAGGCGGTGCTGTCGTTCGATGCGCCCCGGTGGCGCCAGTTCGGCACGCTGCGGACCTACCGCGGCATGTCCGCGTCCGGCAACCTGGAAACTGACATTCATTTCGTGGAGCTACCCCTTGTCGAGTGGAGACGGGCTCAGCCCCATTGAGAGCATCGGCACCTTCGTCGGCCGGCGGCTGCGGCGCTTCACCATGGTCGCGGCAGGGGCGAACCTGCTGCTGTGCCTGCTGTTTCTGTTCGTGGTCATGCGCGCCAACTCCGCGCGGGTCTGCCTGATCGCCGACACCAACATCCAGTCCTACATCGAGGCGCTGAGCCGCGAGATCGTGATCGGCAACAGCGAGCACATCACGACGATGCTGGGGACGCTGCGGCAGAGCGGGCTGCTGGGCGACGTGCGCCTGGACACCTCGCCCGAGCCCTCGAACACCAGCGCCAGGCAGTGCCGCTTCAACGGCCTGCGGCTGGAGTTCGAGACGCCGGTCATGTTCGGCTCGCGCCAGGTCGGGACGCTGGCAGGCAGCATCGCGTGGATCTCGGTCGCGCAGATCGCCGCCTTCATCGGGGCGGTGGCCCTGCTGTCGCTGGGCCTGATGGGCCTGGCGACCCGCTTCCTCGCGCGCGACCTTCACAAGGCCCTCGTGGCCCCCATCGGCAAGCTGGCGCGCGGCGAGGTGCCGGGCGGGCCCGTGCTCGTCTCGGACGTGCTGAAGATCAAGCAGGACCTGGAGGCCTCCCACGAGAACGCGAAGTACGCCGCCCTGGCCAGCATGACGCAGATGGTCGCGCACGATGTGCGCAAACCTTTCTCGATGATCCAGATCGTCCTGCACAACATCGCCGCGGCGCGCACGCTGGGCGAGGCCCGCGACATCCTCGGCCCCGGCGCGCGGGAGGTCCAGCGCGCCCTGGAGGCCGTCACGGGCATGCTGTCGGACATCATGGAGATCGGCCACGAGACGGTGCTCAACCGCGAGCCGGCCTCGCCGCGGCTGCTGATCGACGCGGCCATCCGCGAGGCCTGCCGTCTCTCCCCCGGCAGCCGGGTGGCCTTCTCGGCGCTGCTCAAGCACAAGCACTGCCTGCATGTCGACGTGCTCAAGATCCAGCGTGTGTTCTCCAACATCGTCGGCAACGCCATGCAGGCGCTGGAGGCCGGCGAAGGCCGCATCTGGTTCCGCACCAGCGCGCCGAGCGTCGCGGGGCGCGACCTGATGGAGCTGACGGTCGGCAACACCGGGCGCCACATCGAGCCCGGCGACATGGACAAGCTCTTCGACGCCTTCTTCACCAAGGGCAAGAAGCGGGGGACCGGGCTGGGCCTGGCCATCGCGAAGAAGGTCATCGAGGCGCACGGGGGGCGCATCGGCTGCCGCTCGTCGCCGCAGACGGGCGTGGAGTTCTGGTTCACCCTGCCGATGAGCCGCCGGCTCGACAGCGCCGAGGTGAGCCTGCCCCGCTCGAGCGAGGAGGTCCACGAGGCCCAGCGTCTGGCCCAGGCCAGCGTGGACCCGTTCGGCGAGGACGCCCAGGCCGAGGCCTGCGAGGCCGAGCTGGTGCGCCGGCTGGAGGGCCGGCGGCTCAAGGTGCTGATCCTGGACGACGAGGCGCTCTACCGCAGTGCCCTGGCGCGCCTGGTGCACGGGCTGGCGCAGGCCGGGCCCCTCATCGACGTGCTGATGGCGCGCTCCGGAGAGGAGGCCTTGGCGCATGCCGGCGCCAACCCGGACGTCGGCCTGTTCGACTATGACCTGGGCGACTCCGCGCTCGACGGCCTCGAGACACTCAGGGTCATGCACGCACGTGTTCCGGGCATGTGCATCTGCGTCCACTCGAACCGCATGGGCGGTGCCCACTACAAGCAGGCCGTGGAGGCAGGGGCCGCGCATTTCCTGCCCAAGCCGATGGGCCGGCTACACCTGCTGCGGATCCTCTGTGAAGCGGTGCCCCCGCGCAGCGCCCAGGCGCCCCCTGTCGTGCCGGCCGAGGCGGCAGCGCACGCCTATGAGTACTCCGAGGCCGCCGTGTTCTCCGCCTGGCCGCCTGGGATGGCACTGCCCGGCGGCGGGGTGGTCGCGGTGCTGGACGACTGCCCGCTGCATCGCAACGGATGGGTCCAGGAGAGCCTGGGCCGGCCGCTGCTCACCTTCGAGAGCCCGGAGGTGTTCGCGGGCTACCTGCAGGACCACCCCGGGTTCCTCGACACCCTGGCGTTCCTCGTGACCGACTACCATTTCGGCGTGGCCTCGGCCCTGAACGGCCTCGAGTTCGCGAAGACGGTCCCTGGCAAGCCGGTTTTTCTCGCCTCCCATGGCGAATTCGGCGAGTTTTCGCGCGCGGCGACCGCCGTGTCCCCCGTGGCGGGCGTGTTACCGCGGAAAATCATGGGCTGGGACGAGCTCCACACGTTCTGCGCCGGCCGGCTCAACACCGTCGTCAAGCCATGATCCACCGATACTTCCTCCTCTTTCCCCACCCTGAGCCTCATACCCAGGGGCTCCCAGCCGACAAGAAGCAGCCATGAAATACATCAGCACCCGCGCCGCGGGCGGGCGCGAGGCCCCGCGCGGTTTTTCCGACATCCTGCTGGAGGGCCTGGCGCTCGACGGCGGCCTGTTCCTGCCAGAGCGCTATCCCCAGGTCGACGCGGCGCTGTTGTCGCGCTGGCGCGGCCTGTCCTACGCCGACCTGGCGTTCGAGGTGCTGTCGCTGTACATCGACGACATCCCGGGCGACGAGCTGCGCCGCCTGGTCCGCGCCACCTACACGCCCGAGGTGTTCGGCGGCCATGCCGCGATCACGCCGCTCAAGCCGCTGGAGGCAGGGGTCTACCTGGAGGGCCTGTCGAACGGCCCCACGCTGGCCTTCAAGGACATGGCCATGCAGCTGCTCGGCAACCTGTTCGAGTACGAGCTGGCGCGGCGCGGCGAGACCCTCAACATCCTGGGCGCCACCTCGGGCGACACCGGCAGCGCGGCCGAGTACGCGATGCGTGGCAAGCGCGGCATCAGCGTGTTCATGCTCAGCCCGCATGGCCGCATGAGCCCGTTCCAGCAGGCGCAGATGTTCAGCCTGCAGGATCCCAACATCCACAACCTCGCGGTGCAGGGCGTGTTCGACGACTGCCAGGACATCGTCAAGGCCGTGTCCAACGACCTGGCCTTCAAGCGCCAGCACCGCATCGGCACCGTCAACTCCATCAACTGGGCGCGGCTGCTGGCCCAGGTGGTGTACTACTTCGCCGGCTACTTCCAGGCCACGCGCGGCAACGACGAGGCGGTCAGCTTCACCGTGCCCTCGGGCAACTTCGGCAACATCTGCGCCGGCCACGTCGCGCGCATGATGGGGCTGCCGATCCGGCGCCTGGTGCTGGCCACCAACGAGAACAACGTGCTCGACGAGTTCTTCCGCACCGGCACCTACCGGGTGCGCTCGAGCGCGGAGACGTACGAGACCTCCAGCCCCTCGATGGACATCTCCAAGGCGTCCAACTTCGAGCGCTTCGTGTTCGATCTGCTGGGACGCGACGGCGCGCGGGTGCAGGAACTGTTCGGCACGGCGCTGGCGCGTGACGGCGCCTTCACGCTGCCGGCCGAGGTGGCGGCCCGCCTGGGCGACTTCGGCTTTGTCTCCGGCAGCAGCACGCATGCCGACCGCCTGGCCACCATCCGCGACACCTGGCAGCGCCACCAGGTCATGATCGACCCCCACACCGCCGATGGCCTCAAGGTGGCGCGTGCCCACACCGAGCCGGGCGTGCCCATGATCGTGCTGGAGACCGCCTTGCCCGCCAAGTTCGAGCAGACCATCCTGGAGGCGACCGGGCAGGCCGAGCCCCGCCCGGCCGCGCTGGAGGGCATCGAGGCACTGCCGCGGCGTTTCGTCGTGATGCCGCCGGACGTGCAGCGCATCAAGGCCTACGTGGCCGAGCACGCGGGGCACTGAGGCATGGCCACGCTCAGCCTGGACGAGGCGCTGGCGCGCCTGCAGGATGCCGCCGCCCGGGGCGCGGCCGCCTGGTCGACCGAGACCCTGCCCCTGCACGAGGCACGCGGCCGCGTGCTGGCGCGGGCGGTGCAGGCCACGGTGGACGTGCCGCCCCTCGACAACGCCGCCATGGACGGCTTCGCCCTGCGCGCGGCCGACGTGCCCGAGGCCGGCACGCGCCTGCCCTGGCGCCAGCGCATCGCCGCCGGCGCGGTGGGCGAGCCGCTGGCACCCGGGGAGGCCGCGCGCATCTTCACCGGCGCGCCGGTGCCCGAGGGGGCGGACGCGGTGGTCATGCAGGAACAGTGCGAGTGGACCGAGCGCGAGGTGCAGGTCAACACCACACCGCACAGCGGCCTGGCGATCCGCCGCCGCGGCGAGGATGTACGGCAGGGCGCCGAGGTGCTGGCGCGGGGCACCCGGCTCAGCGCGCAGGCGCTCGGCCTGGCAGCGTCCGTCGGCGTGCCGTCGCTCGAGGTCGCGCGCCGGCCGCGCGTGATGCTGCTGACCACCGGCGACGAGCTGACCCTGCCTGGGCAGCCGCTGCGCCCCGGCGCCATCTACAACAGCAACCGCGACATGCTGCGCGCCCTGGTCGAGTCCTTCGGGGCGGCGTGCGTCGACGGTGGCGTGGTGCCCGACCGGCTGGACGCCACTTGCCAGGCCTTGCGCGAGGCGGCCCAGGCCTGCGACCTGATCCTCACCAGCGGCGGCGTGTCGGTCGGCGAGGAGGACCACCTCAAGGCGGCCCTGGCCGCGGAAGGCCGCCTCGACAGCTGGCAGATCGCCATCAAGCCGGGCAAGCCGCTGGCCTTCGGCGAGGTGTCCCGGCCGGCGGGGCAGGGGGTGGCCTGGTTCATCGGGTTGCCGGGCAACCCCGTGTCGAGCTTCGTCACCTGCCTGCTCACCGTGGCGCCATTCCTGGCCCGCCTGCAGGGGGCGGCGGGTGGGCTCCCTGCGGCCCTGCGGGTGCGGGCCGATTTCGACTGGCCGCGCGCCGATCCCAAGCGCCGCGAGTTCTTGCGCGTACGGCGCCAGGGCGAGGGCGTGACCTTGTTCGACCACCAGGGCTCGGGCGTCCTGACCTCGGTGGTCTGGGCCGACGGCCTGGTCGACAACCCACCCGGCCGGGTCATCCGGGCCGGCGACTGGGTGGACTACCTGCCGTTCTCGGCCTGGGGCGCGGCGTGATGGCGGCGCCGGCTGATGTCACCGTGCAGGTGCGCTACTTCGCCGCGCTGCGCGAGGCCCTGGGCGAGGGCGAACCGGCCACCCTGCCGGCTGGCAGCACCGTGGCGGCCTTGCGTGACCACCTGATCGCCCGCAGCCCCGCCCACGCCCAGGCGCTGGACCGGGCCCGCCTGGTGCGCTGTGCCCTGCAGCACAGCCTGTGCGCGGAGACGGCAGTCCTGAGCCAGGCGGCCGAGGTGGCTTTCTTTCCGCCGGTGACGGGAGGCTGAGGGATGAGTGATGCCGTGTTGCCGCCACGCGTCCGCGTCCAGCACGCGGACTTCGACCTGGCTGAAGAGCAGCGGGCGGTGCTGGCCGGCCAGCCGCAGGCCGGGGCGGTGGTCAGTTTCGTGGGCACGGTGCGCGGCGTGTCCCAGGGCCAGCCCCTGGCGGCCATGACGCTGGAGCATTACCCCGGCATGACGGAGGCTGCCATCGAGGCCATGGTGCTGGAGGCGCTGCGCCGTTTCGACATCCTGGCTGCGCGCGTCGTGCACCGCGTGGGCCGGCTGCAGCCGGGCGAGCAGATCGTGGGCGCCTGGGTCGCAGCCGCCCACCGCGGCCCGGCCTTCCAGGCCTGCGAATTCCTGATGGACTACCTCAAGACCCGCGCGCCCTTCTGGAAGAAGGAGCACCGGGCCGACGGGGACCATTGGGTCGAGGCGCGCCCCGAGGACGAGGCCGCCGCGGCGCGCTGGGACGAGACCTTGCCGGAGTTTCCCTGATGGCTGCCGTGCCTTGGCTGAGCCTGCTGGCGGTGGCGGTCGGCTCTGCGATAGGGGCCTTGCTGCGCTGGGGCGCCGGCCTGTGGTTGACCGCGCCCGGCAGCAACCTGCCGCTGGGCACGCTGGTGGTCAACTGCGTGGGCGGCCTGCTGATCGGACTGGCGGTGGTGTGGTTCGAGCGCATGCCCAACGACGTGCTGCGCCTGCTGTGCGTGACGGGCTTCCTCGGCGGCCTGACGACGTTCTCCACCTTTTCAGCCGAGTCGCTCGGGCTGCTGCAGCGCGGCGAGTGGCTGGCCGCGTTCGGCCACACCCTGGCGCACGTCCTGGGCGCGCTGGCCTGCGCGGCGCTGGGTTTCAAGCTGGGACGCTGGTGGCTGGGCTGAGGCATGGGGCTGGCACAGTCGCCCGTTCATCCTGAGCGATGTATTCACCGCGGTCGGCGAAAGGCGTGGACAGGAAACAGGTGGCGAGCTGCGAACGCTGCGCCCCCATCCCAACCTTCCCCCAGCGGGGGAAGGAGCGGACTCCCTCTCCCGCTGGGGGAGGGCCGGGGTGGGGGCTGGTGCGCACCGCGTGCCAATGCACTGTTTCTTGAGCGGACTTGAAGACAGCGCCGTCAGCGAACGAGGGAACCGCCGCAAGAATCTTCTCAGGAGCGGCCCGATTTTTGACAGATTCTCCTCTGGAAAGCAAGATGGCGATCTTCTCAGGAATCTTCTCATAACGCATGCCGCCATCCCCCCGGATCCCACCCGACCGGCTTGTGCAACTGCTGAGCCGGCACGGGCCTTCGAATGCGTCGGCGCTGGCCCGCGAGGCCGGCGTCAGCATGGCGACCTTGCACCGGCTCCTGCAGGCGCTGTCGGGGCAGGTGGTGAGTGCCGGCAGGGCGCGCCGCACACGCCATGCGCTGCGGCGCCCGTTGCGCGGCGAGGCAAGGGATGTGCCGGCCTATGAGATCGACCGCGAAGGGCGCGCCCATCCGCTGGGGCAGCTGACCCTGGTGCAGCCACAGGGCAGCCTGATGGCTTTGCCACCGGGCTGGCCGGTGCTGGAGGGGGCGCGCGATGGCTGGTGGGAGGGCCTGCCCTATCCCCTGCATGACATGCGGCCCCAGGGCTACATGGGCCGGCAGTTCGCCCGGCTGAGGCACCGCGAACTGTCGGTGTCCGAAGATCCCCAGCGCTGGACGGACGACGAGGTGGTGGTGGTGCTGAGCCGCGCCGGGGCGGACGTCAGCGGCAACTGGCTGCTGGGCGAGGCGTCGCACGAGGCCTGGCAGCACGGCAAGCTGCGCGCGCCCGAGCCGGTGGGCGCCAGGGCGTTGCCTGAGCTGTACGCCACGCTGGCCGAGCAGGCTGTGGCCTCCGGCGTGGCAGGCTCGAGCGCGGCGGGTGAGTTTCCCAAGTTCAGTGCCCTGCGTGAGCGCAGCGGCAGCGCCACCCCGCATGTCCTCGTCAAGTTCTCGGGCGCGGACGGCTCGCCGGCCGTGCGCCGCTGGTCCGACCTGCTGGTGTGCGAGCACCTGGCCCTGGAATGTGCCGCGACCCTGCCGGGCGTCGAGGCGGCCTCCAGCCGCATCCTGGTCCATGCTGGACGAACCTTCCTGGAGGTGGAGCGCTTCGACCGCCATGGCCTGTTTGGCCGCAGCCCTCTGGTCAGCCTGGGCACGCTGGATGCCGCCCTGGTGGGCGAGGGCGGCAGCGACTGGGTGCGCCTGGCGGGCCGCCTCGTGGCATTGGGGCGGCTGGCCGGTGCCGAGCTGAAGCGGGTGGAGCGCCTGTGGTGGTTCGGCCGCCTCATCGCCAACAGCGACATGCACGCGGCCAACCTCAGCCTGCGTCCCGGTGGGGAGGGCGAGATGCTGCGCCTGGCCCCTGCCTACGATATGCTGCCCATGCGGTATGCCCCCTTGCCGGGTGGCGAGGTGCCGCCGCGGACCTTCGAGCCGCCGCTGCCGCTGCCAACCCAGCGCGAGGCCTGGCAGGCCGCATGCGAGGCGGCCCTGCAGTTCTGGCGCCAGGCGGGCCGTGACGAACGTATCAGCGAGGCGTTCCGCAAGACTTGCAGTGCCAATGCGCGCAGTTTGCTTGACGTGGCTCAACATGCGTGACATCCGGGTCGTTGAAATGGAGCCCGGGCGTCCCTATCTGGGAGCCAAGGTTACCTTCAGGAGAAACCATGCGACTCGACAAACTCACCACCAAGTTCCAGGAAGCCCTGGCCGATGCTCAGAGCCTGGCCTTGGCGCGTGACAACCCCTACATCGAGCCGGCCCACCTGCTGCTGGCGATGCTCAACCAGAGCGAAGGCCCCAAGGCGCTGATGGCGCGGGCCGGGGTCAACACTGCCCGCCTGCAAACCGCCCTGGAGGCGGAGATCGCCAAGCTGCCGCAGGTGCAGGGCGCGGACCAGGTGCAGGCCGGGCGCGAGCTGGTCAGCCTGCTGCAGGCCACCGAGAAGGAAGCCAACAAACGCGGCGACCAGTTCATGGCCAGCGAGATGTTCCTGCTGGCCCTCACCGACACCAAGGCCCCCATCGGGGCCCTGCTGAAGGAGCACGGCCTGACTCGCAAGGCGCTCGAGGCCGCGATCGACGCCGTGCGGGGTGGGCAGAAGGTCGACAACCCTGGCGCGGAGGAGCAGCGCGAGGCCCTCAAGAAATACACCCTCGACCTCACCGAGCGGGCCCGCAAGGGCAAGCTGGACCCCGTGATCGGCCGCGACGACGAGATCCGCCGCGCCATCCAGGTGCTGCAGCGCCGCAGCAAGAACAACCCGGTCCTGATCGGCGAGCCCGGCGTGGGCAAGACGGCCATCGTCGAGGGCCTGGCGCAGCGGATTGTCGCGGGCGAGGTGCCCGAGTCGCTGAAGAACAAGCGCGTGCTGGTGCTCGACATGGCGCTGCTGCTGGCCGGTGCCAAGTACCGCGGGGAGTTCGAGGAGCGGCTCAAGTCCGTGCTCAAGGAAGTGGCGCAGGACGAAGGCCAGACCATCGTCTTCATCGACGAGATCCACACCATGGTCGGTGCGGGCAAGAGCGAGGGCGCCATCGACGCCGGCAACATGCTCAAGCCCGCGCTGGCGCGCGGCGAGCTGCACTGCATCGGCGCCACCACGCTCGACGAATACCGCAAGTACATCGAGAAGGACGCCGCCCTGGAGCGGCGCTTCCAGAAGATCCTGGTGGGCGAGCCCACGGTGGAGGCCACCATCGCGATCCTGCGCGGCTTGCAGGAGAAGTACGAGGTGCACCATGGCGTCGACATCACCGACCCCGCCATCGTGGCCGCGGCCGAGCTGAGCCATCGCTACATCACCGACCGCTTCCTGCCCGACAAGGCCATCGACCTCATCGACGAGGCGGCGGCCAAGATCAAGATCGAGATCGATTCCAAGCCCGAGGCGATGGACAAGCTCGACCGGCGGCTGATCCAGCTGCAGATCGAGCGCGAGGCCGTCAAGCGCGAGAAGGACGAGGCCTCGCGCAAGCGCCTGAGCCTGCTCGAGGAGGAGATCGCCAAGCTGCAGCGCGAGGCCGCCGACCTGGAGGAGATCTGGAAGGCCGAGAAGGCCAGCGTGCAGGGCTCGGCCCAGCTGAAGGAGGAGATCGACCGCCTGCGCTTCCAGATCGAGGAGTTCAAGCGCAAGGGTGACTTCAACAAGGTGGCCGAGCTGCAGTACGGCCGCCTGCCCGAGCTCGAGAAGAAGCTTGCGCAGGTCCAGGCCCATGAGGAGCGTCCCGCCGAGCCGGGCGCGGCGCCCAAGCTGCTGCGCACGCAGGTCGGGGCCGAGGAGATCGCCGAGGTGGTGGCGCGCGCCACCGGCATCCCCGTGGCCAAGCTGATGCAGGGTGAGCGCGACAAGCTGCTGCAGATGGAGGCCCACCTGCACGAGCGCGTGGTCGGCCAGGACGAGGCCATCTCCGCGGTGGCCAACGCCATCCGACGCTCGCGTTCGGGCCTGAGCGATCCGAACCGGCCCACCGGCTCCTTCCTCTTCCTGGGCCCCACGGGCGTGGGCAAGACCGAGCTGTGCAAGGCCCTGGCCGGCTTCCTGTTCGACAGCGAGGACCACCTCATCCGCATCGACATGAGCGAGTTCATGGAGAAGCATTCCGTGAGCCGCCTGATCGGCGCGCCTCCTGGCTACGTGGGTTATGACGAGGGTGGCCACCTGACCGAGGCGGTGCGCCGCAAGCCCTACAGCGTGCTGCTGCTCGACGAGGTCGAGAAGGCCCACCCCGACGTGTTCAACGTGCTGCTGCAGGTGCTCGACGATGGCCGCCTGACCGACGGCCAGGGCCGCACCGTGGACTTCAAGAACACCGTGATCGTCATGACCTCCAACCTGGGTTCGCACCACATCATGCAGATGGCGGGGCAGGACCCCGAGGTGATCCGCCAGGCGGTCTGGGTCGAGGTCAAGCAGCATTTCCGTCCGGAGTTCCTGAACCGCATCGACGAGACGGTGGTCTTCCACTCGCTCGACGCCGCGCACATTGAGCGCATCGCCCGCATCCAGCTGCGCATCCTCGAGCAGCGCCTCGAGAAGCTCGACATGAAGCTGGACGTCTCGAGCGAGGCGCTGGCCGAGCTGGCCAAGGTCGGTTTCGACCCTGTGTTCGGGGCGCGTCCGCTCAAGCGGGCGATCCAGCAGCGCATCGAGAACCCGGTGGCCAAGCTCATCCTGGAAGGCCGCTTCGGCCCGAAGGATGTCATCCCGGTGGGGGTGCACGAGGGCGAGTTCGTGTTCCACCGCGTGGTGCACTGACCAGGCCGGGTGGGTCTCGCGGAGTTGGACCGGTTCGCCCCCGCCAAGGGGGCGATCGGCGCCTCGCAGGCCCAAAGACGGGGAATGACGGGTTCGCCGAAAGGCCGCCGGGCCACCCCGGTGGGCAGGCCTATGTATGCTTGGGCCTTTCCCATCCGTCTGCGTTGCCATGACCGAAGAAGAAGCCCCGATCCTCTATGTGTTCTCCGGCGCAGGCCTGTCTGCGGAAAGCGGCGTGCCCACCTTCCGCACCGCAGGCGGGCTGTGGACCAAGCACAACCTCGACCGCGTGTGCAACATGCTGACCTGGAAGGAGAACCGCAGCGCGGTCTTCGAGTTCTACACCGGCCGGCGCCGGGAGGCCGCCGCCGTGGCGCCCAATGATGCGCACCGCAGGCTGGCGGCCTGGCAGTCGCGCTGGGGCACGCAGCGGGTGCGGCTGCTCACGCAGAACGTCGACGGCCTGCTGGAGCGGGCGGGCGCGCAGTCCGTGGTGCACCTGCACGGCGACCTGGCGCACCTGCTGTGCACGGCCTGCGGCCACCGCTGGCCGGTCGACGACGAGGCCTACCACGAGCACACGCGCTGTCCGAAGTGCGACAGCCTCAAGGGCGTCAAGCCGGGGGTGGTGTTCTTCCACGAGATGGCGCCGGAGTATGCCCACCTGCAGCGCATGATGCGCTCCATCCGCGAGCACGACGTTCTGCTGGTGGTGGGCTCGGCCCTCGAGGTGGTGACGGTCGAGTACCTGGTGCCCGCCGACCGCGTCGGGCATGCGCTGAACTGGCAGGTCAACCCTGACCCCGTGGACGAGTCCTACTTCGGCCGCGTGCTGGCCCAGGGTGCTTCCGCCGGGCTGCAAGCCCTGGAGCCCGACCTGGCCAAGCTGATGGACGCGGCCGCGGCCTGAACAACACCCACGGCAGGCAGTCAGGCAGGGGCATGGGCGTGTACGGACATAATCCCGCCTTGCTCTTTGAGTCGAGTTGGAGATCGGGGTCATGCACAGCGCAGCGTCACAACAGCATCCACGGCCGTCACCGGACGGCCACGAACCCGTGGTGGTCATTGGCGCGGGCCTGGCCGGCCTGGCGGTCGCCTTGCATGTGGCGGCCGAGCGGCCTGTGGTGGTGCTGGCCAAGCGCGACCTCGAGGAGGCCGCCACCGCCTGGGCCCAGGGCGGCATCGTCGGCGTGCTGGGCGACGACGACAGCATCGAGCAGCATGTGCAGGACACCCAGGAGGCCGGCGCCGGGCTGGTCGACGAGGAGACCGCCCGCTACATCGCCGAGCACAGCGCCCAGGCCATCGCCTGGCTGGTGTCGCAGGGCGTGCCTTTCTCGCCCGACCCCAAAGGGCCGCTCGGGCTGCACCTGACGCGCGAAGGCGGCCACGCGGTGCGCCGCATCGCCCACGCCGCCGACGCCACCGGCAAGGCGATCCACGACGTGCTGCTCAAGGCGGTGCGCGCGCACCCGCGCATCACGCTGCGCGAGCGCTGGATGGCGGTCGACCTCATCACCTCGCGCCACCTCCAGCGCGACGACGAGCCGCCCCATTGCCACGGCGTGTATGCCCTGGACATCGATCGCCAGCGCGTCGAGACCCTGCGCGCCTCCAGCGTCGTGCTGGCCACCGGCGGGGTGGGCAAGGTCTACCGCTACACCAGCAACCCCGACACCTCCACCGGCGACGGCATCGCCATGGCCTGGCGCGCCGGCTGCCGCGCCGCGAACATGGAGTTCATCCAGTTCCACCCGACCTGCCTGTACCACCCGCAGGAGCGCACCTTCCTCATCACCGAGGCGCTGCGCGGCGAGGGCGGCCACCTCAAGCTGCCAGACGGCACCCGCTTCATGGCGGCGCACGACGCGCGCATGGAGCTGGCACCGCGCGACATCGTCGCCCGCGCCATCGACTTCGAGATGAAGAAGCACGGCCTGGACAACGTCTGGCTGGACGCCACCCACCTGGGCGAGGAGTTCCTCAAGGCGCACTTCCCGACCATCCATGCGCGCTGCCTGAACTTGGGGCTCGACATTGCGCGCGAGCCGATCCCGGTGGTGCCGGCGGCGCACTACACCTGCGGCGGCATCGTCACCGACCTGCAGGGCTGCACCGACGTGCCGGGGCTGTATGCGGTGGGCGAGACCACCTACACCGGCCTGCACGGCGCCAACCGCCTGGCGAGCAACTCGCTGCTGGAGTGCGTGGTGCTGGGCCGCAGCTGCGCCAGCGAGATCCTGCGGCGTCCGCCGCGCAGCGTGCCCGAGCTGCCCGACTGGGACGAGAGCCAGGTCGAGAACGCCGACGAGCAGGTCGTGATCTCGCACAACTGGGACGAGCTGCGCCTGGTGATGTGGAACTACGTGGGCATCGTGCGCACCACCAAGCGGCTGGAGCGCGCGCTGCACCGCATCAAGCTGCTGCGCGGCGAGATCGACGACTACTACGCCAACTTCCGGGTCAACCGCGACCTGCTGGAGCTGCGCAACCTGGTGGACTGTGCCGAGCTGATCGTGCGCTCGGCCCTGTTGCGCCACGAAAGCCGCGGCCTGCACTACAGCCGCGATTTCCCGAACACCCTGCCGGTGAGTTTCCCGACCGTGCTGGTGCGCAGCGCGCGGCGCGGCAAGAAAAAGCCCAAGATCTTCGGCCTGAGCGGCTGAACGTCAGCCCGGCCGGGCCGCCTGGGCCGCTTTCTTGAGGGCGCTCTGCAGTTTCTTGGTGGCGGCGAAAGCCAGGGGCGTGTCGCCATCCTCGTCCAGGACATCCAGGCGAGCTCCCTTTCCAACGAGAAACAGCGCGGCTTCCTCGGCGGCCAGGCGCTCCGTCTTTTCCTGGCCGGCGGCATGGGCCAGCAACAGGCACAGGGGGGTCTGCCCGTAGACATCCCGCGCATTCATCTCCGGAGACAGCCGTTCAACCACATGCCGGATGGCGTCCAGGGCCCCCTCATTGCAGGCCATGTGAAGCAGTGTCCTTTGATCCGGGCCGAGCGCGAGTCTGTCGGCACCCAGCCTGAGCAAGACTTTCATCGGCTTGACGGCGTTGTTCTTGGCGGCCATCAGCAGGGCTGTTTCGCCGTCATCATTGCGGGACTCGATGCTCACGCCGTTGTCCAGCAGGGTCTGCACGGCCTCGGTTTCGCACTCGTAGGCCACCACGTAGAACAAGGCTTCGTTGCAGGTGCCGAACCGGGCCCCACGCTGCCGCATGAACTTGAAGAGCGGCTCGTGCCGGATGTAGTCCAGCGGCGTGCTGCCATTTTCATTTTCCGCGTTGATGTCGGCGCCCTTGTCGAGCAAGGCCTGGATCATCGACGCCAGGTGGCCCAGGTCATGGGCTTCATCCTGGATGATGTGTTTCGATTGCGTGATCTTGCAGACTTTGTGCAGGGGTGTTTCGTCGTAGAGCGTCTCGACGGCGTTCACGTCGGCACCGCGTGCCACCAGCAGCTGCACCGCCTCGTTGAACAAGGCCAGGGGTGCCACCTCCTGGTTGGCCTCACACCGGCGGGCGCTCTCGATGACACGGTGCAGGATCGTCTCGCTGTTGTCGTAGGTTTCGGACCCGAGATAGGCCACGTCGTCCGCCGATGCATGTTTGATCATTTCGATCAGCGCTTCCACCCGGGCGGGTTTGGTGCAGTCGTGCGAGCGGTCGAATATCTCTTTGCCCAGTTCCGGCTCGGGAGGCTGCTCAGGAGCGGTGCGGCCCGTCATCATTTCCGCCAGTGAGGTGATCAGGCTGCGGTAGTTGTTGAGGCCAGCCTGCCGATGGTCCTGTTCGGCGGACATTGGCGGGGAGGCGCGCCGGCGCTGGCGAGCTTCGAGCAGCAGGGCTGTCACTTCCTTGGTCTGCGCCCAGGACTGCGGGGTCCGGCCGTGCATGTCGCGCAGGTCGGGATTCGCCCCGAGCCGGAGCAAGGCTTCCAGGGCGGCCAGTTGGCCGCGGCCGCGCGGATGCGCCAGTTCTTCGCTTTCGAGTTGAGCCAGCCAGTGCAGGGCGGTTGCCTGGTATTGGTTGGTGGCGTTGATGTCCGCCCCGGCATTCACCAGCAGTTCTACCACTTCCGCGCTGCGTGCCACGGCCAGGGGAAAGTAGTAGTAGTCGATGCTGTTCTGGCTGCGGTTCACCCCGTTGGGGTTGGCGCCGCGGGCCAGCAGCAGGCGCACCAGATCCACCTGGTTGCCGCGACAGGCCGCGACCAGCGCGGTGGCGTGGGAGGTGTCGCAGACGATGTTCGGATCGGCCCCCTGTTCGATCAGGTACCTCGCCATGGCCTCATGGTGGTTTTCGATGGCCAGGTAGAGGGGCGTTCGCATCTCGGTGATGATGAAAGAGGCGCTCGTCTTGACGTCGAACTTGGCACCACGCCCGATCAGCAGGGCCATCATCTCCAAGTCATCCGAGTCGGCCACCCAGTGGATGGGTTTGTAGCTGTACTTGTTGCGTGCTTCCAGGTTGGCGCCGCGGTCCAGCAGGAGCGTCACCAGGTCGCGCCGGCCACTGGCCACGGCGTTGTGCAGGATGCTGTTGCCATCGCTGCCTTTCAGGTGGATGTCGACACCCCGGTCCAGCAGTTCGGCCACGATGTCCATGCGCCCGTTGCGAGCGAAGCGGTGGATGGCGTGGTTGCCGCTCTTGAAGCGGGGATTGAGCTCGATCCCGGGCTGGCGTTCGATGCAGGCTCGGTAGAGCGCGACGTTCTCGGCCCAGTCGATGGGGCGTATGCCTTGCGCGTTGCGCTGGTCGAGTGCGTGGTCGGTGTTTGCCAGGACCCACGCCACCATGTCCATGTCCGCGGAACATGCGCGGTGCAGGGTCGTGTTGCCCTCCTTGTTCACGTGCTGCAGCGGTTCGCCTTGGGCCACGAGGGCCCGCGCGGTGGTGGCGTCGCCGCAGGCGATGGCACTGTCCAGGATGCGCGTGCCGAGCTTGTTCCTGGCCCGCGTGTCCGCGCCGCGCGAGATCAGCAGGGCGGCCATGGCCAGGTCCTTGTTCGCATACGCCAGGAAAAGGGGCGTACGCCGGAGGTGATCGCGAGTCTCCAGGCTGGCACCCGCATCGAGCAGCAGGGTGACGATCTCTGGCTGGCGCTGTTTCACCGCGAGCAGCAAGGGCGGCAGGGGAGCGTCCTCCTCGTCCTGCTCGACATCGAACGGGAGGGCGGGATGCTCGGACAACAATCGGGCGACCTGGTCTGTGTCGGCGGCTTGGATGGCGGAGGCGAGGGTCTGGAGAATGGGATCGGGTGTCATTGGGATGAACTGCGCTCGTTCAGCGTTCAGCAGCGCGCCCGCATGGCCCGGCGGGCCTGCACGAACTCGATGGCGAACTCTACGGCCTGATGGATCGCGGCCTCGGTCTCGGCGCGTTCTTTCTCGCTCAGGTAGAACGAGAAGTCCACCTCGTGCCGGATGTAGCGAGGCGGCAGGCGGTTGAGGGCCACGCAGGCGATGTCGGCCATCAGGTCGGGAGCGTCATGGAGTTGCGGGTACCGCTGCCGGGCCTCGCGGATGGCTTGGAACACCGCACGTTCATGGAAGTTGTGGATCATTTCGAAATCGGCGGCCATGGTGATGAAATGCAGTCCCTGCAAAGACCCTGAATCCAAGACCACAGGATTATTTGATTCCCAGGCAAACCATGCGTGACCAGCCGGGTGCTGCGGCCCTGTTTTTCGGTTATTTTTGGAGTTTGGTCGTTTTGTGATTTACAAACGCGTTCGTCCCCTCAAAATCACCGTTTCTCACCGCGCCCATTCACCATGACCGTAGAGAACTGTCTGCTCGTCACCTTGCAAAGCAACCTGACCGAACTGCCCTGGGGGCTGATCGTTGACAGCGGTTCCGATGCCATCGAGGTGTGCAAGCGGCGCCAGTTCAGCGCGGTGTTCTCCGACTACGGCGCCTTGCGCGACCGCTCCAACGGCCTGCGCCTGGCGCGTGCCTTGCGGGCCAGTTCCAAGACGCTGCACATCTACCTCCTGTCCGACCGGCCCGACATGACCCAGGTGCAATCCGCCCTGCATGCCGGTGCGACCGACCTGCTGTTGCGAGACCTGGGCGCCCTGCAGCGCGTGCTGGCGCTGCTGGCGGGGGAGGCACGCCATGCCCAGGCCGAGGGGTGGGCCGACAGCGATCTGGCCGCTGCCGCGGCCTCGAGCATCGAACTCAAGCGCCTGGAGCAGCTGCTCAGCGAAGCCGGCCTCGGGCCGGCGGCCGAGTCAGCGGTGAACGAGGCCATCGCCGAGCTGACCGTCACCGAGGCCCACGCCGTCGACCTGGCCACCATTGCCCAGAAGGTCAGTGTGCACATCCCCGATCCTGCCGACCGGCAGGAATTTCTCCTGCAGTTCGTGGACGCGCACTGAGCCCAGGTTGAGAGCTGCCCCTGGGGCCGCCCTCAAGCCCGAGACAGGACACGCATGGAGTAGTCCACCGCCGTGACGTTCTTGGTGAGCCGGCCGAGCGAGATGCGGTCGACCCCGGTGGCCGCGATGTCGCGCAGCTGGTCGAGCTGCACGTTGCCTGAGACTTCCAGCACCGCACGCCGGCCGGTGAGCGCCACGGCTTCGCGCATCGAGGCAAGGTCGAAGTTGTCGAGCAGGATGCTCTGCGCGCCGCAGGCCAGGGCCTCGGCGAGTTGCGCGAGGTCCTCGACCTCGATCTGGATCGTCACCCCGGCCCGCAGGGCCTGGGCTTGCGCCAGCACCTGGGGAATGCCGCCGGCCGCGGCGATGTGGTTTTCCTTGATCAGGATGCCATCCCACAGCGCCAGGCGCTGGTTGTGACCACCACCCACCCGCACCGCGTACTTCTGCGCCTGGCGCAACCCCGGCAGGGTCTTGCGGGTGTCCAGCACGAGACAGCCCTCGGGGTGGGGCGATGCGCCCTCGATGGCCTCCACGTGACGCCGGGTCACGCTGGCGGTGCCCGACAACAGCTGCAGGAAGTTCAGGGCTGGACGCTCCGCCGAAAGCAGGGCACGTGCCTGGGACTGGATGCGGCAGACGATGGCACCGGCCGGCATGGCCGCACCTTCCTCGAAGGCCCAGTCGATCACGGCCTTGGGGTCGAGCGCGTGGAAGCAGGCATCGAACCAGTCGCGTCCGCACAGCACGGCCGCGTCGTCGCGCACCACCACCTGGGCATGGATCTGCTGTGCCGCGGGGACCAGCTCGGCGGTCCAGTCCCGCCGTCCGATGTCCTCGCTCAAGGCGTCGTGCACATTGCGCGCGCGGGCTTCCTCCAGGGTTTCATTGGCGTCGAAGTGCAAGGTCATGGGCAGGAGAAAAAGAAAAGAAGGGGGAAGGGCGCCACCGCAGGCGGCGCCTCAGGCGGCGCCGATGTTCGGCACGAAACCGGTGCGTGGCTGCGCCGTGCTGCCGGGGTGGCGCTGGACGAAGTCCAGCATGCGGTCGATGCAGACCTTGGCCTGGCGGCCGAGCGCCGGGTCGAGCACGATCTCGCCCTGGCCCTGGGTCAGGCAGTCAACCACGCCTTGCACCGCGTTCATCGCCATCCAGGGGCAGTGCGCGCAGCTCTTGCAGCTCGCGCTGCGGCCCGCGGTCGGGGCTTCCAGCAGGGTCTTGTGGGGGGCGACCTGGCGCATGCGGTGGAGGATGCCGTTGTCGGTGGCCACGATGAAGGTGTCGGTGGGCAGGCTCTGCACGGCCTGCAGCAGCTGGGAGGTGGAGCCCACCACGTCCGCCTGGCGCACCACGGCCTCGGGGGACTCCGGATGCACCAGCACCTTGGCCTCGGGATGCTGTTGCTTGAGCAGCTCGAGTTCGAGGCCCTTGAACTCGTCGTGCACGATGCAGGCGCCCTGCCACATCAGCATGTCGGCGCCGGTCTGTTCCTGGATGTAGCGCCCGAGGTGGCGGTCGGGTGCCCAGATCAGCTTGTGCCCCTGGGCGTGCAGGTGGTTCACGATGGCCAGGGCGCAGCTGCTGGTCACCATCCAGTCGGCGCGTGCCTTGACCGCCGCGCTGGTATTGGCATAGACGACCACCTGGCGCTCCGGGTGGGCGTCGCAGAAGCTGGCGAACTCGTCGGGCGGGCAGCCGAGGTCGAGCGAGCAGGTGGCCTCCAGCTCGGGCATCAGCACCCGCTTGTGCGGGCTCAGGATCTTCGCGCTCTCGCCCATGAAGCGCACGCCGGCCACGACCAGGGTCTGGCTGGGATGGTCACGCCCGAAGCGGGCCATCTCCAGGGAGTCGGCCACACAGCCCCCGGTTTCCTGCGCAAGATCCTGCAGGTCGCCGTCGACGTAGTAGTGGGCCACCAGCACGGCGTTGTGCTGCTTGAGCAGCTCGGCCGCCCGGGACTTGACGGCGGCACGCTGGGCGGTGGACAGGGGGGCCGGCACGCTGGCCCAGGCCTGTGCCGTGTCGCATTGCCCGCGGGCATCCTGGCGGGGGTAATCGAACGGAACCTGATGCATGCGCACTCCAAAGAATCTGCAGCCGCAATGGTACCGACTGCAGATTCACAAGGGCCTCAGCTCAGGTTTTTATCCAGCTCGATGAGCCGCAGGCGGGCCAGGGTGAGGTTGGTGCGCTGCTTGTCGAGCAGGGCCAGCATGAAGCAGCCCGGGCGCCGCGAGGCGGGGCGCATCATCACCTGGCGGCCGCCGCAGCTGGTGGTGATTTCGTCGACACCCGTGAGGCCCATCAGGCTGGCCGACTGGCGGTGCGCACGCATCAACTGGGCGCAGGCCGCAGCCGCCCGGTTGATGTCCACTTCCTGGCCGAGTCGGGTGTCACGGGCCAGCACCTGGGAGGTTTCGTCGCTGACCAGGGCGCAGGCCAGCAGGCCTTCCATGGCAGACATCTTCTCCAGCGCGGACTGGGCCTGCTCGGCCTGCTGCGCCGAGCTGGACTTGGGCCGGTTGGCGGCGCCCGCCAGCTCGGGCGTGACAATCATCCGGGTGGGGCCGACCACGCCGGGAATCGAGACATTGAGGCTTCCGGGGGCGGACTCGGAGAAATCGATCTCCTCGTTGCGCCGCGCCAGCAGGACGTCGCGGGCCCAGGTCTGCTGTGCCTTGGCCAGGCGCCACTGGGCCACCATTGCATTCCACACGGCGGAGGCGCTGGTCATGGGCTCCTCGATCACCATCACCTGCATCGACAGGGGCCAGGCGACCGCCTGGATCTTCTGCTGGATCCAGGCGGAGTTGGGCGGCAGCATGAACAGCAGCGTGGGGCAGCGCCAGCTCGACAGGGACGAGGCCTCCTGCAGGGACACCAGCAGCGCATCGATGGCGTGGGCCTGCATGGGGCCGACCACGATGGCCGTCATGTGGCTGCGCTCCATCAGGGCGGCCTGGATGTCGGTGCTGTCCTTGCCAGTGGTGCGGACATCGGCATGCATCACCTGGAGCTGGTCGGTGCTTTGCCGGACCACGGTGGTGCGCTCGATGGTGGCCAGCGTACGCAGGGTGTGTGGCTCGCGCAGGTGCAGCCGCTTGATGGGTTGGGCGCAGGCTTCGGAGAGGGTGCTGATCACCAGGGTCGCCCAGACGCGCACGGGGTCGATGATGGTGATGAGCTTGGTGGCCAGGTCCTGATCGGCCCGGCTGGCATTCAAGTGGTCGCGCAGGGCGGCGGCGGGGGCACCCGAAACCGTCAGCTCCTGGGCATGCTGGTCGTCGTCGGGCTCGCTGGCCTTGGTTTCGGTGGCCAGGGGCTCCATGATCGCGGTGGCGGCAAAGCCGTCGTCACCATCTTCCTCTGTCGGGGCCGGGGGGGCGGACGCGCGCTTTGATGAGCCCAAGTCTCCAAAGAGCGATTTCAGCATGAGGCCTCCGAGACCATGAGGTTTCTGGGTAACTGCGATTGATAAAACTGCGATTTATTCATCGTTTGACTGTGGCGGCAAGTGTGCAAAATGCCAATCCCCGGCTTAAGGGAAGTTGGGCATGCACCCCAGTGAATGCGGGGGTGGTGTCGAGAGCAGACGCTGACTGCGCTGATTTCTCGAGAAAACGCTGGCAAACCACATGCCTGCCACGTTGGATGCGCGGTGCGCGCAGGCTCATGGACCCCGTGTGCCGGGGTCTTTCATGCCCCTTGAAGTGAAGAAGCGGCGTGGCGAACTGCCAACACATCGGGTGACCATGGCCGTGAAGGCGCTCGCACTGTTGTAGCCGAGCGCACTCGCGATCACGTGCATGGGCTTGTTCTGGGCCGCCAGGGTGACCGCCTTGGCGAGCAGCACCTGTTGGCGCCATTGGCCGAAGGTGGTGTTCAGCTCCGAACGGAACAGGCGCGCGATGGTGCGTGGGCTGGCGCCTGTGCGCTGGGCCCACTCGGGCAGGCTGGCCGCGGCGCCCGGATCTTCCAGCACGGCCTGGCACAGGGTCAGCAAGCGCTTGTCGCGTGGCAGGGCAATGCCGAGGGGAACGGGCGGCGCGCGGCGCAGTTCATCAAGGGCGAGGGCACACAGGTGATGCCGGCGCTCCCGGTCGGCCGGCGACAACGGGGCATCCTCGGCCTGCTGGAGCAGGTGGGCCACCAGCTCGTACAACAGGTCGGAGACCTCCAGAACACGGCACACCTGCCAGGCGGCCGCATCCTCGGCTGCGGCCCGCGGGCCGATCCAGTGTTCGTCCTGGTAGACGTAGAGGACACGGATCTCGGCATCCTCCACCACCGAGATCGCGTGCTCCTGGCGGGGCGGCACCCACACCGCGCGCGAGGGTGGGACCAGGTAGGTGTGGTGCACGGTGTTGACGCGGATGACCCCGGTGGCCGACAAGGCCAGCTGGGCCCAGGGATGGACATGCGGCTGCACGTGGGTGTCGGCCGCGAGGCGGCGTACCTTGGCGCGCAAGGGCTGGTCGGCGGTCGGGGCGTAGCGCTGCGGGTCCAGCGGCGGCACGCTGGCGCGGTTGCGCTGCCGAGGTCGGGAGGGCATGGGCTTGTCCGTTTCTCGAAGGTTTCTGTCAATCTATCGTAACTATGTCGATTCACGCGTCGATAGAGTGTCCTGGTTTTCAGTACCCGCTTCTTCCAGGACCGCTCCTCCATGTCGAATCCCCCTGATCCCGAGTCCCTCCGGCACGACGTGCGCACCATTTCTCTGGTCGGCCTGGCGCACGGCTTGTCGCATTTCTTCCACCTTCTGCTGCCTCCGCTGTTTCCTGTGTTCATCCGCGATTTCGGTTTGAACTATGCAGAGCTGGGGTTCCTCGTCAGCCTCTTCTTCGTCATCTCTGGAACGGGCCAGGCCCTGGCCGGCTTCGTGGTGGACCGGGTCGGGGCACGGCCGGTGTTGTTCTTCGCCCTCGGCTGTTTCACCATGGCTGGCCTTGCGGGGGCGGCGGCGCAGAGTTACGCCGGTCTGATGCTCAGCGCCGCGCTGGCGGGCCTGGGCAATGCCTCCTTCCATCCGGTGGATTTCACCATCCTCAACAAGCGCGTGTCGCCGGCGCGGCTGGGGCATGCCTTTTCCGTGCATGGCCTCAGCGGCAGCCTGGGCTGGGCCGCGGCCCCCGCCTTCCTGACTGCCGTGACGGCGTTGACGGGGTCGTGGCGCGGGGCGCTGGCCGGTGCGGCCGGGCTGGCGGTGATGGTGGCCGCCTTGCTGCTGTGGCAGCGGGATGCCCTGGATGACCGGGTGACGAGGGCGGGCGTGGGCGGGAAAGCCGCGGCCCGCACGCCCGAGCATCCCTTGGCGTTCCTGAAGCTGCCCGTGGTCTGGCTGTGCTTCTCGTTCTTTTTCTGGTCGACCTCAGCGCTCAGCGCGATTCAGAGCTTTGCCGTGCCGGCCCTGCCCAAGCTGCTGGGCGTGGACATACCGGGGCTGGCGCTGCTGCTCAGCGGCTACATGCTGTGCAGCGCGGGGGGCATGGTGGTCGGCGGCTTCCTGGCGGCGCGGGCGGAACGGCTGGAGCGCCTGATCGGCGGCTGCCTGCTGGCCTCGGCCAGCCTGATGGCCCTGGTGGGCTCCGGCCTGGTGCCGGCCGCGCTGGCCGTGCCCACGCTGATCATCTCGGGCTTTGGGGTGGGGCTGGCGGGTCCCTCCCGTGACATGCTGATCAAGCGTGCCACCCCGGCGGGGGCCACGGGCCGCGTCTACGGCACGGTCTACTCGGGGTTGGACATCGGCTTCGCCCTGGCGGCACCGGTGTTCGGCCACCTGATGGACCGTGGGATGCCGCAGGGGGTGTTCTTCGGCGCGGCGCTGGCGCTGGGGATGGGGGTGCTCTCGGCCACGCTGGTGGGGGCGCGGCTGACGCCGCCGCTGCCGCGCGAGGCCTGCCCGACCTGATGCCCCGAAGGCTCAGGCGGAACGGCTGGACGGCATCAGCTCGGTGGTCTGGAACTCGGTGGCCTGGGCATCCATGTAGCGGCGGATCTGGCGCAGCAGGTCAGGCACGTTCTCGGTCGAGTGCAGCAGCAGCTCGCCTTGCTCGGATGTCTTGATGACGAGGGTGGCGCAGGGGGCGTTGCGTGCCCCCTTCTCGCGGACGTGCATGCCGTTCCAGCCCATCCAGCCAAGGCCCGACACCCAGAGGCCGCGTGAGCGCACGCCGGCCCGCACGCCGGTGCGGCGGACCTTGGTGTGCAGGGCCAGGTACATCATGCGCGGCAGCCACCAGACGAACACAGAGATCGCCAGGCCCACGAAGATCGACACGCAGGCCCCCAGGGCCATGGTGATCGACAGCAACAGCAGCATGAAGCCGCTCTCCTGCTGCAGCAGGGGCACCATGAAGTTGCTGAACACGGCCAGGGGGATCACCGCCACCCCGGTGGCCAGCACGCAGCCAGTCCGCTCGCTCAACAACAGCCCGCGGGTGCGCCGTTCGACGATGAAGCGCGTCGTGGGGGCTTTCTCCTTTTCCTTCTCCGCGGCGTGCGCGGATTCGCCATGGACCTCCTCCGCGGGTGGGGACTCGGCGGAGGCGACAGGCGCAGGGGACGAAGGCTCGGTCAAGGACATGGAACTGGCCGCAGGGGTGGTGCGTCGAGGGCAGAGGGATGATGAACTCAGGATTGCGGCGCTGACAAGACCTCAAGCAGGCGGTCCAGCCCGCCCTCGTCGATGGCCACCATGGCTTCGTCGCGCACCCGGGGCTTCGCATGATAGGCCACCGACAGCCCGGCGATGCGCATCATGGGCAGGTCGTTGGCGCCGTCGCCCATGGCGATCGCCTGCGCGGGCTGGATGCCGAGCTGGGCGCAGGTGCTCTCGAGCATGCGCCGCTTCTCCTCGCCATCGCAGATGTCACCCCAGGGCTGGTCGAGCATGCGGCCGGTGAGGCGGCCGTCCTGGACCTCCAGCTGGTTGCTGCGCGTGAAGTCCAGTTGCAGCAGGTCGCGGATGCGGTCGGTGAAAAAAGTGAAACCGCCTGAAACCAGCAGGGTGCGCAGGCCGGCCCGTTGGCAGGCCTGGACCAGGGCCTGGGCCCCCGGGTTGAGCTGCAGCCGCTGGGTGAAGACCTGCTGCAGCGCCGTCACCGGCACCCCTTCAAGCAGGGCCACGCGCCGGCGCAGGCTTTCCTTGTAGTCGCTGATCTCGCCGCGCATGGCGGCCTCGGTGATGGCAGCAACCTCGGCCTTGCGGCCCGCGGCGTCCGCGATCTCGTCCACGCACTCGATGTTGATGAGCGTCGAGTCCATGTCGAACGCGATGAGCTTGAACTGGCTCAGGGGCAGGGGGGGCTGGAAGCCCTGCAGGAGGAGGCCCGGGGAGAATTCGGTCAGCATGGGAAGGACAACGCGATCAATCAGTGGAAAGAAGGAGGAACTCAGCGCGGATGGGATGGCTCGGCCTGGCCAGGCTCGCAATGGGCCAGCGAGAAGTGGAAGAACGCTCCCTGGTTGACCTCGCTGTGGGCCCAGATGTCGCCGCCGTGGCGCCGGATGATGCGACGTACCGAGGCCAGGCCGACGCCCGTGCCCTGGAAATCGTTCGCACCGTGCAGGCGCTGGAAGACGCTGAACAGGCGGTCCGCGAACCGCATGTCGAAGCCGGCGCCATTGTCGCGGATGGTGAAGGTGTCCGGCCGTTCGGGCTGGCGGTTGAACCAGATGCCCGCGTTGGGCGTCTTGCCGGTGTACTTCCAGGCGTTGCCGAGCAGGTTCTCCAGGGCCACCCGCAAAAGGGTCGGGTCGCCTTGCACCACCATGCCCGGCTCGATGTGCACCTCGACCTGACGTTCGGGCGATTGCTTGCGCAGGTCGTCGATGACGAAGCCGGCCAGCTGCGACAGGTTCACCGGCTCGTTGGCCAGCGGGGCGCACGACAGCTGCGACAGGGTCAGCAGCGAGTCGATCATGCGGTTCATGCGGGCGGCGGCGCTCAGGATGCGCTCGAGGTGGTCGTTGCCGATGCGGTCCAGCACGCGGCCGTAGTCTTCCTTCAGGATCTTGGCGAAGCCTTCCACCACGCGGATCGGCGCGCGCAGGTCGTGCGACACGGTGTAGCTGAACGAGGCTTGCTCGTCCTCGCTGCCGCCCGCGGGTGCGGCGGGCAGGGCGACCGTTTCGGGTTGTACCTCGAAGGTGCCTATGTAGCCTGCGAAGCGTCCCTGGGCGTCTTTGAGCGGCGTGGCCCGCAGCATGCCGGAATCCAGGCGTTCCCCGCCGCGCACCTGGTGCACCGCGATGTCGGAGAGCTCACCGTGCGCCTCGATCCGCGACTGCAGGCCGGGTGTGTCGTCCAGGCTCTCGAAGTGCTCCCAGAAGAAGCCCAGGCCCTCGGTGTCTTCGGTGTCGGGCAGGGTGCCGCGTGGCGGTGTCAGCCGGACCAGCCGGTGCCGCGCGTCGGTGCGCCAGCACCAGACGTCCAGCAAGCCGCTCAGGCTGGTGGCTTCGCCGCGCGCGGCCTGCAAGGCGCTCTCCAGGCGGCGGGCCCGCCGATGCTGCTGGAGCGCCCAGCCGCCTGCAGCCGCCAACAGCAGGACCGTCACCAGCAGGAGCGGTAGCGTCCAGCCGGAGTGCCCGTTCATGGCGGGAAGCCTGGGGTGGGGGTTTGTGCGCTGGTCCCTGAGGGCGGGAGTCCGGAAAATGCTTTTTCGAACCGCGGGGTATCCCAGCCAATGAGGTGAATTCGCTCAAGCAGCCCTTGGCACGGCGCGTTTTCACAAGCAGGCTGGAATCTCATCTCAAAATTGTAAGTAAATCTTGGCCAGGCTCGTCAATTTGTGCTCAAGTTCCCGGGTCGGGTGCCGAAGAGGGGTTGTCCCCGGCCTCGTGCCGCCCAGGATCTCCCGGGGCGGCCGTTTCTGAAGGGCGGGCAAAATCGAATTTAAATTCGCCAATTCAAAAGGCTCACAAGACGGGGGGAATGTCGGCTCGGCTGGGCGGGGTCGGGAGACCTTCAAATGACAGGATGACTTCTTCCATCGTTTCGTCGTGGATATGGGTGCTGCTGTGCATCCCGGCCCTGGCTTGGCTCTGGTGGTGGTATGGCGCCGCACGACGCATGCGCACCCTGGAGACACCCGCGGCGGTTTCAGCCCAGGTGCCCTGGTACGAGGTGCTGGGTGCGCTGGGGCCGCTCGTGGCTTCGGCCCCCAACCGGATTGCTGCCATCCAGTCCCTGGCCCGCCTCCTGCAGGCGGAGCTGGGTGCGCAGGGCCTGCGCCTGCTGAACATCCAGCAGGTCGGCACGGACGCTGCCACCGTGCAGGCCTGGTCGGCCGACCCCCTGCTGCGTCCGCCAGCCCCTTTTTCCGTTACCTTGACGCAGGCGCCGCTCGGCGTGGCCATCCGGCGAGGCGGGGTGGCCGTCGAGGGCGGGCAGGGCGGCTTCGCCCTGGCCTGGCCCGGCGTGGCCCTGGAATGTGCCTCCATCGGGCTGGCCCTGGCGGGCGACATGGTCCAGCAGCTGCTGGGCGTGGCCCATGCGATGGTCTCGATGGTCGCCGCCCCGACTGCGGCCCCGCCGCCTGCGGAGGCGCCCGCTGCGCCCGCCCCGGCGACGGGGGAGCCAGCGGCCGGGAGCGGGCTGAGCCACCAGCTGATCGAGAGCCTGCCCGCCAGCCTGTTCCTGTTCGAGCCCACCGAGCTGCGGCTCATGGGCCTCAACCAGGAGGCCGAGCGCGAGTTCTCCCTGGACCGCGACCAGATGATCGGCCGCACCCTCGTGGAGGCCTTCGGCATCACCGCCAGCCAGGTGGCCGAGCCCCACATGCGGCGCGCCCTGGCGGACACCGGTGTGGTCGAGGCCGACTACGCCTGGACCAACCGCCTGGGGGCGCGCGTGATCGAGGTGCGGCACCGGGCCTTGCGCGATCCCCAGGGAAAACCCTTGCTGCTGCTGGTGGCGGCACGCGACGTGACGAACGAGCGCCAGACCCGCCATGAGTTGGAAGAGGCGCGCAACCGCTTCCTGGAGTTCTCCGAAGCCATGGAGGACAGCCTGTTCATCGCCAACCCGGAGCGCACCGAGTTCTATTTCCTGGCCGGCAGCACCTACGACCTGTGGGGCGTGACGCCCGAGCAGGTGGTGCGGGGCGACTTCTTCGCCAACATCCTCCAGGAAGACCGGCACCTGCTGGAGGCGCGCATGCAATGCGAGCGGGCCCTGCAGCCGGCGGACTTCGTGTTCCGCGTGCGGCATCCGCGCAAGGGCCTGACCTACGTGCGCACGCGCAGCCGCACCTGCGTGATGCCCGACGGCAGCCTGCGCGTCTATGGCGTGGTCAGCGACGTCACCAAGGAGCAGGCCCACGAGGAGCAGCTCCTGGCCGCGCGCGACGCGGCGGAGACGGCCAGCCTGGCCAAGAGCCATTTCATGGCCAACATGAGCCACGAGATCCGCACGCCCATGAACGGCATCCTGGGAATGACGGAGCTGCTGCTGAACACCTCGCTCAACGAGCGGCAGCGCAATTTCGCCGAGGCGGTGTACCGCTCGGGCGAGTCGCTGCTGGCGACGCTGGACGACATCCTGGACTACGCCAAGCTCGACGCCGGCCACCTGACGCTGAGCAACACCGATTTCGTGCTGCGCACCGTGGTGGAGGACACGCTCGAGCTGCTGGCCCCGCATGCCCACCAGAAGCGGCTGGAGCTGAACTTCCGCGAGGCGCCCGGCACGCCCGAGCGGGTGCACGGCGACGCGCAGCGCCTGCGCCAGATCCTGAGCAAGTTCGTCGCCAACGGCATCAAGTTCACCAACACGGGCGAGGTGATCGTCGACCTGCAGTGCGTGCCCGGGGAGGGGCCGCAGTGGCTGCTGGCCTTCAGCGTCACGGACACTGGGCCGGGCATCGCCCCTGAGCTGCTGCCGCGCCTGTTCACGGCCTTCACGCAGGTGCATGGCGGCATGTCGCGCCATCACGAGGGGGTCGGGCTGGGGCTGGCGATCGCCGGGCGCCTGGTGGAGCTGATGAACGGCAAGGTCGAGGTGCACAGCACGCCCGGCGTGGGCTCGGTGTTCAAGTTCGTGCTGCCGCTGGGGCCGGCGCAGTCGAGCGAGACGCCGGTCGACGCCCAGCCTTCGCAGACCGAGATGGACATCGGCCTGCCGCCCCGGGTGCTGGTGGTGGAAGACCAGGCGACCAGCCGCCAGGTGCTCCAGCAGATGCTGCTCGAGGGCGGCATGCAGGTCAGCGGGGTGGAGAACGGCCAGCAGGCGCTGAACCTGCTGCGCGAGTCGGAGTCCTCGCCCCATCCCTTCGACGTGGCGCTGGTGGACATCCACATGCCCCAGCTCGACGGCATCAGCATGGCGCGGGTGCTGCGCCAGGACAGCCGCTACCAGCACCTGAAGCTGATCCTGATGTCGGCCAGCGCGTCCGCCGACGACGTCCGCCAGGCGCAGAAGATCGGCTTCCAGGGCTTCCTGTCCAAGCCGGTGCGCAAGGCCGAGCTGCGTCAGCTGGTGGCCCATGTGTGCAGCGGCCAGAAGGACCGCGCGCAGGCCACGCCGCACCTGAGCGGGCGGGTGCTGGTGGTGGAGGACAACGTGGTCAACCAGGAGGTGATCGGCCAGATGCTGCGCAAGCTGCAACTGGACGTGCACATGGCCGGCGGCGCCCTGCAGGGTCTGCGCGCGCTGTGCGAGCACCGCTTCGACCTGGTGCTGATGGACATCATGATGCCCGGCATGGACGGCATCGAGGCCCTGCGCTGGTTCCGCGAGGCCACGGACGAGCGCTTCGAGTTCATCACGCCGCGCGACACGCCAGTGGTGGCGGTCACGGCCAACGCGCTGGAGGGGGACGAGGCCCGGTTCCTTGCCCTGGGGTTCAACGGCTACCTGTCCAAGCCGCTTCGCCAAAGTCAGTTAATCCACATGCTGTCCAAACACCTGCCTTTGAACAAGAATCCGCTGCGCGGCGAGCCGACCACCCAGCCCCTGCCCCTGGAGGCCCGGGTGTCGCCCGCCCTCGACCCGGCCGCGCTGGACCGCCTGAAGGAACTCGACCCGCGCGGCGACAACCAGCTGATCCAGCGGGTGATCGGGGCTTTCCAGACCTCGGTGGCGCGGCTGGTGCCCCAGCTGGAGGAAGCCCGCCAGGCTGGCGACCTGGCCGGGGTGCGGCACGTGGCGCACACCTTCAAGTCGTCCTCGGCCAGCATCGGCGCCACGGAACTTTCGCAACGTTGTACCGAACTTGAGACGTTGATCAGGCAGGATCGGGTTGACAATCTCGATCAACGTGTGGACGGCTTGTGCAAGGAGATCGCCTTGGTGTCCCAGGCGCTGCAAACTCTGTTGGATCGGCAAACATGAATGCGGATGACAAATTGGCGGGTGAAGCGGCCCTGGCCAAGTCGCGGGTGTTGCTGGTGGATGACGACGAGGTCAATCTGCTGCTGACTTCCGTCGCCTTGAAGGAGCGCGGCTTCGAGATCACCGAGGCCAACAGCGGCGAGCGCGCGATCCAGATCCTGGTGGACTGGATGCCCGACGTGGTCGTGCTGGACGCCCTGATGCCGGGGCTGGACGGCTTCGAGACCTGCCGCGCGGTGCGCAACCTGCCCGGCTTCGAGGCGCTGCCAGTGCTGATGCTCACCGGGCTGGACGACGAGGCTTCGATCAACCGGGCCTACGAGGCCGGGGCGACCGACTTCTTCGTGAAATCCAACCAGTGGAGCCTGCTGTCGGGCCGCCTGCGCCACCTGCTGCGCTCCAGCCGCACCCGGCTCGAGCTTGAGCGCAGCAAGGCCAAGCTGGCGCGCGCGCACGACCTGGCCCGCATGGGCAGCTTCGACTGGTGGCGCAGCAGCGGGCTGGCCCTGTCGGTCGAGGCGCTGCGGGTGTTCGGCATGGGCGCCAACGACAGCATGACGTTCAAGCAGCTGCTGCGCCTGCTCACCGACGACAGCCGGCTGGGCTTCCTGGCCGTGCTGCACGACGTGCTCTACCACAGCACCGTGCTGACCACCGACATCTCCGTCTCGCTGGCCGACGGCCGGTTGCACCGCATCATCCACGTCGAGGCCGAGCCGTCCTTCAACGAGCACGGCAACCTGATCGGCTACACCGGGATCGTGCAGGATGTCACGGACCGCCGCATGGCCGAGGACAAGATCCGCCACCTTGCCAACTTCGACGCGCTCACGGGGCTGCCGAACCGGCGCCAGCTGATCTGGCGCGCCGACCGGGCGCTGGAGCACGCGCGCCGGCTGAACCACCAGGTCGGCCTGTTGCTGATCGACCTGGACCGCTTCAAGATCATCAACGACACCCTCGGCCACGCCGCCGGCGACGAGTTGCTGATGGAGGTGTCTCGGCGGCTGCGCTCCTGCGTGCGCCACTCCGACCAGGTCATCGAGAGTTCGCTGGAGAGCGTGGGCTCACGCTCGCACCGCATGCTCGAGGCGGTGGGCCGGCTGGGTGGCGACGAGTTCGTGGCCCTGCTGCCCGAGGTCATCGACGAGCGCGACGCCGAGCGCGTGGGCGAGCGCATCCTCGACCTGATGCGCGAGCCGATCTTCGTCGGCGGGCAGGAATGCTTCGTGACGGCCAGCGTGGGCATCGCCTTGTTCCCGCGCGACGGGCTCACCGTGGCCGACCTGATGCGCAACTCCGACGTGGCCATGTACGCCGTCAAGGCACAGGGCCGCAATGCCGCCACCGTGTACCGGCCGGCGCTCGGCGGCAAGGGGCGCGAGAAGCTCGAGCTCGAGAGCGCGCTGCACAAGGCCATCGAGCGCAACGAGCTGGTGCTGCACTACCAGCCCAAGGTCGACGTGCGCTCGGCCAAGATGGTGGGCGCCGAGGCGCTGATGCGCTGGCAGCGCGGCAACCTGCTGATCCCGCCGATCGAGTTCATCCCGCTGGCAGAGGAGACCGGCCTGATCGTGCCCATGAGCGAGTGGGCGCTGCGCGAGGCGGCCCGCCAGGCACGCATCTGGCAGGACAACTTCGGCTTCTCGGCCTCGATCGCCGTCAACCTGCCCAACCGCATGTTCGAGCGCTCCGACCTGGTCGACCACATCACGGCGGCAGTCACGGCCTATGGCGTGCAGCACAGCGCCATCGAGCTGGAGATCACCGAGACCAGCCTGATGCGCGACCTGCAGAACGTCATCCCCACGCTCAACCGGCTGAACCAGGCCGGTGTCGCCATCTCCATCGATGACTTCGGGACGGGGTATTCCTCGCTGGCCTACCTGACCACGCTGCCCATCAGCGAGGTCAAGATCGACCGCAGCTTCGTGCGCGACCTGGGGCTGACGCCGCAAAGCGCGGCGGTGGTCACGGCCATCATCGCGGTGGCCCGCTCTCTCGGCCTGCGCGTGGTGGCCGAGGGCGTGGAGAACCTGCGCCAGATGGAGGCCCTCAACCGCATGGGCTGCGTGGTGATGCAGGGCTTCCTGTTCAGCCGCGCGCATCCGCCAGAGGACATCGAGCGCTGGCTCCAGCAGACCGTGCTGCCGAAGAAGGCGCCGTGGATCGGCGTGGTCGGCGAGGACGGCCTGCCCGTGGGCGACCTCTCGCTGGTCCAGCCCGGCGCGCTGGGGCCCCGCACGACGCCTGCGGCCTGACCGCTTTCCGGGGCTCCTCGGGGCCCGTGTTCGAGGAACCAGGAATCAATCCAATCACGCACGGCCATGGCAACCCGACGCAGCAGCCCAGTCACCAATCCCGCGGTCAAGCCGGCCGCCAAGCCGGGCCAGCCTCGGCCGGCCGAGCGCTCACCGGTGCGTCCGCCAGGCCCGGGCCTCAACGGCAAGCCGGCCGCCGCGCCCACGGTGCGCACCCAGGGTAGCCCGATCCATGCGCCCGCCAGCAAGCCCAAGCCCATGGAAGCGGAGGCCGGCGAGGCCCTGTCCGCCCGGCTGGCCAAGGCCGCGCTGCGGCGCCTGGTGCTGGAGAAGCTCGAGCCCACCCCGGCCAACTACGCCAGGGCCTACCAGCAGGAGGCCGGTGACGAGCACGCCACGGCCCTGCCGGACCGCGCCCAGCGCCTGGTCGACAAGCTGGCAGCGCGCGCCTTCGACGGCGGCAGCGTGGGGGCCGACGTGGCCAAGGCGATGGGCGAGGGGCGCTGGGAGGCGGCGGAGCGGCTGATCACCCACACCCCCGACGAGACGGGGGTGGCCTGGGTCGGCCTGATGGACCGGGTGGTGCGCGGGCTGGAACGCGGCGGCAAGCAGTGGACCACTGCACGCAAGAAGGACAGCCTGCAGCGTGTACTGTCCGGCAGCCGCAGCGATGCAGCCCGGCTGCAGCAGCGCCTGAGCCAGTTGCTCACCAGCTGGGAGACAGACCGCCTGGAAGAGGCCCCTGATGCGGTCGAGGGCGACCCGGCCGCGTCCGCATCCACGTCAGCGGCGCCTGCAGCCTTGGCCGTGGAGGGCGCTGACGAGACGCTGCCTGACATCGTGGGTGCGCTGATGGCCGACGAGGATGACGAGGCCGTCGATGCCGAGGACCCCACGCCCGCCTGGAACCACTCGCTCGGCGCCATGGGCGGGGCGCTGGAGGCGGCGCTGCCGACGGCCGAGGGCAGCAGCCAGCGCCTGGCCGAGGCCATCCGGGGGGCGACCCTGCGCATCCAGTGCGACGGCATGTCCGGGGCGATGGCCGACGAGGTCAGCGCCCTGTGCGCCCAGGCCAACCGCGTGGTCCAGCACCGCCATCACCTGGTGGCGCAGCTCGGCCAGCTGTGCCACGAGTTGACCGCCAGCCTGGCCGACCTGACCGAGAACGACAGCTGGGTGCAGGGCCAATGCGAGGCCATGCAGAACGTGCTCCATGACGGCCTGACGGCGCGTGGCGTCAAGTCCGTCACGGAGCTGCTGCATCACACGCGGCGCCAGCAGGGCAGGTTGCGCGCCGAGCGCGAGCGGGCGCGCGACGCCCTCAAGCTGATGATCGGGCAGATGCTGGCCGAGTTGAGCGAGCTGGGCACGCAGACCGGGCGCTTCCACGAAAGCGTGGGCCGCTATGCCGACGTGATCGAGAAGGCGGATTCGCTGGAGAGCCTGGCGGGCGCCGTGCGGGAGATGGTGGAGGAAAGCCGCAGTGTCCAGTCCCTGGTTCAGCAGGCCCAGGCGCGCCTGCAGTCCGAGCACAGCAAGGCCGACGAGCTGACCCGGCGCGTGGACGAACTGGAGCTGGAGCTGCGCCGGCTGTCGCAGGAGGTGTCGACCGACCAGCTCACCCAGATCGCCAACCGCCGCGGCCTGCTGGCGGTCTTTGACGTGGAGCGTGCGCGCGTGGAGCGCGAAGGCAGTGTGCTGTCGGTGGGGCTGCTCGACATCGACAACTTCAAGCGGCTGAACGACGAGCTGGGCCACAGCGCGGGCGACGAGGCCCTGAAGTCGCTGGCGGCGGTGGTCAGCCAGACCTTGCGGCCCACCGACATGGTGGCCCGCTACGGCGGGGAAGAGTTCGTGGTGCTGCTGCCGAACACGCCGGTGGAGGAGGGCCAGCAGATCCTCACGCGGCTGCAGCGTTCGCTGTCGGGCGGCCTGTTCATGCACGAACAGAAGCAGGTGTTCGTGACGTTCTCCGCCGGCGTGACGGCCTACCGGCTGGACGAGCGCATCGAGGAGGCGCTGGAGCGCGCCGACCAGGCGCTGTACGAAGCCAAGCGCACGGGCAAGAACCGGACTTGCATCGGCTGAGGGGCCGGCCGGGCGTCAGGCCGGCTTTCAGCCGTTCACGGGGCTGTCAACCGACGAGGGCCTGCACCATGGGCGTGGCCCAGTCCTTGCCGATGACCTTGCGGGCGCGCAGGTAGTTGTGGCGGGCCTGTTCACTCAGGCGGCTTTCGTCGACACGCCCCAGGGCGTCACAGGGGAAGGCCAGTGCGCGGCCCGTGTTGAACAAGGATCTGAAACGCAATTCGTAGGTGGTGCCGTGAGGGGCGGCAGGGAGAACTGGACTGCTCATGGACGATGCTCCTGCTACTGCGAGCGGCCAGATTAAGAGGCCGGGTCCGTCTTGAGAAGGCCTCATTTGGGGGGTGTCGCCGCAACCCTTCCACCCCTTGTGCGAACTTGTGCGAAATGGCACCGGTGCCGTTCACGAATGCACCGATGCCGGGCCGTCGGTCGCCTTACGGTGCCTTGGGTGCGGCAGCGTCCACGGCCTGGGCCAGCCGGGCTTCCAGCTCGGAACGGTCCTGCTCGCGGAACCCCTGGTGCAGGAACAGCACCTTGCCGTCCCTGCCGATCAGCACCGCGGTGGGCATGATCTTGACGTCGAAGCGCTTGGCGGCATCGGCGCGTGTGTCGAAGGCCACGGCGAACTGAGCCGGGACGTTCTTCAGGAAGGCGTCGGCATCCTCGCGCCGGGCATCCACGTTGATGCCGACGATCTGCAGCCCCTTCGCGGCGTACTTCTTCTGCATCTCGTTCATCCAGGGGAAGGACTGCTTGCAGGGGCCGCACCACGATGCCCAGAAGTCGACGTACACGACCTTGCCCCGAAGCTCGGAAAGCCTGGCGGCCACGCCGGCGCCGGGAAGGTCGACGTCGGGCGCGCCCTGGCCCGTCTCCACGGCAAAGGCGGGGCCGGCAGCGGCCAGACACAGGCCGAGGGCGAGGTCGAGGAGGGCGCGGCGTGGGAGGAGGCGGTGTTGCGGCATGGTGCTTTCTTCTTTCCTGGGGACGGTGGGCGAACGTCGATTCTGGGGCGGATTCAAGGTGACCACCTGCAAGCAAGTGTCGGCGCTTGTGACCGCCTGCGCCAGGCTCGGGCACGTGGGTCGGCGTCGCAAAGAAATCACACCTGTGCCGGCAATCAGGTGCACCATATGCCGGCCTGGAAGTCTCGCAGGCGCTTTCCCGATTCTGACGATACTGACATTTCATTCATGCCGCTTTCCCAGGCAACACGCCCCAGCGAGTCACCCAGCGCGCCTGACACGGGGCCGGCGCAAGCATCCTTTGTCCTGTGGGGCCCCGAGCGGCCCGACCTCATCCGCCAGGAGGTGCTGGCCGACGTGTTCGAAGCCACCGCGGCGCGCAGCCCGCAGCGGATCGCGTTGCGCTGCGGCCCGGTGGCGTGGAGCTACCAGACCCTGAACGCCCAGGCCGACCTGGCCGCGTCGCGCCTGATCGAGGCCGGGGTGAGGCCCGGGCAGCTGGTGGGACTGTGGCTGCCGCGGGGCATCGAGCTGCTGGTGATGCAGCTGGCGCTGGCCAAGACCGGCGCGGGGTGGCTGCCGCTGGACGCCGACATCCCCCTCGAGCGCCTGACGGTGTGCCTGGAGGATGCGGAAGCGGCAGGCATCGTGAGCTGTGCCGAGTTCGCGCCGCGCCTGGCCTGGGTGGGCCGCCCGGTGTGGACGGCCGAGCAGCTGCTTGCCGTGCCCACGGACGAGGCCGCGCCACTGCGGCGGCGCGAGGGCGCGCTGCCCTCGCACCCCGCCTACGTCATCTACACCTCGGGGTCGACCGGCAAGCCCAAGGGCATCTGCATCCAGCAGGGCAGCATCTGCCATTTCCTGCGCAGCGAGAACGAACGCCTCGGGGTGCGCGAGGACGATGTCGTCTACCAGGGCTTCTCGGTGGCCTTCGACATGTCGTTCGAGGAGATCTGGATCAGCTACCTGGTGGGTGCGACGCTGTGGCTGCCGCCGCGCGAGGTGGCGGCCGACCCCGAGGCGCTGCCGGCGGCCCTGGCGCAGGCCGGCGTGACGGTGCTGCATGCCGTGCCGACCCTGCTGGCCTTGTTCGCGCAGGACGTGCCGGGGCTGCGCCTGATCAACCTCGGTGGGGAGATGTGCCCGCAGGCGCTGGTGGCCCGATGGGCGCGGCCGGGGCGTCAGGTCTTCAACACCTATGGGCCGACGGAGGCGACGGTGTCGGCCAGCCTCGCCGAGTTGCATGCGGACGAGCCGGTCACCATTGGCACCCCCTTGCCCAACTATGGGTTGCTGGTGATCGACCCCGACACCGCGCAGCATGGGCTGCGGCTGCTGCCTCCGGGCGAGACCGGCGAGTTGTGCATCACCGGGCCGGGCGTGGCTGCGGGCTACCTGGGGCGTCCGGCGCTGACGGCCGAGAAATTCCTGCCCAATCCCTGGCGGCGGCATGCGCACGACGAGCGGCTCTACCGCACGGGTGACCTGGCGCGCATCGACGAGCACGGACGCGTGCAATGCCTGGGCCGGGCCGACGACCAGGTCAAGATCCGCGGCTTCCGGGTGGAGCTCGGGGAGATCGAGGAGGCGCTGGCCCACCAGCCCGGCGTGGGCACCGTGGCCGTGCTGCTGCGCCAGGACGAGGGGCTGGACCAGCTTGTCGCCTTCCTGGTGCCGGAGGCGGGGGTGACCCTGGCGCCGTCCGCGCTGCGCAGCGCGCTGTCCGAGAGCCTGCCCACCTACATGGTGCCGGGGCGCTACGAGCTGTTGACGGAAATGCCGCGCCTGACCTCGGGCAAGATCGACCGCAAGGCCCTGGCGGCCCGGCCGTTGTCGCCTGCACCCGCCACGCCCGCGGGGGACCAGGTGCCGCACAGCCCCGGCGAGGCCGCGCTGTTCGAGGCGCTGGCGCGTCTGTTCCCAGGCCTGCCGATCACGCGGGAGGCGGACTTCTTCTCCGACCTGGGCGGCCACTCCCTGCTGGCTGCTCGCCTGGCATCGGCCCTGCGCACCGATCCGCGCCATGCCCACGTGACCGTGCGCGACATCTACCAACGGCGCACGGTGGCGCGCATCGCCGAGGTGCTGCAGGCGGGCACGCCGGCCGAGGCGGCGCGCGTGGCCGAGTGGAGGCCGCCGTCGGCCTGGCGGCGCTGGCGCTGCGGGCTGGCGCAGGCTCTGATGCTGCCCGTGCTGGTGGCCATCCGCATGGGCCAGTGGCTGGCGCCGTTCTTCACCTACCACTTCCACACCGGCGGGCCGGGCGACTCCATCCCCTTCGCGGTCTTGATGTCGGTGCTGGTGTTCCTGGTGGCGACCGTGTTCGAGTTCCTGATCGCCATCGGTGGCAAATGGCTGATCGCGGGGCGGCTGCGGCCCGGGCGCTACCCCCTGTGGGGCTGGACCTATTTCCGCTGGTGGCTGGCCGACCGGTTGGTGGAGGCGGCCCCCACCTATTTCATCAGCGGCTCGTCCCTGCACGCGTGGTGGCTGCGCGCGCTGGGGGCCCGCATCGGGCGCGACGTCAACATCGGCTCGATCAGCCTGCGCGCGCCCGACCTGCTGACGGTGGACGACGGCGCAAGCCTCGGCAATGCCGTGTGCCTGGAGAACGCGCGCGTGTTCCAGGGCGAGTTCCACCTGGGCACCATCTCGCTGGGCCGGGAGTCGCACGTCGGCTCCTATGCCGTGCTGGAGGGAGGCACGCGGCTCGGCGCGTGGAGCCACCTGGACGCCCAGTCGGCGCTGGGCGAGGGGACGCAGGTGCCGGACCGGCGCATCTTCAGCGGCTCGCCCGCGCGCGACGTCGGCGCCTTCGACCCCGCCAGCCTGCCGCCGCGCCCGGCCGTCAGCGAGGCCCGGCTGGCCGGCGAAGGCGTGTTCTTCCTGCTGGGGGCCCTGCTGGTGGCGACGCTGTTCTTCCTGCCGGTGTTCCCCACGTTCATGCTGATCGACAAGCTGGACGATCCGGAGCTGTTCTCCTGGATGGAGGAGACCAGCTCGATGGGCCGCCAGCTGCTGCAGTACTTCGTGCTGGCGCTGCCCGCGAGCGCGCTGATGATCGTGTGCACGGCGCTGCTGTCCGCGGCCATCCGCTGGAGCGTTCTGCCACGCCTGCGCAGCGGGCGCTGGCCCGTGCACAGCAACCTGTACTGCGCCAAGTGGCTGGTGAACCAGATCCAGGAATCGAGCCTGCAGGTGCTGCACGGGGTGTATGCCACGGTGTTCGCGCCCTCGTGGTACCGGCTGCTGGGAGCCAAGGTCGGGCGCGATGCCGAGATCTCCACGGCCCTGGGGGTGGTGCCGGACATGCTGACCCTGGGCGACGAGACCTTCATCGCCGATGCGGTGCTGCTGGGCGACGAGGAGATCGACGGCGGCTGGATGCGCATGCAGCCCACGGTGGTGTCGCGGCGCAGCTTCGTGGGCAACGGCGCCTACATCCCGGACGGCACGGTGCTGCCGGAGAACGTGCTGATCGGGGTGCTGGCGCGTCCGCCTGAAGCAGGACGCGTGCGCAGCGGGGACACCTGGCTGGGCTCGCCGCCCATCCACCTGCCGGCGCGCGAGACGGTGCAGGGCTTTCCCGAGTCGCTGACCTTCCGGCCTTCGGCGCTGCGCCGCCTCGGGCGTGGCCTGATCGAGGCCTTCCGCATCGTCTCGCCGCATGCGATCGTGATCTCCGCGGGTTATGCCATCGTGCTGGCCGTGATGCCCTCGGCCAGCAGCGAACGCTGGCTCGAGGTGACGGGCATGCTGGCGGGGGCAGGCTTGCTGTTCGGCCTGAGCACCTTCGTGTTCGTGGCCTTGTTCAAGTGGCTGTTCATCGGCCGCTACACGCAGCGGGCCGTGCCGATGTGGACGCCGTTCGTGTGGCTCTCGGAGGCGGCGACCAACCTGTACGAAGGCATCGCAGTGCCCAACTTCATGCGCTACCTGCGCGGGACGCCCTGGCTGCCCTGGGCCTTCAACCTGCTCGGTTGCCGCATCGGCCGCGGGGTCTACCTCGACACCACCGACATCACCGAATTCGATTGCGTGCACATCGGGGACCACGCGGAGCTCAATGCCTTCACCTGCCCGCAGACCCACCTGTTCGAAGACCGCGTGATGAAGATCGACCATGTGCGCATCGGTGCCCGCGTCAACATGGGCGCGCGCAGCACGGTGCTGTATGGGGCCTGCGTGGAGGAGGGGGCCCAGCTCGGGCCCATGACGCTGGTGATGAAGGGCGAGCACATCCCCGGCGCGACGCGCTGGGCGGGCAACCCGGCGGCGCCGCGGGAGTGAGGCGCGGGCATGCCGCCTGGCGCTGCGGCATGTCTTCTTGGGGTGGAAAGTTCTTTCGTGCGGGTGGGTGACTGATACGTCGGGTAACACGCCGCTTCTGAGTGGAAAGCAGACTGTCTGTGCCGGTGACGTTCCCAACGCATCGCGTTGCAGTATGCCTATTTCCACCAACGAGCCTACCCAACGAAACCCAAGATGAAATTGTTCCGAGCTATCCCCCACCTCAGCTTGACCTCCGCCTGCGTACTGCTGTCCTCCTGTGGCGGCGGCAGTGGCAACGACGCCGCGGCGTCCCAAGCCAGTACGGAGGCAGCGGCCAGCAGGTCGGGTGAGATAGCAATCGTCCGTCCTGCACCTG